>NZ_JALNUX010000006.1:0-435154 GCF_026544185.1 Pseudomonas sp. GM_Psu_1
GAAAAGTTTGGCCGAGTGCTAAAGTGCCTAGGCGCTGGGGGCAGAGAATTGGCCAGCGGACACCTGACGCTACGTAGCTGAGGTTGCCCTCACCCTAGCCCTCTCCCGGGGGGGAGAGGGGACCAGGAGCGGAGTGGCGGAGAGCTTGGCGCGGAGCCTGCTAGACGGTCACTGGTGGCACTCCGAAAAGAGCACAGGAGCTACAACAGCCCGGCTATTGCGGCCATGGCAATCCGCCGATGCCGCCGCTCCTACAAGGAGGCATGCCGTAGGAGCGGCCCATGGCCGCGATCAGCTGGATGTTGGGCGTCGCTGCGCTCAACCCAACCTACCGCAGCGTTACGCGAGCAAGAAAAAGCCCGGCAGATGCCGGGCTTTTTGCGTTCTGGCAGGGGCTCACGCAGGTTCGGGCAGGGCCAGGTCGCGTTTGGCGATGTATTTCCAGTCGGCTTCGTCGATGTAGATGCCGCTGGGGCCGCTGCCGCCTTCGAGGTCGATGGCGACCTGGGCGCTGACCTGGGGTTTGACGCTGGCCAGGATGGGCACGAAACCCAGTTGCTGGCTGGTCTCGATCAGCGCCTGCTGGTTGCGTTCGTCGATGTCGGCGGCTTCGTCCAGGTAGTAGGGCAGGCGGATCTTGGCGGCCTGCTCCCGGTCCATCAGGTGCAGCAACAGGTACATGTTGGTGAGCGCCTTGATGGTCATGGTGGTGCCGTTGGAGGCGGCGCCGTCGATGTCGGTGTGCAGGATCGGCTGGCCGCCCTGCTTGGTGATCTCGAAGGCCAGCTCGAAGAGGTCCTTGAGGCCGAGCTGGTTGCCGTTGGCGGCCACCAAACGCGCCAGGTATTCCTTGGCGTCCTCGTTCTTCTGGTCCTGGCTGCTGTCCTGGGTGAGATCGAAGACCGACAGGGTTTCGCCTTCCTCGTACTGACCGGCGCTGTGGATGATCTGGTCGATGTGCTTGAGCGCCTCCTTGTTCGGCGCCAGGACGATGCGGAAGCTCTCCAGATTGGAGACCTGCTTGCGATTGATCTCGCGGTTGAACAGCTGCAGCTGGTGTTCGAGGTTGTCGTAGTCGCTGCGGATGTTTCTCAGGGTCCGGGCGATGTCGGTGACGGCGGCGCGGCGGGCCTTGGCCAGGGTCAGGGCTTCGTCCTGGCGATGGGCATAGGCGTTGACCAGCAGCTGCAGGCGGCGCTCGGGATCTTCCTCGTTGTCGAACTTGGCGACGCCCTTGAGGCGGACCTGGGCATAGAGCGCCTCGATCTGGGTGTCGGCGCGCTGCAGGGCCTGCCAGGTGTCCTGGTAGTCGTTGAGCAGCGGCAGCAGGTTTTCCAGGGAATCGTCGACCGCCTCCATGAAGGGCGTGCCCTGGGGCAGATCGGTGGGCAGCAGCTGGCGGCGGCGCAGGGCGTCGGCCAGGGTGCGGTCCTTGGCTTCCAGGTCGGCCAGCTGGCGACCGATCAGCTGCAGCTTGGCGGAGAGTTGCTGGACGCGCTCGGTGAAGGCGTCGCCGGCGCGTCTCAGTTCGTCCTGGGCGGCTTCCAGCTGGGCCAGCTGTTCGAGCTTCTCGTTTTCCTCGGCACCCAGAGTTTGGCAGCGACGGAAGTCTTCCAGGGCCTTCTGGGCATCCAGGACCTGCTGGTAGAGGGCTTCGGCCTGGGCCTTGCTGGCCTGGCGGTCGAGACTGACACCCTGCTGCGCCTTGAGCTGCTTGAGTTCGCGCTCCAGGCGGTCCTTCTGGTCACGCAGGGCGGCGCGATCGGCGAGGGCCTGCAGGGTGGGTGGCTCGATGCCCGACAGGTCGAGGGACAGGCCCGGCAATTCGAGGCGATCGCCCTGGAAGCGCGCCAGGATGCTTTCGAAGGTCTTTACCCAGTTGCCGTCTTCGCTCAGTTCGACGCCCTTGGGGCCGAGTGGCAGGCTGAACAGCTGGCCATTGAACAGCCGCATCAGGCGGTCGACGTCGGCCTGGCTGAATTCCTCGCGCAGGCGGGCGTAGCTGTTGTTGTCCGCGTGGTCGAGTTGCTGGCGAATAGCCTTGAGGCGCTGCTCCAGCTCGCGGACGCGCTGGTCTAGGTCTTCGCTGCTGAACTGGCGGGCCTGGGACAGGGCGCCGGCCAGTTCGTCGTGGGCGTCCTTGGCGGCCAGCAGCTGGGCTTCCAGGGGCGCGGTGGAGTCCACCAGGGCGAAGCGGTGCTTGAGCTGCGCCAGCTCGGCGAGCCAGCGCTGCAGGCTGCTGATCTCGCGCTCGCGGCGCATCAGTTCGCTGGTGCCGTCGCGCTGGCTCTGCTGCAGACCGTCCTGTTCCTGGCGGTAGTGTTCGGTCTGGGCCAGGAGTTCGTCACGGCGGTCCAGGGCGTAGTGCTGCCAGGTGCCGAGCAGACTGTCGAGCAGCGGCGAGAGGCGATGCAGCTTGCCCCTCAGGCGGTCGCGTTGCTCGACGCCATTGGCCAGGGCTTCGACCAGCGGGCCGGCGGCGACCAGCGACTGGTAGTCCTGCTCCATGCGACGCACGTCGCGGAAGGCTTCCTCGCAGGCGGCGATGTAGTCGACGCTGCCGGATCTCAGGCTGTGCTCGAAGGCATCGAGAAACAGCTGCTTGAGCTTGGCCGCGGTGATCTCGCGCATGTGCAGCAGGTTGATGAACAGGGCGCGGAAGGTCTTGAGGCTCTGTTCGCTGGTGGATCGCAGCGGGATCAGGGTCAGGTCCAGCGGGATGCTGGTATGGCCGCCAACCAGCAGGCGACGCAATTCCTCGGGTTTGACTTCATAGGCCTTGAGGCCGGCGCGCTCCAGACTGGCGAAGAGTTCGCGCTGGCGCAGGCAGGCGCCGTCGCGCTGGTAGTGGGCCAGGTCCAGTTCGCCGGCATAGGCGAAGAACTGGTGGCCGAAGCCGCCCCCCGGGCCGCGACCGGCCACGCCGATGACGTGGGGGCCGTGGGCCAGGCGCAATTCGATGAGGATGTAGCTGGTGTCGGTGGCGAAGTAGAACTTGCGCGACTGCTCGTTGCTGTACTTGCCGAAGCTCATGTCGGAGAGCCGCGCCAGGATGGGGAATTGCAGGGCGTTGATCGAGGCGCTCTTGCCCAGGTTGTTGGCGCCGTAGACCGACAGCGGCTGTTCCAGCGGGAAGAGGCCGAGGCTGTAGCCGGCGGTGTTGAGCAGGGCGAAGCGGCTGATGCCGTAGCGGATCATAGGTCGAACTCCCGTTCTGCGGCCATGGCGCGGGCCAGGGCAGCCTCTTCATCATCCTCGTCGGCGCCTTCCTGCTCGCTGCCGTCTTCGTCGCTGGCGAGGGTCGGGGCCGGTAGCGGCAGGTCGCTGGCATGCAGGCCGGCGGCCAGGTCGCGATCCTGCTGCACGGTCAGGCAGACATCGAGAAAGCGGTGCATGGGCGGCAGGAAGCGGTAGGTGCCGTTGCTGTCCAGGGCGAAGCCGAGCTGGGTCAGGCGGCGCAGGATCTTTTCCTCCAGCTCTTCCTGGGTGGTGACCTCGGCCTGCAGGAAGAGGTCGCGGTACTTGTCCAGCAGCGCCGGCAACTCGTGCCGGCCGAGGGTGCCGCCGTCGAGCACGGCCAGGGGGTCGCGGCCCTGGTCGGCCAGGTGCTCGACCAGGATGAAGGTGAACAGCGCCAGGCGCTGGGCGGTCTTGTTGACCTGGGCGCCCATCTGCTCGGGCACGAAGTAGTAGAAGCCGCGCGGATCGCAGACCAGTTCGAAGCCGAGGGCGCGGAACAGCGCGCGGTACTGGTCCTGCTGCTGGCTGAGCTGAGCGTAGCTCTCGGGCTCGCTGCGGGACAGGTGATAGCCCTTGAACAGCTCGCGAAAGATGGGCGCGAGCTGGGTCATTTCGTTGAGATCAAGTTGCATGGGCGTCGCTCGCGAGAGATCGGGCGGTCAGGGCGTAGGAGCACAGGCTGACGCGGTGTTCGAGGGTGTCGTAGTGGCGGCGGTCCAGGCGCTGGCGCTGGAAGCGCGTATCGCGGGACAGGCGTGAGAACCAGTAGAGCAACTCGTCGGTGTCGCCGGCCGGCTCCTGTTCCAGCAGCCAGGCCATGAGATCCGGCAGCGGCAGGGCGTCCTGGCAGAGGTCGAGCATCTCGCGGGCGGTGCGGGGCGCCGCCGGGCGCTCGCTGTCGCGCGGCCGACTGGCCTGGCTGGGGAAGCGCGCCGGCTTGGGTTCGAAGCGGGCCAGGGCGTAGACATAGCTTTCCACCTGGGCGGTGGTGCCGAGAAAGACGCTCTGCGGCCGGCTGAACAGGGGCAGGGCGGCCTGGGGCACGGCGTCGAGGCCCTTGCGGCGGATGGTGGCCAGGGCCAGGGCGGCGCCGCGGGTCACGGCATTGTGCCGACGCGCTTCCTCGCGCAGTGGCAGCAGCAATTCGCGGGCGCGTCTGAGCGCCAGCTGGGCAGCGTTGTGCATCTCCAGGATGCGCGCCTGGGTGCGCAGCAGCAGGTCGTCGTCGACCAGCTGGCCGAGGCGCTGCTGTTCGCCCAGCAGGTGCAGGAGCACCTGCTCGACGCGGTGGACGCCGCGCTCGAAAGCGCCGTCGGCGGCCACCAGCTGGATCATCGGCTCGACGTATTCGTCCCAGGTGGCCAGCACCTCGGCATAGCGCTGGCGCAGGGGGATCTGGCGATCGCTGGTCTTGGCGCGCTCGGCGACGCCCTCCAAGGCATGGCCGTCGTTGGCCAGCTTCTTGAGGACATCGCGCACGCGCATGTCCAGCAGGCGCAGCTGGCGGACGAGGTCGGGGCCGTCGCGGTTGTCGAAGGCTTCGCGGATGTGGCCGGCGAGGCGCTCCAGGTGGCGCAGGTAGGCCTCGATCTCCAGGCACAGGCCCAGCCGGTGTTCGCGCCTGAGATAGCCGAGGAAATCGTGGATCTGGCCATTGAGTTCGAAGCGATTGGGGCTCTTGGCCACCGGCACCAGAATGTCCAGACGGATCCAGGTGTCGAGGAGGGCGGTGAGGTCGGCCGGCGTGCGCTCGGGCAGCTGTTCGGCCAGGCGGGCACGCAACTCGGCCAGGCCCAGGGTGCCGCTGTCGAAGTGGGCGCACAGCGGGTCGATGAGGTGCCAGTGTTCGGCGAGGGTACGCAGGACGCGTTTGGGGTCGATCATGGCGGGGACCGCACCAGACAAAAGCGCCATTGTACTCCAGACGCCAGAGCCTTCGATGTGACCGCGGTGGGACCGATGGGCAGGGCGGCCTTTCGATCCGCGGCGATCCGCGCGACAATGCCGCCCCGAATTATCCCGCCGCGTGTCCGAAGGATCCGCCCATGTCCGACCCCGCCACCGCCACCAGCCCCGCGCTTGCCGCCGAGGCGCGTCGTCGCGCCTATCTGCAGGCGTTGCAGCTGGATGTCTGGGTGCCGCGCACGGTGTTGCCCTTCGCCGCGCCTTCGCGGCCGGAAGCCCTGTGGGTCGAGGAGCCGGAAGAGGCGCCCGTCGCCGCTCGGGTGGTCCGCCCGGAGCCGGTGGCCAAGGCCGCGCCGGTCGCTGCGGCAGCCGCACCGGCGGCGCATCGGCCGCGTATCGAGATCCCGCGACCCGCGGCGTTGAAGCCGGCCGCGCCTCCCGTGGCCGAGCCGGAACCGGAGCGGGCGCCGCCGCTACCACGGGAGCCGGCGCCGCGCTTCGCCCTGCAGCTGCTCCAGGCCGGGCGTTGCCTGCTGCTGCTGGAGTTGCCCACCGGCGACACCCTGGGTTCGCGCGATCCCGCCTATCTGCTGCTGCGGGATCTGCTGCGCGCTGCCGGCCTGCCGGATACGCCGCGGATCGTCAGTGAAGAACCCATTCGCTGGCCGCTGCTCAACAGCGGTCAACTCGACCAGGGCCCGGCGGCGGCGGCCGAATTCGTGCAGAGCTTCGTCTCGGGGCACCAGGAGCGCCTGGGCGAAGGCCTGGGCCTCTGGCTGATCGGCGGCGCCGCGCGGCGCTGCAGCGGCGTCGCGGATGCGCAGCTCACGGGAGTGGAGCAGGACACCGCCCTGGGACCGGCCTGGCTGGTGCCGGGACTGGATATCTTGATGGAAGAGCCGGCCGCCAAGGCCGCGCTCTGGCAAGCCATGCGCCCGTTGCGGCGCCTCTGGATGGAACAGCAATGAACGATGCGGTGAGCTTTCGGCGGATGACCGAAGCCGATCTGAACACGGTATTGAAGATCGAATATCAGGCATTCAGCCATCCCTGGACCCGCGGCATCTTTACCGATGCGCTGAAGTCCTACGACTGCTGGGTGATGACGGCCGGCGAGCAGCAGGTGGGGCACGGGGTGATCAACGTCATCCTCGACGAGGCCCATCTGCTCAACATCACCATCAAGCCGGAAAGCCAGGGGCGTGGTCTCGGCCTGCGGCTGCTGGAACACCTGCTGCAGGAAGCACGCAAGGCCAAGGCCAACGAGTGCTTTCTGGAGGTGCGCGCCAGCAACCAGGCGGCCTACCGGTTGTATGAACGCTATGGCTTCAACGAGATCGGCCGCCGGCGGGACTATTATCCCGCGGTCGGCGGCCGGGAAGATGCGCTGGTGATGGCCTGTACGCTGCTCGACTAGGCCTTCAGCGGTTTCAGTGATCGGCGCGCTTTTCGTCCAGGTCCAGGCTGGTGTCCCCGGCGAGGTCTTCGTCGTTCGCATCCAGATCGGCGTAGCGGGCGTCTCTCTGGGTCTCGGCTTCGTTGGGTTCGTCGGCTTCGCCGTCCCAGGCCTGGCCGTCCAGGGGATGACTGCGACCGAGTTCGGCTTCGTCCTGGCCGGAGCCGCCGCCGATGTCGCTGTCCTCGACCACGCTCAGCTCCTTGTCGTTGGGCCAGGCATCGCCGTAGTCGGTCGGCGAGCGGGCACCCGTCTCGTCCAGCAGGGTCTCCGGACTGGCGTCGTCCATGGTCGGTTGATGATCCAGGGTCTCGCCACCGGTCATGCCGGCCTGGCGCACGCGCTCTTCGGGAAACTGGCCTTCGTAGTCGCGTTCATCCATCTCGTCGCCGGCACGGCCCTGACGCTCGTCCTTGCGATCGCTGAAGTCGAGTTCGCGCATGTCGCCCATGCGGTCCTGGATGTCGTCGATCTCTTCGGGGGTCTTGGTGATATCGGGCTTGTTCATGGTGGTCTCCAAAGGCAGGGCTGCTAGAGCATCTCCCTGAATCCGACTACGAGCCGGCAAGGGGAATTCCTCGGCACTGCCGGAAGGTGTGAACGAACCATACGGTGACCCGGCAGTCGTACCTTCCATGATCGACCTCGACAGCCTCACCTCATCGGGCCAGCCGCTGGCCTTCTTCTTCGATCTGGATGGCACCCTGGCAGAACTGCAGCCACGTCCGGAACAGGTTTTCATTCCCGCCGAAACTCTCGCTGCGCTCGAGCAGCTGGCGCGCCACCATGGCGTCGCCGTGGTCTCCGGGCGACCGCTGGCGGAGATCGACGGATTCACCAGGCCGCTGCAACTGCCGGCGGCTGGCGTACATGGTGCCGAATGGCGCGATCCCCAAGGCGAGATCCATCGGGTGACCCTGGACGCCGCGGTGCTGGCGCAGGTCGGCGCCCGCCTGGAAGCGGCCCTGGCCGACCATCCGGACCTGCTGCTGGAGCGCAAGAGCGTGGCCTTCGCCCTGCACTATCGCCAGGCGCCGGACAAGGAAGCCCTGGTGCGCGAACTGGCCGAAGGCATCGCCGCCGACCATCGCGAATTCAAGTTGCAACCGGGCAAGTGCGTCTTCGAACTCAAGCCCGCTGCGGCGAGCAAGGGCGAGGCCATCGCCCGTTTTCTCGAACTGGAACCCTTTGCCGGCTGCCTGCCGGTGTTTCTCGGCGACGATCGTACCGATGAAGAGGGGTTCACTGTCGTCAATGCGCGAGGCGGTCTGACCGTCAAGGTAGGAGAGGGGGAGACGGTCGCCAAGACCCGCCTGCCTTCGGTGGAAGCGGTAGCCCTCTGGCTGCAGCAGCTGAGCCGTGACCTCGCGCCACATTATAAGCAAGGAGATTAGGATGAGCCGTTTAGTGGTGGTATCGAATCGGGTGGCCCCGATCGAAGAAGGCAAGGCGACCGCGGGTGGTCTGGCAGTGGGCGTACTGGACGCCCTGCGCAAGTCGGGCGGCATCTGGTTCGGCTGGAACGGCGAGACGGTCAAGGAAAACGGGCCGGCCAAGACCCAGACCAAGGACAACATCGACTACGTGACCTTTGGCCTGACCAAGCGCGACTACGACCACTACTACCGCGGTTTCTCCAACGCCACCCTCTGGCCGATCTTCCACTACCGGATCGATCTGGCGCGCTACAACCGTGAAGAGTACGACGGCTATCGGCGTGTCAACATGGCCATGGCCGAACGCCTGAAGCCCCTGCTCAAGCCCGATGACATCATCTGGGTGCACGACTATCACCTGATTCCCTTCGCCGAAGCCTGCCGCATGCTGGGCATCCGCAACCGCATCGGCTTTTTCCTGCACATTCCCTTTCCGGCGCCGGAGATCCTCACCGCGATCCCGCCGCACAACGAATTGCTCAAGACCCTGTGCTTCTATGACCTGATCGGCTTCCAGACCGACACCGACCAGCTGGCCTTCCAGGACTACATCACCCGCGAGGTACGCGGCGTGCTGGAGAAAGACGGCAGCTTGACTGCCTACGGGCATAACTTCCGCGTGGGCGTCTATCCCATCGGCGTGATGCCGGACGTCATCCAGAAGCAGGCCGAGTCCTATCGCACGCGGCGCCAGTTCATCTCGCGCAGCATCGAGGGCGTGCCCTACAAGACCATCGTCAGCGTCGACCGACTCGACTACTCGAAGGGCCTAGTGGAGCGCTTCCAGGCGTTCGAGAAGCTGCTGGAGCATTTCCCCGAGCATCACCGGGCGGTGCAGTTCGTGCAGATCGCGCCCTCGTCGCGGGCGGACGTGGTCTCCTACCAGAACATCCGCCGTCAGCTGGAGAGCCATGCCGGCCATATCAACGGGCATTTCTCCGAGTTGGACTGGACGCCGATCCGCTACCTGAACAAGAGCTATGACCGGCGCACGGTAATGGGGCTGTTCCGCTCCTCCGACGTGGGTCTGGTGACGCCGCTGCGCGATGGCATGAACCTGGTGGCCAAGGAATACGTAGCGGCCCAGGACCCGGAAAATCCGGGCGTGCTGGTGCTGTCGCGCTTCGCCGGAGCGGCGCGCGAACTCAACTCCGCGCTGATCGTGAATCCCTATGACCATGTCGGCATGGCCGAGGCGCTGGACCGGGCGCTGCGCATGCCGCTGGAAGAGCGCAAGTCGCGCTATGAGGACATGATGCGGGTGATCCGCCAGGCCGACCTGGCCTCCTGGCGCGACAACTTCCTGCGCGACCTGCGGGCCTTCAGCTCCAAGGCGCTGGTGCAGTCCATCGACACCCAGGACGCAGCGGCTGTGGAAGAGGTGGAGAGCAAGCAGAAGGTCGCGCTGTAAGCTGCTTGCGCGGTGATCGAGCCCGGCCTAGGCCGGGCTTTTTCATGGGCGGGGCTGAGGTTGGCGTGAAGGGGGCCCTCACCCTAGCCCTCTCCCGAGGGGAGAAGGGACGAAGAGCGGTGCCAGATGTGGCTTTGGGAGCTTATCCGTGGAGGCGGGCGTTCCCTCACCCTGGCCCTCTCCCAGGGGGAGAGGGGACTAAAGGCGGTGCCACGGTGGACTTTTTCGAGGGCAATAAAAAAGGGCCAGCTTACGCTGACCCTTGAAAATAGGTGGTGGCTACGCAGGGACTTGAACCCCGGACCCCAGCATTATGAATGCTATGCTCTAACCAGCTGAGCTACGTAGCCATCCGAGGCGCGCATTATTGGCAAGGCGCCGGTGGCTGTCAAGCCTTCTGCTCAAGAAATTTCTGTTTGTCGATCAAGCGTTTGCGCAGCCCTGTCGGGGCCTGGCCGGCTGCTGCGTGCGGCCGCTCCCGGCTAGTCGTCCTCGTCCAGCGGTAGCTGGATCTCGTCCATCTTCAGCTCCAGGCGATAGCCCAGGGCCAGGAACAGCGCCTGGCACAGGCAGAGGGTGGCGCTCAGGGAGCGGAAGGCGAAGGCGCTGCCCTCGTTGACCAGCAGCAGCGAATCGGCGCGCTTGGCCAGGGGCGAGAGGTTGCTGTCGGTGATGATCAGCGTCTTGGCCTTGTGGTGCTGGGCGATGCGCACGCACTGCTGACTTTCCTTGCCATAGGGGCTGAAGCTGATGGCGATCAGCAGGTCGCCCTGGGCGATGCTGCGCATCTGCTCGCGATAGCCGCCGCCCAGGCCGGTGATGAGGTGGATGCGCTTGTTGGTGTGCTGCAGGTTGTAGACCAAGTAGTCGGCCACGGCGAAGGAGCGGCGCACACCCACCACATAGATGTTCTCGGCGTTCACCAGCAGGTCGACGGCCTTGTCGAAGGCGGCGTCGTCCAGTTCCTCGGCCAGTCGATCCAGACCCGAGCGGGTGGCGTTGATGCATTCGCGGGCCAGATCGCCGCTGCTGGCGCGCTGGCTCTTGTTGGCGATCATGCTGCGGATGCGCTGCTGGTAGTTCTGCACCGGCGTGGTCTTGTGGGTGTAGGCCTCGCGAAACAGCGCCTGCATCTCGCTGAAGCCCTTGAAGCCGAAGCGCTGGGAGAAGCGCACGATGGCCGAGGGGTGCACCTCGCACTGCCCGGCGATATCGCTGATGCGATCCACCATGACCCTGTCGCTCTGCTGGCTGACATAGGCGGCCACCCGTTTCAGCTGGCGCGGCAGGGCCTCGTAGTCACGGGCGATGCAGGCCAGCAACTGCTCGACGTTGCCGGGCGGATCGGCCAGCGGCGCGCTGCTGAGGGGGTCGTCGGCCGGGGAGTCGGAGGACATGGGCTATCTCACGGTAGGGATTCTTGTGCCGGCAACTTAACCCATTCGCCGGGCGGCGTCGAAGTGGGGCGGCAGGAGCAGTGTACGCCAGTTATGGAAATTAAATTCCATAAAATCTCATGTGGAAAATTTGTTGATTTGTCCGCGGCGTCGTTCTAGCCTGAGCTCACTCACACGTTCGGCCCCTCGGGTCCGCGCGGTTGGCCGATAACAATAAGCAGGAGCCACCCATGGGTGATCATTTCTTCGCCAGCGGGCGCCAGTTGGATGTCATCTGCCTGGGGCGACTGGGCGTCGACCTCTATGCGCAGCAGATCGGGGCGCGGCTGGAAGACGTCAGCAGCTTCGCCAAGTACCTGGGGGGATCCTCCGCCAACATCGCCTTCGGCACCGCGCGCCTGGGGTTGAAGTCGGCGATGCTGACCCGGGTCGGCGACGACCACATGGGGCGCTTCCTGACCCGGACGCTGGCGCAGGAAGGCTGCGACATCCGCGGCATCCAGGTGGATCGCGAGCGCCTCACCGCCCTGGTGCTGCTGGGCATCAAGGACCGCGAGACCTTTCCCCTGGTGTTCTATCGCGAGAATTGCGCCGACATGGCGCTGGGCGCGGACGACATCGACGAGGCCTTCATCGCCAGCGCCAAGGCGCTGTTGATCACCGGTACCCACTTCTCCACCGAGGGGGTGTTCCAGGCCAGCAGCCGGGCCCTGGACTATGCCGAGCGCAATGGCGTGAAGCGGGTGCTGGACATCGATTACCGCCCGGTGCTCTGGGGGCTGACCGGCAAGGCCGATGGCGAGACCCGTTTCATCGCCAGTGCCGAGGTCAGCGCCCATGTGCAGCGCATCCTGCCGCGCTTCGACCTGGTGGTGGGCACCGAGGAGGAATTCCAGATCGCCGGGGGCAGCGAAGACCTGCTCACCGCCCTGCGCCGGGTGCGCGAGGTGACCGCGGCGACTCTGGTGGTCAAGCTCGGCGCCCAGGGCTGCACGGTGCTCCACGGCGCCATCCCGGCGCGTCTCGAGGACGGCGAGATCCATCGTGGTATCCGCGTCGAAGTGCTCAATGTGCTGGGCGCCGGCGATGCCTTCATGTCCGGCTTCCTGCGCGGCTGGCTGACCGGCGGCGACGATGCCGAATGCTGCCGGCTGGCCAATGCCTGCGGCGGACTGGTGGTGTCGCGCCATGGCTGCGCCCCGGCCATGCCGACCCTGGCCGAACTGGACTACCTCCACCACAGTCCGGTGCCCATCACCCGGCCGGACCTCGATCCCGTGCTGACCCGGCTGCACCGGGTCAGCGTCCGCCGCCGCGCCTGGCAACAGCTGTTCATCTTCGCCTTCGATCACCGCTACCAGCTGGTGGAAAGCGCCCAGCAGGTGGGCGCCGATCCGGCGCGGATTCCGGCGCTCAAGCAACTGTTCGTCCAGGCCATCGCCGAGGTCGAGCAGGCGCTGGCGGATCAAGGCGTGGCGGCGGACGTCGGGCTGCTGGCCGACGAGCGCTTCGGCCAGGACGCCCTGAATACCGCCAGCGGCCGCGGCTGGTGGATCGCCCGGCCGGTGGAGCTGCAGAATTCGCGACCCCTGGCCTTCGAGCATGGTCGCTCGGTGGGCAGCACCCTGCTGAGCTGGCCGAACGAGCAGATCATCAAGTGCCTGGTGCAATTCCACCCCGATGACGAGCCGCTGCTGCGCCTGGAGCAGGAGGCCCAGCTCAAGGGGCTGTACCAGGCGGCCCAGGCCAGCGGTCATGAACTCCTGCTGGAGGTCATCCCGCCGAAGAACCATGCGTCCAGCCGGCCGGACGTGCTCTATCGCGCCATCAAGCGGCTGTACAACCTGGGCATCTATCCCGAGTGGTGGAAGATCGAGGCGCAGCCGGCCGCCGTCTGGAGGCAACTCGACCAGTTGATCGCCGAGCGCGATCCCCATTGCCAGGGCGTGGTGCTGCTGGGCCTCAACGCCCCGGCCGAGGAGCTGGCCGAAGGCTTTCGGCAGGCCAGTGCCAGCCAGCGCTGCCAGGGCTTCGCCGTGGGCCGGACCATCTTCGCCCAGCCGAGTCGGGCCTGGCTGGCCGGCGAGATCGACGACCGCACGCTGATCGCGCAGATCCGCAGCAACTTCGAATTCCTGATCCAGGCCTGGCGCGACGCCCGCGCCTGATCGCCTCCTGACGAGCAAGGCTGACATGACCGCACAACAACAACTCAAGATCGGCATCAACCCCATCTCCTGGGCCAACGACGACCTGCCGGCCCTGGGCGGCGACACCCCGCTGGAAACCATCCTGCGCGAGGGCAAGGAAATCGGCTTCCAGGGCTTCGAGCTGGGCGGCAAGTTTCCCAGCGAGCCGAAGGCGCTGGGCGAGGTGCTCGGCCAGCATGGCCTGGAGCTGGTGTCCGGTTGGTATTCCAGTGGCCTGGCGCACCGTGACGTCGAGGCCGAGATCGAGGCGATCCGTCCCCATTGCCGGCTGCTGGCCGAGAACGGCGCCAGGGTACTGGTCTATGGCGAGGTGGCCGGCTCCATCCAGGGGCAGCGGATTCCCCTGATCGAGCGGCCGCGCTTCCACAGCGACGCCGCCTGGCAGACCTATGCCGAGAAGCTCGATCGGCTGGCCGCCTTCACCCTGAGCCAAGGCCTGCGCCTGGCCTATCACCACCACATGGGCGCCTATGTGGAAGCGCCCGAGGACATCGCCCGGCTGATGGCGCTGACCTCCCCGGACGTCGGCCTGCTGTTCGATGCCGGTCACTGCTACATGGGCGGTGGCGATCCCCTGAGCGTGCTGCAGCAACATATCGACCGGGTCTGCCATGTGCACTTCAAGGACGTGCGCAAGGCCGTGGTGCAGCTGGCGCGCAACAACCAGTGGAGCTTTCCGGATTGCATCCTCAACGGCACCTTCACCGTGCCGGGGGATGGCGACATCGACTTCTCGGCGCTGCTCAAGGTGCTGGTTGCCGCCGGCTACCAGGGCTGGCTGGTGGTGGAAGCCGAGCAGGACCCGGCCGTGGCGCCGGCCTACGAATACGCCAAGAAGGGCTACGACCATCTGCGCCAGCTGGTGGCGCAGGCCACTGCCTGAGGAGACCTGTGATGAATCTGCTCGTCAAAGCCGACCGGAGCGCCCGCGACATCGTCAGTGTCCCGGCCGGTGCCTTGGATTATGTCGGCTTCGCCGCCCATCGCCTGCAAGCGGGCGAGTCCCTGCCGGTGCTGGCGGGTGACCTGGAGGTCTGCATCGTGCTGCTCAGCGGCGGCGCCAGTATCGAAGGCGGGCATCCGCAACTGGGCGATTTCGCCTGGCGCGGGCTGGCCGGGCGCCAGAGCGTCTTCGAGGACGTCTCGCCCTATGCCGCCTACCTGCCGCCCGGTAGCGAGGCGCGGGTGACCGCCGACAGCATCGCCGAAATCGCCGTCTGCACCTCGCCGGGCAATCCGGTGGTGGCAGACCGGCTGCCGCCGCGGCTGATCGAGCCGGCGAGCATGCAGCGATCCACCCGCGGCAAGGGCGCCAATACCCGTTATGTCTGCGACATCCTGCCGGACACGGCGGCCGCCCATTCGCTGCTGGTGGTGGAGGTGCGCACCCCGTCCGGGCATTCCTCCAGCTATCCGCCCCATCGCCACGACCGCGACAACCTGCCGGCGGAGAGTCTGCTGGAGGAGTCCTACTACCACCGCATCGATCCGGGACAGGGCTTCGTCTTCCAGCGCGTCTACACCGACGAGCGCGACCTGGACCAGGCCATGGCGGTGGAGGACCACGACGTGGTGCTGGTGCCGCGCGGCTATCACCCGGTCAGCGTGCCCTATGGCTACGAGTCCTATTACCTCAACGTGATGGCCGGCCCCAAGCGGGTCTGGAAATTCCACAACGATCCGCAGCACGAGTGGCTGCTGACGCGCTAATCCCTTTCGCACGCGCCGCAGCGGCGACCCCCAGGCCACCAGGAGCCAGAACATGAGCGACACCCCCGTCATCGGGCACTACATCAACGGCGCGGTCTCGACCCAGGCCGAGCGCTTCAGCGACGTCTTCAACCCGGCCGAGGGCGTGGTCCAGGCGCGGGTCGCCCAAGCCACGGTGCAGACCGTGGACCAGGCCGTCGCCGCGGCCAAGGCGGCCTTTCCCGAATGGTCCGAGCAATCGGCCCTGCGGCGGGCGCGCATCCTGTTCCGCTTCAAGGAGCTGCTCGACCAGCACCACAAGGAACTGGCGGCGCTGATCACCCGCGAGCACGGCAAGGTGCTGTCCGACGCCATGGGCGAGGTGACCCGCGGCATCGAGGTGGTGGAATTCGCCTGCGGCGCGCCGCACCTGGCCAAGACCAGCTACAGCGACAACATCGGCGGCGGCATCGACAACTGGAACCTGCGCCAGCCGCTGGGCGTGTGCGCCGGCATTACCCCCTTCAATTTCCCGGTGATGGTGCCGCTGTGGATGATTCCCATGGCGCTGGCCACCGGCAACACCTTCATCCTCAAGCCTTCCGAACGCGATCCCTCCGCCAGCCTGTTGCTCGCCGACCTGCTCAAGCAGGCCGGGCTGCCGGATGGCGTGTTCAACGTGGTCCAGGGTGACAAGGTGGCGGTGGACGCGCTCCTGCAGCACCCGGACGTGGAGGCCATCTCCTTCGTCGGCTCCACGCCCATCGCCGAATACATCCACCAGGAAGGTACCCGTCGCGGCAAGCGCGTCCAGGCCCTGGGTGGCGCCAAGAACCACATGATCGTGATGCCCGACGCCGACCTGGACCAGGCCGCCGACGCCCTGATCGGTGCCGGTTTCGGTTCGGCCGGCGAGCGCTGCATGGCCATCTCCATCGCCGTGGCGGTGGGCGAGGTGGGCGATGCCCTGATCGAGAAACTGCTGCCGCGCATCGACGCCCTGCGGGTACGCAACGGCGTGGAAGCCGATGCCGACATGGGCCCACTGGTGACCGGTCAGCACAAGGCCAAGGTCGAGGGCTACATCACCAAGGGGGTGGAGGAGGGCGCCAGGCTGCTGGTCGATGGCCGTAACTTCAAGGTGCCCGGCGCCGAGAATGGCTTCTTCGTTGGCGCCACCCTGTTCGACGGCGTGACCCCGGAGATGACCATCTACAAAGAGGAAATCTTCGGCCCGGTGCTGGGCATCGTGCGGGTGCCGGACTTCGCCAGTGCGGTGGCGCTGATCAACGCCCACGAATTCGGCAACGGCGTTTCCTGCTTCACCAGCGACGGCGGCATCGCCCGCGCCTTCGCCCGCACCATCAAGGTCGGCATGGTCGGCATCAACGTGCCCATCCCGGTGCCCATGGCCTGGCATTCCTTCGGCGGCTGGAAGAGGTCGCTGTTCGGCGATCACCACGCCTATGGCGAGGAAGGCCTGCGCTTCTACACCCGCTACAAGAGCGTGATGCAGCGCTGGCCCGACAGCATCGCCAAGGGCGCCGAATTCAGCATGCCCACCGCCAAGTGACCGGGGAGAAGCCATGACCACCCAACGTCTGACCATGGCCCAGGCCCTGGTGAAATTTCTCGACAACCAGTACATCAGCGTCGACGGCGTCGAGACCAAGTTCGTCGCCGGCATCTTCACCATCTTCGGCCATGGCAACGTGCTCGGTCTGGGCCAGGCGCTGGAGCAGGAGGCCGGTGACCTGGTGGTGCACCAGGGCCGCAACGAGCAGGGCATGGCCCATGCCGCCACCGGTTTCGCCAAGCAGAAGCTGCGCCGGCAGATCTATGCCTGCACCTCCTCGGTGGGCCCGGGCGCGGCCAACATGCTGACCGCCGCGGCCACCGCCACCGCCAACCGCATTCCGCTGCTGCTGTTGCCCGGCGACGTCTATGCCAGTCGCCAGCCCGATCCGGTGCTGCAGCAGATCGAGCAATTCCACGACCTGTCCATCAGCACCAACGATGCCTTCCGCGCGGTGAGCAAATACTGGGATCGCATCAACCGCCCCGAGCAGCTGATGAGCGCGGCGATCAACGCCATGCGCGTGCTGACCGATCCGGCCGAGACCGGCGCCGTGACCCTGGCGCTGCCCCAGGATGTCCAGGGCGAGGCCTACGACTATCCCGACTACTTCTTCGCCAAGCGGGTGCACCGCCTGGATCGCCGGCCGCCGGTGGCCGCCGCCATCGAAGAGGCGGTGCAGCTGCTCAGGCGCAAGCGCAAGCCGCTGCTGATCTGCGGCGGCGGGGTGAAGTATTCCGGCGCCGCCGAGGCCCTGCAGCGCTTCGCCGAGCGCTTCGAGATTCCCTTCGCCGAGACCCAGGCCGGCAAGAGCGCGGTCGTCTCCAGCCACGAACTCAATGTCGGCGGCATCGGCGAGACCGGCTGCCTGGCCGCCAACCTGCTGGCCAAGGAGGCCGACCTCATCATCGGCGTGGGCACCCGCTACACCGATTTCACCACCTCCTCGAAATGGCTCTACCAGCATCCCGAGGTGGAATTCCTCAATCTCAACGTGGCCGCCTTCGACGCCGGCAAGCTCGACGGCCTGGCCGTGGTGGCCGATGCCCGCGAAGCCCTCCTGGCGCTGACCGAGGCGTTAGGGGCTACCGACTACCGCGCCGGCTGGGACGGTCAGGTTGGGGAGGCGCGCGAGCGCTATCGCCAGGAGGTGGAACGGGTCTATGCGGTTGGCTACACCGGCGCCGACTTCGTACCGGAGATCGACGACGACCTGCCGCGCGCGGTGCTGGAGGAATTCGTCCGCCTGACCGGTTCGTCCCTGACCCAGAGCCAGGTGCTCGGCCGCCTCAACGAGCGGCTGGACGACGACGCCATCATCGTCGCCGCCGCCGGCAGCCTGCCGGGTGACCTGCAGCGCGCCTGGCAGAGCAAGGGCGTCAACACCTATCACCTGGAATACGGCTATTCCTGCATGGGCTACGAGATCAACGCCGCCCTGGGGGTGAAGCTGGCCGAGCCCGAGCGCGAGGTCTATGCGCTGGTGGGTGATGGTTCCTACCATATGCTGCACTCGGAGCTGGCCACCTCGATCCAGGAGCGGCGCAAGATCAACGTGGTGCTGCTCGACAACATGACCTTCGGTTGCATCAACAACCTGCAGGTCGGCCATGGCATGGGCAGCTTCGGCACCGAATTCCGCTACCGCAATCCGGAGACCGGCCGGCTCGACGGCGACTTCGTGCCGGTGGATTTCGCCATGAGCGCCGCCGCCTACGGCTGCAAGACCTACAGCGTGCGCAGCCTGGAAGAGCTGGAAGCGGCCCTGACCGATGCCCGGCGGCAAACGGTTTCCACCCTGATCGACATCAAGGTGCTGCCCAAGACCATGCTGCACGGCTACCTGTCCTGGTGGCGAGTAGGCGGCGCCGAGGTCGCCACCAGCGAAAAGATCGCCGCCGTCGCCCGGGTGCTCAAGGAAAAAGCCGCCCAGGCCCGCCAGTACTGAGCGCCGCTCACTCCACAACAAGTCCAAATCGGAGAATGAAGTCATGACCTTGAACATCGGTGTCATCGGGACCGGCGCCATCGGCCGCGAACACATCCGCCGCCTGAGCCACACCCTGCTGGGCAGTCGCGTGGTGGCGGTGACCGACATCAACGCCGAACAGGCCGCCCGGGTGGTCCAGGAGCTGGGCATCACCGCAGAGGTCTATGCCGACGGCCATGCGCTGATCGCCGCCGCGGACGTCCAGGCGGTGCTGGTCGCTTCCTGGGGCCCGACCCACGAGGAATACGTGCTGGCCGCCATCGCCGCCGGCAAGCCGGTGTTCTGCGAAAAGCCCCTGGCGACCACCGCCGAGGGCTGCCGGCGCATCGTCGAGGCCGAGCAGGCCCACGGCAAGCGGCTGGTGCAGGTGGGTTTCATGCGGCCCTACGACGCCGGCTATCGCCAGCTCAAGGCAGTGGTCGACGCCGATCGCATCGGCGCGCCGCTGATGATCCACGCCGCTCACCGCAATCCCACGGTGAGCGAGCACTACAGCACCGACATGGCCATCACCGACACCCTGATCCACGAGATCAACGTGCTGGCCTGGCTGCTGGACGATCACTATGTGTCCGCCCAGGTGGTGTTCCCGCGCAAGGCGCCGGCGTCGCGCGAGCACCTGCGCGATCCCCAGGTGGTGCTGCTGGAAACGGCCAAGGGCGTGCGCATCGACGTCGAGGTCTTCGTCAATTGCCAGTACGGCTACGACATCCAGTGCGAGATCGTCGGCGAGCGCGGCATCGCCCGCCTGCCGGAGCCGACCTCGGTGCAGTTGCGCAGCGAGGCGCGGCTGTCCAACGAGATCCTGATGGATTGGAAGGACAGATTCATCGCCGCCTACGACGTGGAGCTGCAGGCCTTTATCGACGACCTCGCCGCTGGCCAGCTGACTGGGCCATCGTCCTGGGACGGCTATATCGCCGCGGTCACCGCCGACGCCTGCATCAAGGCGCAGGACAGCGGCGCCATCGAGCCGGTGACCCTGCCCAGCCGGCCGGCCTTCTACGACTAGGTCGCCCGCGGGGATGAGCTGCCTGCAGGGGAGGCTCCGCACGTGAGAATCGGACTGGTCGGCTACGACGGCCCCGGGCGCCTGCTGCAGGCGCCGCTGATCGCCAGCACCCCGGGCGCCCAGCTGGTGGGGGTGGCGACCAGCTCGCCGGCGCCCTGCGCCGAGCTGAGCAGGGCCTATCCCGGCGTCACCGGCCATGCCGACATGGCCGGTCTGATCGCCGCCGGGGTGGACAGCCTGGTGATCGCCACGCCCCTCGGCGAACGGGCGGCGCAGGTGCGGGAGGCGTTGCTGCGGGGCCTGCCGGTGGTCTGCGCGGCGCCGCTGGCGAGGACCCTGGCAGAGGCCGAGGAGCTGCTGGCGCTGGCCGAACGGCTCGGCGTCCCGCTCTGCATCCATCAACCGCGCCGCTGGGATTCGGATCTGCTTACCCTGGCCCGCCTGCTGCGCGAGAAGCGCCTGGGACGGGTACGCCTCTTCGAGTCGCGCCTGCAACTGACGGACCTGGCCGCGGCGGGCCTGGGCACCGAGGCGGGTCTGCTCCTCGAACTGGGCAGCCATCTGGTGGACCAGGCGCTGCTGCTGTTCGGGCCGGTCGAACGGGTCTATGCCGAGGCGCAGTTCCCTCGTGGCGATCCTGCGCGGGACCGGGAATTCTTTCTGTCCCTGCGTCATCGCTCGGGGGTGGTCTCGCACCTCTCGGGCAGCGGCCTGCAGCGCTGTCCGCAGCGGTTGCGGGTGGTCGGCGAGCGGGGCGTCTATAGCGTCGATGGCCTGGACGGCCAGGCCGCGGCCCTGCGCCAGGGGCGTACCCCGCGCAGCGAAAAGGCCAGCTGGGGCGCCGAGGAACATCAGCGCTGGGGCTGGTTGAGCGTGGGCGAGGAGCGCTCGCGGGTACCGAGCGAACGGGGCCGCTGGGATCTATTCTACGAGAGCTGGCTGGCCGCCCTGACCCAGGGCGCGCCCTTGCCGGTCACGCCGCGGGAAACCCTGGCCTGCCAGGCGATCCTGGAGGCGGCGCGGCAGAGTGCCCGAACGGGTGAAAGCCTTGCGGTAGAGAGTCTCGCAGAGACGGCGGAGCGGCCGCGGGCAGGTGCCCAGGGCCGCGCGCGGCGGTCGTCCGCGAATGTCGAATGAAATTTCTATTTTGCTCTTGTTGTGGAATTAAATTTCCAATAGAGTCGAGAGCAGTTGCACACACGAGTCACCAGGGCCGTGCGCCCCGACAACAATAATAGGTGCCGTCACATGAACCACTCCACGCATTCCTTCCGTCTCGCCCTCGCCACCGTGCACCGCCTCGAGGTGCAGCGTCCCTCCCGGCTGCTCGCCTTGCTGGGCCGGCTGTTCTGCCACGAGCGCAGCGGCGCCGTGCTCTGCGCCTCGCCCGGCGCCGCGGTGTTCTACCGCCCCCACTGATCCCCACCTGTCCGGCGTCCGCCCAGGCTCCGCCCGGTTCAAGACCGCGTGGCGCCCGAGGTGCGCCTGGCCGTTGCGCCTGCCTGATCCCCTTGCTGATCGTCACCCCACGAATGGAGCCTGAACCATGCAGAAAAAAACTCGCTTTGCCACCCTGGCGCTGTCGCTGCTGCTGGGCAGCAGCGCGGCCCTGGCGGACCTCAAGGTCGGGGTGACCATGTCGTCGTTCGACGACAACTACCTCACCTATGTGCGCGAATACATGACCAAGAAGGCCAAGACCGACGGCGTGCAACTGCAATTCGAGGACGCCCGCAACGACGTGGTCAAGCAGCTCAGCCAGGTGCAGAGCTTCATCAGCCAGAAGGTCGATGCGGTCATCGTCAATCCGGTGGACACCGCCGCCACCCGGACCCTGACCGAGGCCGCCACCAAGGCCGGCGTGCCCATCGTCTACATCAACCGCCGCCCCGACGATCCCAAGTTGCCGGCGGGCGTGGTGGCGGTGACCTCCGACGACAAGGAAGCCGGCCGTCTGCAGGCCCAGTACGTGGCGGACAAGCTCGGCGGCAAGGGCCAGGTGGCCATCCTGCTGGGCGATCTGGCCAACAACTCCACCCATAACCGCACCGCCGGGGTGAAGGAAGTCCTGGCCAAGTACCCGGACATCAAGATCGTCGAGGAGCAGACCGCGGCCTGGCAGCGCGACAAGTCCATGGACCTGACCAGCAACTGGCTGCTGGCCGGCAAGGAGCTCAACGCCATCTTCGCCAACAACGACGAGATGGCCATCGGCGCGGCCATGGCCCTGCGCCAGGCCGGCAAGAAGGACGTACTGGTCACCGGCGTCGACGGTACGCCGGATGGCCTGGCCGCCATCAAGCGGGGTCTGGTGACGGTCTCGGTGTTCCAGGACGCCAAGGGCCAGGCCGAAGGGGCCCTCGATGCGGCGCTCAAGATGATCAACAAGACCCCGGGCGAGCAGAACGTGCTGATTCCCTTCCGCCTGATCACCCCGGAAAACGTCGCCGAATTCCAGGCCATGACCAAATGACCTGAGGCGCCGGCGTCGCCCTGGAAGGAGGGCGGGGCGCCGCGCCAGCACGGCTTTCCACACGAAACGGGCAGTCCGGCAGCGGGCTGCCCGTTTCGTCTATTCGGGGTCTTTCCACCCGGTGCCGGCCGGGCCGGAGACCGGTGATCGTTATCACCTAAAAATTCCAAAAAGATATTGACTGGAATTTATTTTCCAATAGAGTCGAGAGCAAGCCAAGACGTACAGCGGCACGCTTGCCTCGGCGAGCGCGCCCTTCAACAAGAATAAAAGGTGCCGTCATGCCATCCCGCTTCCTGTCCCTGCATGGGTCTCCGATCTCCTGTCCGCCGGGCACCTGCCCGCACCTGGCGAATGCCGTCACGGCCAGCCCTGCGCCCCGCACCCCTCACTGACCAGCGGCCCGCGCCGCCCGGTCGGCGCCCGCGAGGAGATCGTGATCATGCTCAGTTCCGCCACCCCTGCCACAGCTCCCGGCCCTGCGGCCACGGCCGCACCCAGCGAATACCTGCTGGAAATCGTCGACGTCACCAAGGAGTTTCCCGGCGTCAAGGCGTTGTCCCACGTGCAGCTGCGGGTGCGTCCCGGCACCGTGCTGGCGCTGATGGGCGAGAACGGCGCGGGCAAGTCGACGCTGATGAAGATCATCGCCGGCATCTACCAGCCCGATGCCGGGGAGGTGCGGCTGCGCGGCGTGCCGGTGCGCTTCGAGACGCCGCTGCAGGCGCTGCAGTCGGGGATCGCCATGATCCACCAGGAACTCAACCTGATGCCCTTCATGACCATCGCCGAGAACATCTGGCTGGGTCGCGAACCGCTCAATGCCCTGCACCTGGTGGACCACGGCAAGATGCGTCGCCAGACCCAGGCGCTGCTGGACCGGCTGCGCATCGCCCTGGATCCGGAAGACAGCGTGGGCAGCCTGTCCATCGCCGGGCGGCAGATGGTGGAGATCGCCAAGGCGGTGTCCTACGACAGCGACGTGCTGATCATGGACGAACCCACCTCGGCCATCACCGAGACCGAGGTGGCGCACCTGTTTTCCATCATTGCCGACCTCAAGGCCCAGGGTAAGGGCATCGTCTACATCACCCACAAGATGGACGAGGTGTTCCAGATCGCCGACGAGGTCGCGGTGTTCCGCGATGGCCAGTACATCGGTCTGCAGCGCGCCGACAGCATGAACGGCGACGGCCTGATCGCCATGATGGTGGGGCGCGAACTGACCCAGCTGTTCCCGGAGCGCACCGCGCCGCGTGACGAGGTGCTGCTGTCGGTGCGCGACCTGGGGCTGGACGGGGTATTTTCCGGCGTCTCCTTCGACCTGCGCGCCGGCGAGGTGCTGGGCATCGCCGGGCTGATGGGCTCGGGGCGCACCAACGTCGCCGAGACGCTGTTCGGGGTGACCCCGGCCACCGCCGGCGAGATCCGCATCGACGGCCAGCCGGTGCGCATGAACGATCCCTGCCTCGCCATCCAGAAAGGCCTGGCGCTGCTTACCGAGGATCGCAAGGACACCGGCATCTTTCCCTGCCTGTCGGTGGGGGAAAACATGGAGGTGGCGGTGCTGAACGGCTTCGCCAGCGGCGGCTTCGTGCAGCAGCAGCGCCTCGATCAGCTCTGCGAGGAGATGCGCCAGCAGCTGCGGGTGAAGACCCCCTCGCTGGACCAGTGCATCGCCAACCTCTCCGGCGGCAACCAGCAGAAGGCGCTGATCGCCCGCTGGCTGATGACCCGCCCGCGCATCCTCATCCTCGACGAGCCCACCCGTGGCATCGACGTCGGTGCCAAGGCCGAGATCTACCGGCTGATCGCCAAGCTGGCCGCCGAGGGCCTGGCGGTGATCATGATTTCTTCCGAACTGCCCGAGGTCCTGGGCATGAGCGACCGGGTGATGGTAATGCACGAAGGCACCGTCACCGGCTTTCTCGATCGCGGCGAAGCCACCCAGGAGCGGGTCATGCACCTGGCCTCGGGCAATCCCGTACTGCACTAGCGCGCGTCACGCGCGGCGGGTGCCTGCCCGCCGCCTCCGGCCTATAACGAGGTAGAACAAGATGAGTGCCCTCCTGGACAAGAAAACCGCCGAGCTACCCACCGCGCGCCCGCGGCGCCGCATCCCCACCGAACTGGGCATCCTGCTGGTGCTGCTGGGCATCGGCCTGGCCTTCGAGGCCTTCGGCTGGGTGCTGCGCGACCAGAGTTTCCTGATGAACTCCCAGCGCCTGGTGCTGATGATCCTGCAGGTCTCGATCATCGGCCTGCTGGCCATCGCCGTGACCCAGGTGATCATCACCACCGGCATCGACCTCTCCTCCGGCTCGGTGCTGGCGCTGTCGGCCATGGTGGCGGCGAGTCTGGCCCAGACCTCGGACTTCGGCCGCGCGGTGTTTCCCTCGCTGACCGACCTGCCGGTCTGGGTGCCGGTCATGGCCGGCCTCGGGGTCGGGCTGCTGGCCGGCGCCATCAACGGCAGCATCATCGCCGTCACCGGCATCCCGCCCTTCATCGCCACCCTCGGCATGATGGTCTCGGCTCGCGGCCTGGCGCGCTACTACACCGAAGGCCAGCCGATCAGCATGCTGTCCGACAACTACACCGCCATTGGCGCCGGGGCCATGCCGGTGATCATCTTCCTGGTGGTGGCGGTGATCTTCCACATCGCCCTGCGCTACACCAAGTACGGCAAGTACACCTATGCCATCGGCGGCAACATGCAGGCCGCGCGCATCTCCGGCATCAACGTCAAGAAGCACCTGATCATCGTCTACAGCATCGCCGGCCTGCTGGCAGGCCTGGCCGGGGTCGTGGCCTCGGCCCGCGCCGCCACCGGCCAGGCCGGCATGGGCATGTCCTACGAACTGGACGCCATCGCCGCGGCGGTGATCGGCGGCACCAGCCTGGCGGGCGGGGTAGGGCGCATCACCGGCACCGTGATCGGCGCCCTGATCCTCGGCACCATGGCCAGCGGCTTCACCTTTCTCGGAGTGGACGCCTACGTCCAGGACATCATCAAGGGGCTGATCATCGTGGTCGCCGTGGTCATCGACCAGTACCGCAACAAGCGCAAGGCCAAGCGCTAGGGCTGGCGCTTTCCCCTCTCCCCTGAGAGAGGGCTACGCTTGCACCCGACCGCTTTTCCCCCCTCCCTCCGGGAGAGGGCCGGGGTGGGAGCCGAGCCAACACCCGACCGCTATTCCCCCTCTCCCTCCGGGAGAGGGCCGGGGTGAGGGCAAGCCTGCACCCACCCTTCCTTTTACCCGGCCGGCTACTGGCTTGGCCGGCCGGGTCTTTCCATACCTCTGACGGAGAACGACATGCGCGACATCGGCATCGGTCTGATCGGCACCGGCTTCATGGGTCATGCCCACGCCCAGGCCTTCCATCACGCGGCGAGCAGCTTCAGCTTGCCGGTCCGTCCGCGGCTGGTGGCCCTGGCCGACGCCGATCCGGAACGCGCCGCCCGCTGCGCCGACGCCTGGGGTTTCGTCCGCAGCTGCGACTGGGAGCGCCTGATCGCCGATCCCCAGGTCGAGCTGGTGGCCATCACCACCCCCAACCTGCTGCACGCGCCCATGGCCCTGGCGGCCCTGGCGGCCGGCAAGGCGGTCTACTGCGAGAAGCCCCTGGCGGTCAGTCTGGACGAGGCCACGCGGATGCGCGACGCCGCGCGCCAGGCCGGGGTGGTCAACCGGGTCGGCTACAACTACCTGCAGAATCCCATGCTCAAGCAGGCGCGCGAATTGATCCAGAGCGGCGAGCTGGGCGAGATCGTCAGCTTCAGTGGGGAATTCAGCGAAGACTTCATGGGCGATCCCCAGGGACCCTTCACCTGGCGTTGCGAGACCCGCCAGGCAGGCGGCGCCCTGGCCGACCTGGGCAGCCATATCCTGTCGCTGGCGCGCTTTCTGCTCGGCCCGGTGGCGGCGCTGTGCGCCGATCTGCACACCGCCCATGGCCAGCGGCCCCACCAGGGCGGTACCCGCACGGTGGAGATCGACGACCAGGCCCATCTGCTGTTGCGCTTCGCCAGTGGCGCTCGCGGCACCCTGACCACCAGCTGGCTCAAGCACGGGCGCAAGAATCGCCTGGCCTTCGAGGTCTGCGGCACCCGCGGCACCCTCAGCTTCGACCAGGAGCGCCTCAACGAACTGCGCCTCTACCAGGTCGGCGACCGTCCGGGCCTGGCTGGTTTCCGTACCCTGCTGGCCGGTCCGCACCTGCCGGACTACGCCGCCTTCTGTCCAGCCCCCGGCCACCAGCTCGGCTACAACGAACTCAAGACCCTGGAGGTCCGCTCGCTGCTGGAGGCCCTGGGCGGCAACCCCGATCACACCGGCGTCGACTTCCAGGAGGCCTGGGAGGTGGAACGCCTGGCCCAGGCCGCGCGGCAATCGGCGCAGGAGGAGCGCTGGGTCAGACTCTAGTCTGGGGTAGGATGCGGGGATCATCCCGCGCGAGGATTGTCCCCTTTCCATGACCACACTCTCCGGCGACGGCCTCACCCCGGTCCGGCGCATGAAGCTCATCGCGCTGCTGCTGCTGTTCCTGGCGGCGGCGCTCTACTGCCTGGCCACCGCCCTCGAAGCCCGCCATCCGGCCTGGGGCTACGCCGCCGCCTTCGCCGAGGCGGCCATGGTCGGCGCCATCGCCGACTGGTTCGCGGTGACCGCGCTGTTCCGCCATCCGCTGGGTCTGCCGATTCCCCACACCGCCATCATCCCGCGCAACAAGGCCGGGGTCGGGCGCAAGCTGTCGGACTTCATCTGCCTGCACTTCCTCGCCACGCCCCAGGTGCTGGCCAAGCTGGAGGAACTGGACGCCGCCGGGCGTCTGGCCGGCTGGTTGCGTCAGCCGGACAACGCCGCTGCGGTGGCCAGCCAGGCCACCGGCGTCGCCCGCTATTCCCTGGAGGCCCTGCGCGAGGTGCGGGTGCAGGCCTTCATCCGCCGGGTGGCGGTGGAGCGGCTGCAGCGCCTGGACGTGGCGGCGCTGTCCGGCGAACTGCTCGACATGCTGACCGCCGACGGCCGCCACCAGGCGGTGCTCGACGAGGTGCTGCAGGAGATCGATCGCCTGCTGCAGGACGAAGACACCCAGGCGCTGATCGCCCGCACCATTGGCGGCGAACTGCGCACCCTCAAATACCTGGGGCTGGACGAGCGGGTCGGGCGCTGGTCGGCGATCAAGGTGGTGCAGGCGGTGTCGCGGCTGATCGGCGAGATCAGCCATGACCGCGAGCACGAGTTGCGGCGGCATTTCGATGGCTATCTGGTCGGCTTCATCGAGCGCCTTAAGGAGGACCCGGCCTTTCGCCTGCGCGGTGAGCAGTTGCGCGACCGGCTGCTGGAGCACCCGGCGCTGGCGGGTTATCTGCAGGAACTGTGGGACGAACTGGTGAACTGGCTGCAGGCGGATCTCGCCGCGCCGGATTCGCGCATCCGCCGCCGCCTGGGCCGGCTACTGGCCGAACTGGGCGAGACGCTCAGTCGCGACGAAGCCATGAGACGCTGGATCAACGAGCAGCTGATGGCGGTGGCGCCGCCCTTCATCGACCGCAACCGCCAGCGCATCGGCGATTACATCGCCGAGCGGGTAGCCGCCTGGGATACCGATGAACTGGTCCAGCAACTGGAGCAGAGCGTCGGCAAGGACCTGCAATTCATCCGCATCAACGGCACCCTGGTGGGCGGCCTGGTGGGGCTGGTGCTGCATGCGCTGACGCAGTGGTTCGGGCCGGGGTAGGGCAGCCCGAGCACGCGTGGAAAAGGCTGCGCCGTTTTCCACCCTACCGCTGCCTGCTCTAACGATGGGTTAGGGTTGGGGTAGGGACTCGATCGCGGCCATGGGCCGCTCCTACAAGAGCCTCATCCCCTCTAGGAGCGGCCGCATCGGCGGACCGCCATGGCCGCGATAGTATCGATTCCCGTAGCGTGGAAAACCTCGCAGCGTTTTCCACTGGCTGCCGCCGCTCAAGCTGATACATCGCGAACGTCACCCCCCTTGCCATACCACCCCCTCTCCCTCCGGGAGAGGGCCGGGGTGAGGGCAAGCCCGAGCGCCAAACGCCAAGGCCCCCTCCACCCATCACCCCACCCGCACCCAAGCGGCGCCGCGCGGACTAATCCCTAGAGTCCCTGACCCGAGCGTCCCATGTATCGAATCGGCTTTGCCTGCATGTACCGTCACCCCGAGCGCAGCCTGTCGCTCAAGGAACTGGAGCAGGTCGAGCGGGCCTTCAATACCCGCACCACCACCCTGCGCTGGCTGGGCAGCGTCGAGCGCGCCGCCGCCGAGGCCAAGTTGCTGGACGTGGTCACCCACAACCTCGATGCCCAGCTGAGATTCGTCGAGCATGTCGCCGACCTGCCGGACAATCTGCGCATGCTGCGCCTGAGCAGCGACCTGCTGCCCTTCTACAGCCACGCCGAATTCGCCTACTTCTATCGCTCCCAGGAATTGCAGGCGCTGCTGGAGGATCGCCTCGACCGGCTGGGCGAGCTGGCGCGCCGCCGCGATGTGCGGCTGTCGCTGCACCCCGGGCAATTCTGCGTGCTGGGCTCGGATCGCCCGGAGGTGGTGGAGAACAGCCTGAAGGAATTCGAATACCACGCCGACATGATCCGCCTGATGGGCTACGGCCAGACATTCCAGGACTTCAAGTGCAACGTGCACATCGCCGGTCGCCTGGGCGTGCCGGGCATCCGCGCGGTCTGGCCACGTCTTTCCAGCGAGGCGCGCAACTGCATCACCTTCGAGAACGACGAAAAGACCTATGGCGTCGACGACTGCCTGCAACTGGCCGACCTCGCCCCCGTGGTGCTGGACATCCACCACTGCTGGATCCACGAGGAGGCCTACATCGATCCCTGGGAGCCACGGGTAGCGCGCATCATCGACAGCTGGCGCGGGGTGCGTCCGGCCATGCACTACTCCCAGCCGCCGGAGGCGCTGATGGAAATGGGCGTCTCGCCCAGCGAGCGCATCGACATCAAGTTCCTGTTGCAGCAGATCAGCAAGCGGCTGCTCTATGCCCACAGCGACATGATGTGGAACGACTGGTGCAACCGCTACGCCTGCCAGTTCCTCGACCGCTTCGACATCATGTTCGAAGCCAAGCACAAGAACGTCACGGTGCGGGATTTCTACGACCGCTACCTGGGCGGCGACGGCAGCCTGCCGCCGGCGGATCACGACATCCTTGCGGGCCAGGATGTCGCCAACCCGTAGCGTGGAAAACCGCGCAGCGTTTTCCGCTGGGCAGTCAGAGCTGACCAGTGGACAAGGCTTCGCCGTTGTCCACGCTACGGGAGCCAGTACGTATGTTGGGTTGAGACGGCTCCTCTGTCGAGGGATGTCCGACCCCGGGCACTGTCGGGCTTCGCTGCGCTCAACCCAACCTGCGAGAGCGCCGCAACATGCCGCAATGAGCCGGGTGGGCGATCGGCCGGAAGAACCGCTTAACTCAAGGGTCACCTTTCCGAATCCGATCGTCGCGAGGCCCGCCATGCCGACCCGTCGCCATTTCCTGCAGACCACCACCGCCCTGGCTGCGGCCGTGACCGCCGCGCCCTGGTTGTGGCAGAGCGCCCAGGCCGCCGAGCCGTTGCTGACCCGCAAGATTCCGCGCTCCGGCGAGGCGCTGCCCGTCATCGGCCTCGGCACCTCGGGCAATCTCGATGTCGACCTGAACGACGCCACCCTGGCGCCGCTGCAGGAGGTGCTCAAGGCGTTGCTCGACGGCGGCGGCACCCTGATCGACACCGCGCCCAGCTATGGCAATTCCGAACGGGTGGCCGGGGAGCTGGTCAGGCGGGCCCAGGCCCGCGACAAGGTCTTTCTCGCCACCAAGATTTCCTCTACCGGCCGCGAACGCGGCGCGGCGCAACTGGCCGCCAGCTTCAGGGCCCTGCAGACCGAGCGCCTGGATCTGGTCCAGGTGCACAACCTGCAGGACACCGCCAACCAACTGGCCCTGCTGCGCGAACAGCAGCAGGCCGGCAAGGTGCGCTATGTCGGCGTCACCCACTATCGCGAAGCGGCGCTGGACGATCTGCTGGCTACCCTGAAAAAGGAAAAGGTCGACTTCGTGCAGTTCAACTATTCCGTGGGCGAGCGCGAAGCCGAGAAGCGCCTGCTGCCCTATTGCCGCGACCAGGGCATCGCCGTGCTGATCAATAGACCCTTCCAGCGCGGCAACCTGCTCTCCGGCACCCGTGGCAAGCCACTGCCGCCGCTGGCCGCCGAACTGGGCGCGACCAGCTGGGCGCAGCTGCTGCTCAAGTTCATCCTCGCCGACCCGGCGGTGACCGCGGTGATCCCGGCCACCAGCAATCCGCGCTACATGGTCGACAACCTCCAGGCCGGACGCGGGCGGCTGCCCGATGCGCGCCAGCGCGAGGCCATCGCCGGGCTGTTCGCCTAGATGAAGGACTGGCTCGGTCGCGTCCTCGACGCCCGCGCCGGTGAATCGTCCGCAGCCCTGGCGGGCTTTGCGCTGTTTCTCTGCCTGTTCGCCGGCTACTTCATGCTGCGGCCGATCCGCGAGGCCATGGGCATCGCCGGCGGCGTGGAGAATCTGCAGTGGCTGTTCACCGCCACCTTTGTGGTGATGCTGCTCGCCGTGCCGCTGTTCGCCTGGCTCAATTCGCGGGTGGCGCGGATTCGCTTCGTCGACTGGGTCTACGGCTTCTTCGCGCTCAACCTCCTGGCTTTCGCCGCCTGCTTCGCCAGCCTGGGCGATAGCGTCTGGCTGGCGCGTACCTTCTATGTCTGGATCTCGGTCTACAACCTCTTCGTGGTCTCGGTGGCCTGGAGTCTGATGGCCGATGTCTTCGACGGTGCCCAGGCGCGGCGGCTGTTCGCCTTCATCGCCGCCGGGGCCAGTGTCGGCGGGCTGCTCGGGCCGGTGCTGGCCGCCGCCCTGGCGCCCCTGATCGGTGAAGCGGGCCTGGCGCTGCTGGCCGCCGCGCTGCTGCTCCTGGCGCTCAGGCTCAAGGCCTATCTGATGGGCTGGCGCGAGACCCGCGGTGCCGGACGCCCGGGTGCGCCGCCGACCGAAAGCCCACGTCGCCCGGTGGCCGGCAATCCCTTCAGCGGCCTGACCCGGGTGCTGGCCTCGCCCTATCTGCTGGCGGTGAGCGCCTTCGTCATCCTGCTGGCCACGGTCAGCACCTTTCTCTACTTCGAGCAGGCGCGACTGGTGGCCGAGCTGTTTCCCGATCGCGCTCGCCAGGTGCAGGTGTTCGGCCTGCTGGACTTCGTGGTCCAGGCCGGTGCCCTGGTCAGCCAGGTGCTGATCACCGGCCGCCTGGCCCAGCGCTTGGGCGTGCGCGTCCTGCTGGCCGGGGTGCCGCTGCTGATGTGCATCGGCTTCCTGGGCCTCGCGCTGCTGCCCACCTTCGCCATGCTGGCGGGGCTGATGATCGTCAGGCGGATCGGCGAATACGCCTTCATCCGCCCGGGCCGCGAGATGCTCTTCGCGCCGCTGGACGCCGAGACCCAGTACAAGGCCAAGAACTTCATCGACACCGTGGTCTATCGCGCCGGTGACGCCGCCAGCGGCTGGGCCAAGAGTCTGCTGGATCTGCTCGGCCACGGCGCCTGGCTGCCGGCGCTGGTGGGCGCCGGCTGCGCGGCGCTCTGGGCCTGGCTCGGCTTCTACCTGGGGCGGCGGGCGGATCAGGCGGCCCAGGCCGGCGAGGCGGAGCAGCGCTGAATGCCGGCTGAATCGTTGTAGCTGGAAACACACCGGGGCTCCGAGGGGCGACCGGCGGGGTGCTAAGGTAAGACCTCTTCCTCGCCTCAGGGCCCTCCATGTTCCGCTCCCGCGCCATGATGTATCTGGTTCTCTTCGCCCTGCACCTGTTCATCGGCCTCAGCGTCATCGGTGACCTCGGGCTGACGCCGGCCGCCCAGCTACCCTTCTGGGCCCTGCTGCTGCTGTCCTTCGTCCTGGTGCCCCTGGGCTTTCGTTCGCGGGACATGCAGTCGCGCCTGCTGGCCTGGGCGGCGCTGATCGCCATGGGCGTGTTCTCCAGCCTGGCGGTGTTCAGCCTGCTGCGCGGTCTGGTGGTGGCCCTGGCCAGCCTCATCGGTCAGCCGCTGGACGCCGCCTGGCGCGTCGGCAGTGCCTGGGCGGTGCTGGGACTGGTGCTGCTGGTGGCCCTGCGCAGCGTCTACAACGCCCGCCGCACGGCCAGGGTCAAGGAAGTGGAAGTGGCCTTGCCCAGCCTGCCCTCCGGCCTGGACGGACTGCGCATCGTGCAACTGAGCGACCTGCACATCGGCCCGACCATCAAGGCCGGCTATCTGCAACGCATCGTCGACCGGGTCAACGGCCTGGACGCCGATCTGGTGGCCATCACCGGTGACCTGGTGGACGGCAGCGTGGCCGAACTGCAGCACGAATTCCTGCCGTTGCAGGGGCTCAAGGCACGCCTGGGCACCTACGCCATCACCGGCAACCACGAATACTATTCCGGTGCCGAAGCCTGGGTACGCGCCTGGCGCGACCAGGGACTGACCGTGCTGCTCGATGAGCATCGGGTGCTGCAGCATCAGGGCACGCCCTTCGTGCTGGCCGGCATCACCGACTACTCGGCGCCGCTCTATGTGCCCAGCCACCGCAGCGACGCCGCCGCCGCCTTCGCCGGCACCCCGGAAGGCCTGTTCCGCCTGCTGCTGGCCCACCAGCCGCGCTCGGCGCCCAAGGCCGAAGCCGCCGGCGCCGACCTGCAGCTCTCCGGCCACACCCACGGCGGCCAGTTCTGGCCCTGGATGCACTTCGTGCGCCTGCAGCAACCCTGGGTGGCCGGCATCCACCGCCTGGGTCGACTGACCGTCTACATCAGCCGCGGCACCGGCTACTGGGGCCCGCCGCTGCGTTTCGGCGCGCCGAGCGAGATCACCCTGATCAGGTTGCGGCGGGGGTAGGGTTGGCCCTGACAGCGGCCTTGAACAGCCGCTGTTCGATGAAGTCGACGAACACCCGGACCTTGGGGGAAAGATGGCGGCTGGAAGGCCAGAGCGCCCAGAACTGGCCTTCGTCCTGGGTATAGGCATCCAGCAGCGTCTCCAGCCGGCCCGCCGCGAGGGCTTCTCGCACCAGGAAGTCCGGCATGAAGGCAATGCCATGGCCGTCCTGCGCCGCCATGAGGATGGCTTCCATGTTGTTGAGGACCAGGGTTGCCGGCAGGTGCAGGCGGGTAAGCAACGGGTCGGCTGACAGGCTCCAATCCATGATCTTGCCGGTAGTCACGAAGCGGTAGCGCAGACAGTCATGCCGCTCCAGGTCTGCCGGGACAGTGGGATGACCACGCCTTTGTAGATAGCCGGGTGCGGCGCACAGCAGGAAGCGGAAGGGGCCTAGGCGCCGGGCCATCAATTTGTTATCCGCCAGGCCACCGCTGCGGATGACCACATCGAAACCTGCGTCGATCACATCCACCAGCTCATCGTTGAAGTCCAGCTCCAGTTCGATCTGCGGATAGTGCTCTCGAAAGGGAGCGAGGTGAGGAAGCAGAAAACGATAGCCGATGGTTGGCAGGCTGACCTTGAGTCGGCCTTGGGGCGTTCGCGCCGTCTGGGAGAGCAGCGCCCGGGCCTCCTCCAGCTCATCCAGAACCCGCTTGCAGCGCTCGTAGAACAGCGCACCTTCCGGGGTGAGACTGACCTTGCGCGTGCTGCGATGAAACAGTCGCACCTGCAGCGAGGCTTCGAGCTTGGCCACGTTCTTGCCGACGGCGGACGCCGAGATGCCCATGGCCTGGCCGGCATTGACGAAGCTCAAGGCATCCGCGGTCTTCACGAAGGCGACCAGGCTGGTCAGGCTGTCCATTCCGATTGAGTCCTTTTGCTCCGTTATCAGTGGATGTTAGCCCTGTTTATCCCCGATTGCGTCCTGGTTATGGTGGATCAAAGCCCGTCGCGCGCTCACCCCGGCAGTCTGGCCCACTGCCGAATTCGCAGGACTCTCTTCATGTACAGGTCTCCAGCCGTGGCCATGCCCATGGCGCCCGCTCGTTATCCGATCGTCTTCGCCATCTGCCTGGCCGCCCTGGTATTGCCGCTGAGTTTCACGGGCGGTGCGGTGGCAACGCCTGCCATAGGCGCGGCGTTGCATGCCGATGCCGTGGCCATGGCCTGGATCACCAATGCCTTCATGCTCAGCTTCGGCAGCCTGCTCATGGCTGCGGGAACCCTGGCCGATCGCTATGGCCGCAAGCGACTCTTTCTCGCCGGTGTGGCGAGCTTCACCCTGATCTCCCTGCTGCTTGCGGTGGCCCCTTCGATCCTCTGGTTCGATGGCTTGCGCGCCGCTCAGGGCGTGGCAGCCGCCGCGGCCCTGGCGGGAGGCAGCGCGGCCCTGGCACAGGAATTCGAGGGGCCGGCGCGCACGCGGGTCTTCAGCCTGCTCGGCACGACCTTCGGACTGGGGTTGGCCTTTGGTCCGTTGCTCTCCGGGATCTTGCTTGACGAGTGGGGCTGGCGGGCCATTTTCCTGGGTATCGCCTTACTGGCCGGCAGTGCCGCGCTGGTCGCCTGGAAGTGGCTGCGCGAGAGTCGCGATCCGCAGGCGAGTCGGCTCGATGTCCCGGGGGTACTGTACTTCTCCGGTACGCTGATCGCCTTCACCTCAGCCATCATTCTGGGGCCGCGCCAGGGATGGACGTCACTCGAGGTGACGTCGCTGCTCTTGCTCACCGCGCTTGGCTTGCTGCTGTTCGTGCGCGGGCAGCTGAGGAGTCGACGCCCGATGCTGGAGTTGCGGCTGTTCCGCCTGCCGCGCTTTCTCGGGGTGCAGCTGCTGCCCATCGGGACCTGCGTCTGCTACATCGTGTTCATCGTCCTGTTGCCCCTGCGCCTGATCGGGGTAGAAGGCCTGGGGGCGACCCAGGCGGGTCTGATTCTGCTGGCCCTGACCCTGCCGTTGCTGGTGGTCCCGTTGCTGGCGGCCTGGCTGACGCGTTGGCTGCCTGCCGGTTACCTCTGCGCCCTTGGCTTCCTGCTGGCGGCGGCGGGTCTGCTGGCGCTCAGCCGCCTTACCCTGGAGGGCGAGCTGCCGGAGCTGTTGCTGTGCCTGACCGTGATCGGCCTGGGGACAGGGTTGCCCTGGGGGTTGATGGATGGCCTGGCGCTCAGTGTCGTTCCCAAGGAGCGTGCCGGCATGGCGGCCGGTATCTTCAATACCACTCGGGTCGCGGGGGAGGGGGTCGCCCTGGCGATGGCCCTGGCGATCTTGAGCACCTTGATAGAAGGGCAGCTCGCCCAGGCGCTGGCCGACTGGTCCGCCCCGGCGAGGCTGGCGTTAGCTCAACAAGTGGCGCTGGGCGATCTCGAGAATCTACCTCTGGCCACGTCCGCCGTGCTCCAAGGTGCTTACCTGCATAGCTTCGCTATCCTGCTGCAAGGCGCGAGTCTGGTGACCGCGCTGATCGGGCTGGTCACGCTGCTGATGCTCAGGCCCACACGCCCAAGCTAGAGCGATTCGGCAGGTTTAGCCAAGGGATCATCCAACCCAACGGTGCCTGGATGATCCCCTGGCCACCACTGTTCAGCAGGGCCGAAGCCCCAAAGTTTCTAGCGTGAATCCGTGATCTACACGGAAAAAGTCCCTTGCCCTCATGGCGTAAGTTCTTATCCTCACCTCAACTTCGCCCGGACGACCCTGCCGTCCAAGGACAAACTGCAACACGGATAAGGATGTATCGCCATGACGAGGACAGTGGCTTTCTTGCTGGTCCCCGAGGTGCTGATGCTGGATTTCGCCGGGCCGGTGGAGGTGTTCTCCATCGCCAATCGCTATCTGCCGGCGGCCGACCACTATCGCATCGTGACCATCGCCGCGGGGCGGCGGCGGACCCTGCGTTGTTCAAATGGCATGACGATACGCACGGAGCTCACCACCCAGCAGCCGCCGGAGGCCTACGACCTGCTGCTGGTGCCTGGCGGGCCGGGTGCCTATCTGGAGCCCCATCCCGACGTCGCGGCCTGGCTGCGGCAGGTGCCCGCGCAGTGCGCGCGCTACGGGGCGGTCTGCACCGGGACCTTTCTGCTCGGCAGCGCCGGCCTGCTCGACGGCCGGCGGGTGACCACCCACTGGAATTATCGCGAACGCCTGGCGCGGCGTTTTCCCCGCGCCCAGGTGACCGCCGACGAGATCTACCTGAGCGACGGCCCGCTGCTCACCTCGGCCGGAGTCACCGCCGGCATCGACCTGGCGCTGGCGCTGGTGGCCGAAGACCACGGCAAGGCCATCGCCCGGGAGGTGGCCAAGGTGCTGGTGGTGGTGACCCAGCGGCAGGGCAAGCAGGCCCAGTTCAGTCCGCTGTTCGACGAGCCGGAGGCGACCACCGCCATCACCCGGGTGCAGCAGCATGTCGTGGCGAACATCGACCAGGCCTATTCGATCAGCCGGCTCGCCGAACTCGCGACCATGGGCACCCGCAACTTCGCCCGGGTGTTCAAGCGCGACACCGGCATGACGCCCCTGGAGTTCGTGCTCAGGGCGCGCATCGATCATGCGCGCGAATTGCTGGAGACCTCCGAGCTGCCGCTGAAGACCGTGGCCTTTCGCAGCGGCTTCGCCAGCGATCGCTGCATGCGCGCCGCCTTCCAGAGCCATCTGGGGCTGACCCCGGCGCAGTACCGCTACCAGTTCAGCTGAACGCAGCTGCGGATGGCGGTATCACGCCCATCGATGGCAGCTTCTGGCCGTAGATCGTCATACGCCTTGCCTGGGCAGCGGCCAGAATGGTCATACCTATCGGCAAGGAGAGGCGCCTACCGGCGAGGGGCTGCGGAGCCAGGTGCCCGCAGGACCCGCAGCGAGGGGGCGCGACATGGTCATGCAAGAGCCCAAGTCCCTGGAAGACGCCAGTGCCTTCCGCTTCTGCGGCCTGGTCCTGGATGCGCGCCGGCGCCTGCTGCTGGATGGCGAGCGGCCGCTGCCCCTGAGTGGGCGCGCACTGGATATCCTGCGGGTGCTGCTGGAGCACCCCGGCGAGCTGGTCGGCAAGCAGACCCTGATGGCCCGGGTCTGGCCCGGCGCCGTCGTCGAGGACATCAATCTGCGGGTGCACATCTCGGCCCTGCGCCGGGTGCTGCGGCCCTACAGCGATCGGGATCCCATTCTCAGCGCCCGGCAGCGCGGCTACGGCTTCGCCCTGGCGGTGGAGCGCTTGAACGAAGCGGACCTCACGCCGCTGGCCGAGACGCCGCTGCCCCTGACGCCCCTGGAGGGGCGCGACACCAGCCTGGTCGAATTGCGCCGTCTGCTCGCGCAACGTCGCCTGGTGTCGGTGGTGGGCACCGGAGGGGTCGGCAAGTCGCTGCTGGTCCAGCACCTGCTGCCCACGCTGGAAGACTTCGCCGACGGGATCCAGAGTCTCGATCTTGCGGCGCTGGGCCACATGATGGCGCTGGTGGACCGTCTCGCCAGTGACCTGGGCCTGGCCAGCGGTAGTGGCCTGCCGGCGCTGCAGGAGGCGCTGGCCACGCGGCGCCTGCTGCTGGTGCTGGACAACGCCGAGCGCCTGGTCGAACCCGCGGCCTGGCTGGTGGAAAACCTGCTGCAGGGCTGTCCGCAACTCAGGGTACTGGTCACCAGTCGCGAAGCCTTGCGGGTGGAAGGCGAGGCCGTGTTGCGCCTGGCGCCGCTGCCGGTCGCGCAACCACCCGCGCGGCAACTGCGCGACGCCATGCGCGAGCCGGCCTTTCGGCTGTTCGTCCGACGTGCTCGGGCGCGCCTGCCGGGGCTGCAACTGCGGCCGGCCGACGTGCAGCTGGTGGGCGAGATCTGCCGCCGCAGCGAAGGCGTGCCCCTGGCGCTGGAGATCCTGGCCGAGCAGGTGGCGGCCCTGGGGCTGGCGGGGGTACTGGCGCAACTCGACGGCGGCTATTACCTGAGCGTGGCCGGACGGCGCACGGCGGCGCAACGCCAGCGCAGCCTCGGCGCCATGCTCGACTGGAGTCTGCACAGCCTGAGCGAGTCGGAATTCGCCGTGCTGGCGACCCTGGCCGAGGCCGGCGAGCGCTTCAGTCGTCAGCAGGCCCTGCGCCTGGCGGCGCAGCGCGGGCTGGAGGAGGCCTTGTTCATTCCCCTGCTGGGGCAACTGGTGGACAAGTCGCTGATCCTGGTGGAAGGCAGCGGGGCGGCCCTAGGCTACCGCCTGCTGGCCATGCTGCGGCTGCACCTGCGCCAGTTCCGTCAGCAACCGCCGCTCCAGGGCCTGCTGTTGCCAGGCCAGCGGCGGGACCCCGACGGCGCGGGTGAACACCCGGCTCAGATGCGCCTGATCGAAGAAGCCGCACTCCAGGGCGATCGCCGCCAGGGGTAGTCGGTGCTCGGCGAGCAGGTGCCGGGCACGGTCGATGCGTTGCTGACGCAACCATTCCAGGGGGGCGAGTCCGGCGCTGAGCTTGAACTGGCGGGTGAAGTGACTGCGCGACAGGCCGCAGACGGAGGCGACCTGGCTGACGCTGATGCCGCGCTCCAGATGCTGCAGCAGGACTTCCTTGGCCAGCCGTTCCTGCCAGGCTGCCAAACCGACCAGTCGGGTACTGGATAGAGCCAGGGTGCTATCGACGGTCATGGACATGGCGCTCTCCCTATCAAACCAGCCGCGTGGCGCGACCGCCTGGATGAGAATGATTCCGTGCAGTTGTCTGACGTGCGAGTTGGCTATCGTTAATTAGCGTTAAGACGGCAACCGTCTAGGCGCAATACTGTCGCGACGGACTTGGCCGAGCGTGCCGGCGGGCCAGCAGGTGCCAGCCCAGCAGGGCGAGGCCGAGCAGACCGGCTAGCAGCAGGGGCGCCGGGCCATAGGCCTGGAGTCCGTCGAGCAGGGCCAGGATGTGCGCCTCGAACAGCCGACCCAGGGCCAGGCCGGAGCCGATCCACAGGGTGGCGCCGCCCAGGTCGTAGGCCAGGAAGCGCCGCAGGGGCATGGCACTGGCCCCGGCGCTGAGGGTGGCGAGGGCCGCGGCGCCGGGAATGAACTTGGCCACCAGTAGCAGGCCGGGCAAGCGGGTGGCGGCCGGGACATGCCCCGGCAGATGGCGCAGCAGCCAGGCACCATGCCGCCGACCGGCCCAGTACCAGAGCAGATCGGCCACCCCGGTGACCGCCACGGTAGCCAGAAGCGCCAGGAGCAATTCGGCCTCATCGGCCGCCGCGCCCATCACCACCAGCGAGGGATAGGCCGGTACCGGCAGGCCCAGCTGTTCGCCAAAGACGTTCAGCGTCAGCCAGAGGGTGGCGTTACCGGCCACCAGGGAGGTCAGGGCTTGGGTGCTCATGGCGCGTTCTCGGCAAGGGGAGGCCGAGTGAGCGGCCTCCGGGCTTGGCGCCTGCTACTACCTAGGCGCAGACAGGGTCAGGGCATTTGCGGCAGTTCGTTGGGCCGCAGATCGAACACCAGCACCTCGGCGTCGGTGCCGTGGGCCAGCTGCAGCTCGCGTTCGCCGCGCAGCCTTGCGCCGTCACCGGCCTGCAGCAGGACGCCGTTCAGCTCCAGGCTGCCGCGGGCGACGTGCACATAGGCATGGCGCTCGGGGGCCAATTGCAGGCGGGCGCTCTCGCTGCCGTCGAACAGCCCGGCGTAGACGCGGGCGTCCTGGCGCACTTCCAGCGAACCCTCAGCGCCGTCCGGCGAGATGATCAGGGCCAGGCGACCACGCTTGGCCTCGGCGCTGAAGTGCTGCTGCTGGTAGCGCGGTTCGGCGCGGCGCACGTTGGGCACGATCCAGATCTGCAGGAAGTGCACCCGCTCGCTTGCGGAGTGGTTGTACTCGCTGTGGCTGACGCCGCTGCCGGCGCTCATCAGCTGGACGTCACCGGGGCGGATCACCGAGCCGGTGCCCAGGCTGTCCTGGTGCTCCAGGGCGCCTTCGAGCACATAGGAGAAGATCTCCATGTCGCGATGCGGGTGCTCGCCGAAGCCCTGGCCCCCGGTCACGGTGTCGTCGTTGATCACCAGCAGGTCGGAAAAGCCCTGTTCCGCCGGATTGCGGTAGCTGGCGAAGGAAAAGGTGTGGAAGGACTTGAGCCAGCCGTGGTTGGCGGCGCCGCGATCGGAAGCTTTACGAATGGCCAGCATGATGAGGCTCCTTGTCTGAAGGGGGCGCGGTCTGTTCCGACGCCATGGAAGTCATCCTACTGTGGCGCCGCGGTTTGATTAACGGGCTGGGAGGAGAATGGTCGTCCTATCCTGGTTGACGATGCCTCGAGCTGGGTGGCGTCAGATCCTGGTCCGCGATCACCGAACCGGGCGCGGACGGCCAGGCCAGAGCCGTACCGCCAGGGCCAGCAGGGCGGTGGCCAGCGCCAGGCCGGCGACGCCACTCCAGCCCAGCCGGGCCAGCAGCAGACTGCCCAGGGCCGCACCGCTGGCCATGCCGATGAACATGCCGGTGAAGAGCACCGCGTTGAGTCGGCTGCGCGCCTCGGGTTCCAGGCCGTAGACCTGGGCCTGGTGGGCGATCAAGGTGGCCTGGACGCCCAGGTCGAAGACCACCGTCGCCAGCGCCAGCAGCACCAGACCGGTCACGCCCGGTAGCCAGGGCAGCAGGAGCAGGCTGGCGAAGGCCAGGGCCGCCAGGCCGATGCCCAGCCGCGTTACCCACTCCGAGCCATGGCGATCCGCCAGGCGGCCGGCCCAGGGCGCGGCCAGGGCACCGGCGGCACCGGCCAGGCCGAAGGCGCCGGCGGCGGCGCTGCCCAGCTGGAAGGGCCCGGCGTGCAGATAGAGGGCGAGGGTCGACCAGAAGGCGCTGAAGCCGACCGACAGCAGGGCTTGCGCCAGGGTCGCCCGGCGCAGGGCGGCATGGCGGCGCCAGAGCGCGCCCAGGGAGCCGAGCAGGGCCGGATAGCTGAGCCGGGTGGTGGCGGCGAAGGCGGGCAGGCCGCGCCAGACCGCCACGGCGATGGCGGCGATGCTCAGGGCGGCGAACAGATAGACCGCCCGCCAGCCAAGCCATTCGCCCACCAGGCCGCTCACTACCCGGGACAGCAGGATGCCCAGCAGCAGGCCGGTCATCACCGTGCCGACGATGCGTCCGCGCTCGGCCGGCGGCGCCAGGGTCGCGGCGGCGGGCACCAGGTCCTGGGCCACGGTGGCGGCCAGCCCGGTCACCAGGCTGGCCAGCAGCAGCCCGTGCAGGCCCGGCGCCAGGCTGGCGCCCAGCAGCGCCAGCAGCAGTACGGCCAGCTTGGCCAGGATGATGCGGCGGCGGTCGAAGCGATCACCCAGAGGTGCGAGCAGCAGCAGACCCAAGGCATAGCCGAGCTGGGTAAGGGTGGGGATCAGCCCGACGTCGGCAGCGGGCGCAGGCAGGGCACTGGCGAGGGTGCCCAGCAGCGGTTGGCTGTAATAGAGGTTGGCCACGCTGAGGCCGGCGCCGGTGGCCAGCAGGCCGAGCAGGGCAGGGGACAGGCCGGTACGGTGCGCTGAGGTCGGGCTATGCGGGAGTGGAATATCGGTCATGGCGGTTCATCCGGTGGGAAGACGATGAGCGCATTCTCGACCAGAGCCGTCGCAACCTGTAGCCGAACGCCAGGTACAGGGGGTATACGTAGGCCGTATGAACAGTACCTTTTCCCACGACCGTCTCGACCTGCTGGAGACCTTCGTCCGCATCGTCGAGGCCGGCAGTCTGTCGGCGGCCGCGCGCCAGCTCGGCACCACCCAGCCCACCGTCAGCCGACGGCTGCAGGCACTGGAAGCGGCGCTGCAGGTGCGTCTGGTGCAGCGTTCGACCCATGCCCTGCGGCTGACCGAGGATGGCCAGCGCTGCTATCGCCAGGCCCAGCAACTGCTCGGCGACTGGCAGGCCTTCGCCGCCGCCCTGCACGGCGCCCATGCCGAGCCCGAGGGGCGGCTGCGGGTGGTGATGCCCCATGCCTTCGGCCAGGAGCAGTTGCTCGATCCCCTGGAGACCTATCTGCGCCGCTATCCGGGCATGCAGGTGGACTGGGTGCTCAGCGACCGCGCACCGAATTTCGTCGCCGATGGCGTCGACTGCGCGATTCGGGTGGGGGCGGTGGAGGATCCGGACACCGTGGCGGTGCGCCTGGGCGATGTCCAGCGCATCCTGGTGGCGGCGCCGGACCTGGCAGGCACGCTGAGGGCACCCGAGGAGCTGACGGCGCTGCCCTGGATCGCCATGACCCAGTTCTACCAGACCGAATTGCGCCTGCAGCTGGGTTCTTCTGGCGAGAGCCGGCTGATCCCCTTGCGGGCGCGGCTGGCCACCGAGAGTCTCTTCGTCGCCCGCCATGCCGCGGTGCGGGGACTGGGCTGCGCGGCGCTGTCGCACTGGATGGTACGCGAGGACGTCGCCACGGGGCGCCTGGTGCATCTGCTCCCCGAATGGCAGGCCGCGCCCCTGCCGATCTATCTCATCTATCCCTACGCCCGGGTCTATCCGGCGCGGTTGCGTCTGTTCCTCGAGCTGGTGCGCGAGGCCTGCGCCAGGATGCTGGATGTGACGGCGCCCGCCTGAACCCAAGGATCCACGCGGGCGCAACGAGCGAGGGCGATCAGGCCAGCCGGGCCGCCCGCAGCGGTCGCCGGCCATCCAGGCTCAGGGCCCCGGCGCCGAAGGCCGCCACCTGCAGCAGGCCCCCGGCGATGGCGACGTTCTTGAGGAAGTGGATCAACTGATTCTGGTCGGCGAAGTGGCTGTGGAACACCAGGGCGGTGACCAGGGTGAAGGCGGCCATGGCCAGGGCCACCGGCCGGGTGCGATAGCCGATCAGCAGCAGGCTGGCGAGGCCCAGCTCCACCACCAGGGCGCCCAGGTAGGCGAGGTCCGGGAAAGGCAGGCCCATGGCGGCGATGTAGCCCTTGGTGGCGGCCGGGGCGAGCAGTTTGCCCACGCCACTGAACAGGAAGAGGCTGGCGAGCAGCAGGCGGCCGGTGGTGGCGGTGAGGGCTTGGGTGGTGTTCATCGTCAGCTGTCCTTTAAAGGTCTGGCATCCGGCTTGGATGCGATGGGCGCAGATTACTGTCCACCTTGAAATCGATTAAGTAGCTGGTCGGCGTTTTACCGTCACGAATGAGTTGACTGTTCGGCACGTTCAGGCCGCTGTTGTGACCTGAATCCTTTCACCTGCACGCCACAGCACAGGCGTACAAAAACCAGCACAGACGTCCAAGGCCGCTCCCCAGCGTCCGGGCGAAAGTCCGCCCCATCGACGGCGCGGGGCTTTTCTCGCAGCCGACTCTCTCATCAGGAGGATGGGCCATGCGCGAGACGCGACTGGATCTGGGACTCTTGTTCCTGCGCCTGGGTGGCGCCGGACTGCTCCTGGCGGTGCACGGCCTGCCCAAGGCGCTGCATTTCCGCCAGCAGCTTGGGCTGATCGAGGACCCGCTGCACCTGGGCGCCTGGCCGACCCTGGGTTTCGCCGTCTTCGCCGAGGTGCTCTGCCCGCTGTTGATCGCCCTCGGCTGGGCGACGCGCCTGGCCTGCCTGCCGATCCTGGGGCTGCTGCTGATCGCCCTGCTGGTGGTGCATCCGCAGTGGTCGCTGGAAGAGGGCCAGTTCGGCTGGCTGCTGCTGGTGCTGTTCGGCACCCTGGCACTCACCGGACCGGGTCGCTACTCGCTGGAGGCGCGGCTGGCCAGGCGTCACGCCGCCCAGGGCGGTTTCGCCAGGGCCCTGTCATGAGCGCCGCGCTCGGGCAGGACCCGCACCAGGCCCACGGCCGCATCGTCACCCTGGTGATCCGCCACCAGCCCCTGGCCGGCCAGCACCAGGCCTATCAGCGCTGGCTGCAGCGCGCGGTCACCGCCGCCCGCGCGGCCTGCGGTCACCTCGGCGTGGACGTCATCCCGCCGGCCGAGGAGGGCGCCGCCTTCACCACCCTGGTGCGCTTCGCCGACGTCGACCAACTGCAGGCCTGGCTGGCCTCGCCGGAGCGCCAGGCGCTGATCGCCGAGGTGGCGCCGCTGCTGCGCGAGGCCGATGCGCCCGAGGTGCATGCCGACGCCGAATTCTGGTTCACCCCGCCACGCCCCGGCGTGCGCCAGCCACCGGCCTGGAAGCAGGCGGTGCTCACCTACCTGGTCATCGCGCCCCTGACGATGCTGATCCCGCCGCTGTGGCAGCCGCTGTTCGCGCGCTATCCGCTGCTGGCCGGCCCGGTGCCCAGCAACCTGCTGATCACCCTGTGCATCGTGCCACTGGTGGTGTTCCTGATCATGCCGAGGGTGAGCCGCCTGTGCGCGCCCTGGCTCAACGCCCGCTCGGGCGCCTTTTCCACTCCCCCTACCGCTAGAGGCGAACAACCATGAGCACCTTTACCACCCGCGACGGCGTCGAGATCTATTTCAAGGACTGGGGCAGCGGCAAGCCCGTGCTGTTCAGCCACGGCTGGCCGCTTGACGCCGATATGTGGGACTACCAGATGCACCATCTGGCCGCCAACGGCTATCGCACCATCGCCTTCGACCGCCGCGGTTTCGGGCGCTCCGGCCAGCCGTGGAACGGCTACGACTACGACACCTTCGCCGACGACATCAAGGAGCTGATCGAGCACCTGGACCTGCGCGACGTCACCCTGGTGGGCTTCTCCATGGGCGGTGGCGACGTCAGCCGCTACCTGGCGCGCCACGGTTCGGCGCGGGTCGCCAAGCTGGCGCTGCTCGGCGCCGTCACCCCGCTGTTCGGGCAGAAGCCGGATTTCCCCCAGGGCGTCGACCAGGGCGTCTTCGACGGTATCCGGGATGGCCTGCTCAAGGACCGGGCCCAGTTCCTCGCCGACTTCGCCCCGGTCTTCTATGGCACCAACCAGGGCCAGCAGGTCTCCGCCGGGGTCTTCACCCAGACCCTCAACATCGCCCTGCTGGCGTCGCTGAAGGGCACCCTGGACTGCGTCACCGCCTTCTCGGAAACCGACTTCCGCCCGGACATGGCCAAGGTCGACGTACCCACCCTGGTGATCCACGGCGACGCCGACCAGGTGGTGCCCTTCGAAACCACCGGCAAGCTCGCCGCCCAGCTGATCCGCGGCGCCGAACTCAAGGTGTACGCCGGCGCGCCCCACGGCTTCGCGGTGACCCACGCCGAGCAGCTGAATCGCGACCTGCTGGCCTTCGTAGCCCGCTGACCTTCCCGGGCGCCCTGCGCCCGGGCTTCTGACCCTGGTCCCGGAGGCCACATGCAATACGCCGATCTGATCCTGCACAACGGCAAGCTCCACACCGTCGATCCCGAGCGCCCCGAAGCGACCGCGGTCGCCATCAGGGACGGCGTCTTTATCGCCGTGGGCAGCGACAGCGACGTCATGGCCTATCGCGGCCCGGCCACCCAGGTGGTCGACCTGCGCGGGCGCCGCGCCATCCCCGGCCTCAATGATTCCCACCTGCACCTGATCCGTGGCGGCCTCAACTACAACCTGGAGCTGCGCTGGGAGGGCGTGCCCTCGCTGGCGGATGCCCTGCGCATGCTCAAGGACCAGGCCGAGCGCACCCCGGCGCCCCAGTGGGTGCGGGTGGTGGGCGGCTGGAACGAATTCCAGTTCGCCGAGCGCCGCCTGCCGACCCTGGACGAACTCAACCAGGCGGCGCCGGACACCCCGGTGTTCATTCTCCACCTCTACGACCGGGCGCTGCTCAATCGCGCCGCCCTGCGGGTCGTGGGCTACACCAGGGACACGCCCAATCCGCCAGGCGGCGAGATCCAGCGTGATGCCCGCGGCGAGCCCACCGGCATGCTCATCGCCCGGCCCAACGCCATGATCCTCTACGCCACCCTGGCCAAGGGACCCAAGCTGCCGCTGGAATACCAGGTCAATTCCACCCGCCAGTTCATGCGCGAACTCAATCGCCTGGGGCTGACCAGCGCCATCGACGCCGGCGGCGGCTTCCAGAACTACCCGGACGACTATCAGGTGATCCAGGAACTGGCCGACGCCGACCAGCTCACCGTGCGCATCGCCTACAACCTCTTCACCCAGCGACCCAAGGAAGAGCTGATCGACTTCAAGAACTGGACCAGTAGCGTCACCCTGCACCAGGGCACCGACTTCCTCCGCCACAACGGCGCTGGCGAGATGCTGGCCTTCTCGGCGGCCGACTTCGAGGACTTCCTCGAACCGCGCCCGGACCTGCCGCCCACCATGGAAGCCGATCTGGAACCCGTGGTGCGCCACCTGGTGGAGCAGCGCTGGCCGTTCCGCCTGCACGCCACCTACGACGAATCCATCTCGCGGATGCTCGACGTCTTCGAGAGGGTCAACCGCGACGTGCCCTTCAATGGCCTGCCCTGGTTCTTCGACCACGCCGAGACCATCAGCCCGCACAACATCGAGCGGGTCAAGGCGCTCGGCGGCGGCATCGCCATCCAGGACCGCATGGCCTTCCAGGGCGAATACTTCGTCGACCGCTATGGCGCCCAGGCGGCCGAGCAGACCCCGCCGATCCAGCGGATGCTGGCCGAAGGCGTGCCGGTGGGTGCGGGTACCGACGCCACCCGCGTCTCCAGCTACAACCCCTGGACCTCGCTGTACTGGCTGGTGAGTGGCCGTACCGTCGGCGGCCTCGCGCTCTATCAGGAAGGCCTGCCACGGGCCACTGCCCTGCAACTCTTCACCCAGGGCAGTGCCTGGTTCTCCTCGGAGCAGGGCAAGAAGGGCCAGCTGCGGGTGGGCCAGCTGGCCGACGTGGCGGTGCTCTCGGCAGACTTCTTCACGGTCGAGGAAGAGGCCATCAAGCACCTGGAGTCGGTGCTCACCGTGGTTGGTGGCCGCATCGTCCATGGCGCCGAGGAATTCGATCGCCTGGGGCCGGCGCCCCTGCCGGTCACCCCGGACTGGTCGCCGGTGGTCAAGGTGCCCGGTCACTGGAAACCTGGTGCGCCCTTGCAAGCCGCCGTGCACCAGTGCGCCGGTGCCTGTGCCGTGCATGGCCACGGCCATGAGCGGGCGCGCCAGAGCCGGGTGCCGGTGAGCGACTTCAGTGGCTTCTGGGGCGCCTTCGGCTGCTCCTGCTTCAGCTTCTGAGGAGCGCCGCCATGACCGCCGCCGCCGTGACTCCCAACGTCGCCTCGCCCTGGCAGCCGCTGCGCCAGCGCACCTTTCGCTGGCTGTGGCTGGCCAGCATCGCCTCCAACATCGGTACCTGGATGCACGAGGTGGGCGCCGGCTGGCTGATGACCTCGCTGTCCGCCAGCCCTCTGGCGGTGGCCCTGGTGCAGGTGGCGGGGGCGTTGCCGATGTTCCTGCTGGCGCTGCCGGCCGGCGCCCTGGCCGACATCGTCGACCGGCGCCGCTATCTGCTCGGCGTGCAGCTGTGGATGGCCGCGGTGGCCCTGGCCCTGGCCGGCCTGACCCTGGCCGGCTGGATGACCGTACCGCTGCTGCTGGGCCTGACCCTGGCCATGGGCGTGGGCACCGCGCTGATGCTGCCGGCCTGGTCGGCGCTGACCCCCGAGCTGGTCGACAAGAGCGAGTTGCCGGCGGCCATCGCCCTGTCCAGCCTGGGCATGAACGTGGCCCGCGCCCTCGGCCCGGCCCTGGCCGGGGTGCTGGTCAGCCTGGCCGGTCCCTGGCTGACCTTCGCCCTCAATGCCGTTTCCTTTTTTGCCGTGATCGTCGCGCTCCTGACCTGGCGACGCCAACCTGCAGCCGCCGTGCTGCCCGCGGAGCGCCTGCTGGGCGCCGTCCGGGTCGGCTTCCGCTATGCCCGCAGCTCGCTCCAGCTGCAGGTGGTGCTGGCCCGGACCGCCGCGTTTTTCCTTGGCGCCAGCGCCGGCATGGCCCTGCTGCCCCTGCTGGTACGCCAAGCCCTGCAGGGCACCGCCCTGGATTTCGGCATCCTGCTCGGCTGTGTCGGCCTGGGCGCCATCGGCGGCGCCATGCTCCTGCCGCGCCTGCGTGAAAGACTCTCCAGCGACCTGCTGGTGGCCGGCGCCAGTGCCCTCTATGCGCTGGTCCTGCTCGGCCTGGCCTGGATCCGCGACTTCGCCTGGCTGTTGCCGGTGATGCTGGCCAGCGGCCTGGCCTGGATCGCCGTGCTCTCCAGCCTGCAGGTGGCCGCCCAGACCGCCGTACCCGCCTGGGTGCGCGCCCGCGCCCTGGCCGTCTATATCCTGGTGTTCTTTGGCACCAGCGCCCTGGGCGGCTTCCTCTGGGGCGCCCTGGCCAGTCATTTCTCCCTGAGCGTGGCGCTGAGCGCGGCGGCCGGGGTACTGCTGGCCGGCATCGGGCTGACCTGGCGCCTGCGCCTGCCGGTCACCCCGGCGGCGGACATCGCGCCTTCGCTGCACTGGCCGGCGCCCATCCTCGACGACTCTCTGGACCGCGAGCGCGGCCCGGTGATGGTCACCCTGGAATACGACATCGCCCCCGAGCACGGCCCGGCCTTTCGCCAGGCCATGCAGGCGGTGGGCGCCATGCGCCGGCGCAACGGCGCCTTCTCCTGGGCGCTGCTGCAGGACAGCGCCGAACCGCGCCGCTGGCAGGAATTCTTCTGCGACGAATCCTGGCTGGAGCACCTGCGCCACCACCACCGCGTCACCCAGGGCGAACAGCGCCTGGAAGCGGCGGCGCGGCAATACCAGACCCCCGGCGTACCCATCGCCATCCGCCATCTCCTGGGCGGCGCCTAGCGCAGCCCGTTACCTCATCAACCACCACCCCCGAGGACTCCACCATGAGCAAGCCCTACAACCGTCTCGACAAGAACGATGCCGTCGTCCTGCTGATCGACCACCAGGCCGGTCTGATCTCCCTGGTGCAGGATTTCACCCCCAGCGACTTCAAGAACAACGTCCTGGCCCTGGCCAACAGCGCCAAGTTCTTTGGTCTGCCCACCATCCTCACCACCAGTTTCGAGCAGGGCCCCAACGGACCGCTGGTGCCCGAGCTGATCGAGCTGTTCCCCGAGGCGCCGTACATCGCCCGTCCCGGCCAGATCAATGCCTGGGACAACCAGGACTTCGTCGCCGCCATCAAGGCCACCGGCCGCAAGCAGCTGATCATCGCCGGCGTGGTGACCGACGTCTGCGTGGCCTTCCCGGCGCTGGCCGCCATCGCCGAAGGCTTCGACGTCTTCGTGGTGACCGATGCCTCCGGCACCTTCGACAAGACCGTGCAGCAGGCCGCCTGGGCACGAATGAGCGCCGCCGGCGTGCAGCTGATGAACTGGTTCAGCGTGGCCTGCGAACTGCACCGCGACTGGCGCAACGACATCGAGGGCCTGGGCGCCCTGCTGTCCAACCACATCCCCAACTACCGCAACCTGATGACCAGCTACGCCAAGCTGGCCGCCAAGTAAGGTAAACGACGGCCAGGCGCCCCTTCCGGCGCCTGGCCTTCGCGGAGGGATGCCGTGAACCGCAACGACCTGCGCCGCATCGACCTGCACCTGCTGGTGGTGTTCGAAAGCCTGATGCACGAGCGCAACCTCACCCGCACCGCGGAAAAGCTCTTTCTTGGCCAGCCGGCCATCAGCGCCGCCCTGGTGCGCCTGCGACAGTTCTTCGACGATCCCCTGCTGGTGCGCAGCGGTCGCGCCATGGAGCCCACGCCGCGCGCCCTGGCCATTCTCGAACGGTTGCGTCCGGCCCTGGACGGCCTGTCCAATGCCTTGAGCGAGGTCGACGACTTCGACCCCGGCGCAAGTCGCGCGGTGTTTCGCCTGGGCATGTCCGACGACGTCGAATGCGGCCTGCTGCCGCCGCTGCTGGCCCATCTGCGCGAGGTGGCGCCGCACTGCGTGCTGGTGGTGCGCAACGCCAACTTCCTGCTCCTGCCCGGGCTGCTGGCCAGTGGCGAGGTGTCCCTGGGCATCAGCTACACCACCCAGCTGCCGGCCAACGCCAAGTGCCGCACCCTGAGGCACATCCGCGCCCTGGTGGTCCGCGCCGACCGCGATCCCGCGCCCCTGACGCTGGACGACTACTGCGCCCGGCCCCATGTGCTGGTGTCCATGTCCGGCGATCTCTGCGGCAACATCGACGACGACCTGGCGCGCCTCGGCCGCAGTCGCAAGGTGGCCCTGGGCGTACCCCACTTCAACGGCCTCGGCGCCCTGTTGGCGGGTAGCGAATTGCTCGCCACGGTGCCCGACTACGCCGCCCGGGCGCTGGCCGCCAGTGGCAGCTTGCGCCTCGAGGAACCGCCGTTTCCCATCGTCCCGGCCAAGCTGTCGCTGGTTTGGCGCGCGGCCCAGGACCAGGATCCGGGCGAGCGCTGGCTGCGCGGCGAGATCATCAGATTCATGGGCGAGAACCCCTAGCGCCGCGGCCATCAGCGTCGTCGATAAGCGCTATCCGCCGGTACGATTTATGGGGGAGGGGGTTGGCTTCTTAGGATGGCTCCATATTGTTTGGAGCCACTCCCATGAGCCTCGCCGCCCTTCGCACTACCCTCCGCCTGCTGGCCTGCGCCGGCTTCCTCGCCCTGCTGGCCGGCTGCGCCAGCTCCCACAACGCCTACCTCAGGGATGGCAGCACGGCCTACTTGGTGCAGTGCAACGGGGTCTTCGGCAGCTGGTCCGGCTGCGCGGGCGAAGCGGCGGCACGCTGCCCCACCGGCAGCTATCAGGTTCTCGCCCGCAACCACCTGGACGGCGCCAGCGAAGCCCAGGCCGAAGCCAGCGTCGCCGGCCAGTCCTACCCGGTGCGCAACCTGCTGGTGCAGTGCCAGGGCGAACAACTGGCCTGGCGGGTGGGCAACTTCGTGCGCCGACTGCCGGTCAGCGAGGGCTGAGGGTAGCTCCACAGGCCGTCGAGCGTTCTGCCGCGGCTGAACACCGGCTCGGTTAGCCCCCTCTCCCTCCGGGAGAGGGTTGGGGTGAGGGCACCCCTGCGCAACGACCTCACCCCTGGAAAAGGCTGCGCCGTTTTCCAGGCTACGTTTCCGATGGAGCTGCACGCCTGCTCGAATAACCCCCTCTCCCTCCGGGAGAGGGTTGGGGTGAGGGCACGCCCCGCGCAACGACGTCACCCCTTTGAAAAGGCTGCGCCGTTTTCCAGGCTACGTTTCCGATGGAGCTGCACGCCTGCTCGAATAACCCCCTCTCCCTCCGGGAGAGGGCTGGGGTGAGGGCACGCCCCGCACGACGACGTCACCCCTTTGAAAAGGCTGCGCCGTTTTCCAGGCTACGGTTCAAATAGAGCTGAACGCCTGCACGGCTAGCCCCCTCTCCCTCTGGGAGAGGGTTGGGGTGAGGGCGCTCCCCGCGCAACAACGTCACCCCTTTGAAAAGGCCGCGCCGTTTTCCAGGCTACGTTTCTGCGCGGGCTTTTAGGCGCGGCCGTACCGGCGGACCACCCGGCGGTCATTCCTCAAACATGCTCCAGGAAATTCAACAGCCTCCCACCAGGATCGCGGACAAAGAAGCGTCTCACGCCCCAGGGCTCCATCACCGGACCGTACTCCGGCACGTAGCCCGCGCCCTCCAATCGACGCAAGACCTCGTCCAGGTCATCGACTTCCAGCGACAACTCCGGCACCGGCGTGCCGGAGCAACCTTCCATCGCGAAGCTGACCTGGGGAGTGGTCTGGCCGGCGCCGACGAAGGTCAGGATCCAACCATGGTCCATCGCCAGCGTCAGCCCCAGCAGCTCACCGTAGAAGACCTTGGCGGCGGCCAATTGCGCGGTGGCGATGTTCGGTACGATGCGCGTGATCTGCATGGCTGAAATCTCCGGCGGTACGGGCCTGACAGCTTAGCAAGGGCCGCTGCCAGGCTGTCACTCGCGTCTCGCGGCGGCCAGCCGATGCGCGACAGCTAATCCGCCAGCGCCTCTTCCAGTACCTTGAGAAATTCCCGGGTCGCCGGCGTCGGCAGGGGCGACCAGATGGCATGGACGTTACGCTGGGGCGCATCGCTGACCGGCACCCGGGCCAGGCCGGCAAAGGTGCTGGCGATACTCTGGGGCACCAGGCCGATCGCCAGGCCGCGGCGGACGAAGCGCTCCAGCAACTGCATGTTGCCCGTCTCGAAACGCACCCGATGGGGCAGGCCCAGGGCGGCGAAGGCTTCGTCGGTCTGCCGCCGCGCGCCGCTGCCCGCGGGCAGGTCCACCAGCGGCAGATCCACCAGCTCGTGCAGCGACAGCCTTTCTCGTCCGGCCAGGCCGTGTGCGGCGGGCAGCACCGCCACCAGTTCCTCGCTGAGCAGCAGGCGGCTGTCCACCGCCGCCAGGGCCACCTGGCGCGACAGCCCGATCAGGGCGAAATCCAGTTGCCGCTCGCGCACCGCCGCCAGCAGCGTCTCGCTCTTGTCCTGGCGCAGGCGGATGTCCACCTGGGGATGACGGGCATGGAAGGTGGCCAGCAACTCGACGATATCCAGGCGCGGCACCGAGGAGATCAGGCCCAGCGTCAGGGTGCCGCGAATGGCGCCGACCGCGGCGGCCACGTCCTGCTGCAAGCGCTCCACCGCCGCCAGCGCCTGGCGCGCATGGACCAGCAAGGCTTCGCCGGCGGGGGTAATGCGCACCTGGCGCGGCAGGCGCTCGAACAGGGTGGCGCCCAGCTCGGCTTCCAGTCGGGCGATCTGGTGACTGAGCGCCGACTGCACCACATGGCAGCGCTCGGCGGCGCGGGTGAAGTGGCGTTCCTCGGCCAGGGCGACGGCGAATTCCAGCTGCTTGAGATTCATGGCGCTATCTTGAAATGAGATCAAGGCCATCTTAACGATTCATTTAACCGATAGCCGCCGTTGTCCGATACTGGCCAGCCTCTTCTCTGCCGGATCCTGCGGATGTCGAACCCCACACCTCCTCTCAGCCGCTGGCTGACCCTGCTCATGGCCGTCGCCACCGGCATCGCCGTGGCCAGCAACTACTACAACCAGCCGCTGCTGCACACCATCGCCCAGCGCTTCGACCTCAGCTACACCCAGGCCGGCAGCATCGTCACCACCGCCCAGCTCAGCTACGCCGCCGGACTCCTGCTGCTGGTGCCCCTGGGCGACCTGCTGGAACGCCGGCGACTGATCGTCACCATGAGCGTGATCGCCGCCGCCGGCCTGGCCCTGAGCGCCACCGCCACCAGTCTGACCTGGCTGCTGCTGGGCACCGCCATGACCGGGCTCTTCTCGGTGGTGGCCCAGGTACTGGTGCCCTTCGCCGCGACCCTGGCCGCGCCGGAGCAGCGGGGCAGGGCAATAGGCACGGTGATGAGCGGCCTCATCCTCGGCATCCTGCTGGCCCGCACCGTGGCCGGGGCGCTCTCGTCCCTGGGCGACTGGCGCACCGTCTATGCCGTGGCGGCCGGTCTGATGCTGGCCACCGCCCTGGCCCTGCGCCTGGCGCTGCCGCGCTATCAGCAGTCGGCGGGCCTGAGCTATCCGCGGCTGCTGGGTTCGGTGTTCGAGCTCTTGCGCGACGAGCCCCTGCACCGGCTGCGCACCCTGCTGGGGTGCCTGGGCTTCGCCGTCTTCGCGGTGTTCTGGACGCCGCTGGCCTTTCTGCTCGCCGCCGAACCCTATGGCTTCAGCGACGGCACCATCGGCCTGTTCGGTCTCGCCGGCGCCGTGGGCGCCCTGGCCGCCAACCTGGCCGGACGCATGGCCGACCAGGGCAAGGGCAGTCTCGCCACCAGCATCGGCCTGGCCTCCCTGACCCTGGCCTGGCTACCCCTGGCCTTCGCCCAGCAGTCGCTGGCGGCGCTGCTGGTCGGCATCCTGGTGCTGGATCTCGCCGTGCAGCTCAGCCACGTGAGCAACCAGAACGTGGTCTATCGGCTGCGCCCGGAAGCGCGCAGCCGCCTCAACGCCGGTTACATGACCGGCTACTTCCTCGGCGGCTCCCTGGGTTCGTTGCTGTCGGCGCGACTCTACGAACACTTCGGCTGGACCGGCGTGAGTCTGGCCGGGTGCCTGCTGGCGGCCACGGCGCTGGCGGTCTGGGGCCTGTTCCTCATGCGGCAGCGTCAGGCGCGGGCCTGAACGCCATCATCAGCGCGGTCGATGATCGCTATCCCGAGGGACGATTTCTAGGCGCGGGGTGGGCTGGCGACAATGAGTCCACACCCACCCGACACAGGTACTCGCCATGAAAGCCCTCACCGCCCTCTTCGCCGCCACCCTGCTCACCGCCGCCATCGCCCAATCCGCCCAGGCCGAGGAAAGCGCCCTGCGCCCCCTGGGTTCGCTGATCGAAAAGCACCAGCAGCAGGATCGTACTCTGGCCGAAAACGGTGCCGATCGCAGTCTGCAGCCGTCGATCCAACGTCAGCAACAGCGTCTCGACCCGCGCCGTGCCCTGGCCGAAAACGGTGCCGATCGCAGCCTGCAACCCTCGATCCAGCGCCAGCAACAGCGTCTCGACCCGCGCCGTGCCCTGGCCGAGAACGGTGCCGAGCGCAGTCTGCAACCCTCGATCCAGCGCCAGCAACAGCGCCTGGACGGCCAACGCCTGGCCGCCGACGGCGCCGAGCGGACCCTGCAGCAGTGGCCCCAGCGTCAACCGGCCCGCGGCGCCGTGGCGTGAGTCGGCTGAACCGTCAGCCGGTCGCGCAGATAGTCCGAGAACAGCTGGACGATGCGCGCCGACTGACGATGCTGGGGATAGACCGCATAGACCGCCGCGCTGGGCAGGGCGAAGTCTTCCAGCACCTGCACCAGCGCCCCTGAGGCCAGCGCCGCGCCGATGATGAAGGTCGGCAGCACCGCGATGCCCTGACCGGCGATGGCCGCATCCCGCACCACCTCTCCGTTGTTGGCCCGGAGCTGACCCTGCATGGGCAGCACCAGCGGTTTGCCCCCACGCTGGAAGCGCCATTCCACCTGGCGACCATGGCCATAGAGCAGACAGCTGTGCTCGGCCAGATCCTCCGGCTGCAGCAGCGGCGGCGCCTTCCGTAGATAATCCGGACTGGCACAGGTCACCAGTTGCATCTCGGTCAGCCGCTTGGCGATCAGACTGGAGTCGGCCAGGGTGCCGATACGGATCGACATGTCATAGCCCTCCGCCAGCAGATCCACCGCCCGGTCATTGAGATCCAGCTCCAGGCGGATCTGCGGATAGGCCGAGAGAAAATCCGGCAGCAGGGGACTCAGGTGCAGGGTGCCAAAGGTCATGGGCGCACTCACGCGCAGCACCCCCTGGGGCACCGTCCGCCGGCTGGAGAGCAATTCCTCGGTGTCGTTGACGTCTTCGAGGATCTTGACCGCCCGCTCATAGAGCAGCATCCCCAGTTCGGTCGCCTGCAGGCGTCGCGTGGTGCGATTGAGCAGCCGCACCCCCAGGCTTTCCTCCAGTGCCATGGTCCGCCGGCTGACGAATTGCTTGGACAGCCCCAGCTTGTCGGCGGCGGCGGTGAAGCTGCCCTCGTTCAGGGTGGTGACGAACAGGCGCAGGTCTTCGAAATTCATGGCGGCATCCAGGCGGCGGAAAGAGCCCAAGCGGGCGGTCGAGCGACGGTCATTGTGCCAAATCGACGTCCCGCGAGCCGTGCCTTTGCGCGGCGACAGCCAATCGCCGCGCAAAAGAAAACCCCCTCGCCACCTTGCGGTGAGGAGGGGGTTCTTGGTGTTCGCCGTGACTCAGACGTTGAAGCGGAAGTGCATGACATCACCGTCCTTGACGATGTAGTCCTTGCCTTCCAGGCGCCACTTGCCGGCTTCCTTGGCGCCGTTCTCGCCCTTGAAGGCGATGAAGTCGTCATAGGCCACCACTTCGGCGCGGATGAAGCCCTTTTCGAAGTCGGTGTGGATGGCGGCGGCCGACTGGGGCGCGGTGGCGCCGACGCGGACGGTCCAGGCGCGGACTTCCTTCACCCCGGCGGTGAAGTAGGTCTGCAGGTTGAGCAGTTCGTAGCCGGCGCGGATCACCCGGTTCAGGCCCGGCTCTTCCATGCCCATGGATTCGAGGAACATCTGCTTTTCCTCGTCGTCGTCCAGTTCGGCGATTTCCGCCTCGATCTTGTTGCACACCGGCACCACCACGGCGCCTTCTTCTTCGGCGATGGCACGGACCACGTCCAGGTGCGGGTTGTTCTCGAAGCCGTCTTCGGCGACGTTGGCGATGTACATCACCGGCTTGCTGGTCAGCAGGTGGAAGCTGCGCACCAGGCGCTTCTGCTCCTCGTCCAGGCCCTTCATCAGGCTGCGGGCGGGCTTGCCGGCCTCGAAGTGGGGAATCAGCTGTTCCAGCAGGGCCTTTTGCGCCAGGGCTTCCTTGTCACCGCCCTTGGCGTTGCGGGTCACGCGCTGCAGCTGCTTTTCGCAGCTGTCGAGGTCGGCGAAGATCAGCTCCAGGTCGATCACCTCGATGTCCCGCTTGGGGTCCACCGAGTTGGCCACGTGGATGACGTTCTCGTCTTCGAAGCAGCGCACCACGTGGGCGATGGCATCGGTCTCGCGGATGTTGGCGAGAAACTTGTTGCCCAGGCCTTCACCCTTGGAGGCACCCGCCACCAGGCCGGCGATGTCGACGAACTCCATGGTGGTGGGGATCACCCGCTCGGGTTTGACGATCTCCGCCAGGGCGTTCAGTCGCGCATCGGGCATGGGCACGATGCCGCTGTTGGGCTCGATGGTGCAGAAGGGGAAGTTTTCCGCCGCGATACCGGATTGGGTCAGGGCATTGAACAGGGTGGACTTGCCGACGTTGGGCAGGCCGACGATGCCGCAATTGAATCCCATGGTGTGTGTCCTCGCGGAAGAAAAGGAAGAGGGTAGGGTAGGTCAGGCCTTGCGGCTGTGCAGGCGTTGCATGGCGCGGGTCAGGTCGCCGTCCAGCAGCGCCGTTACCACCTCCAGGGCGGCCTCGATGCTGGTGTCGAGCAGGTCCTGCTCGCTGCGCGGTGCGCGGCCCAGCACGAAGTTGGAAACCAGGCTGGCATGGCCCGGATGGCCGATGCCCAGGCGCAGGCGCTGGAAGCCGTTCTGATTGCCGAGCTGGGCGATGATGTCGCGCAGCCCGTTGTGCCCACCGTGGCCGCCGCCGGTCTTGAGGCGTGCGGTGCCGGGTGGCAGGTCGAGTTCGTCATGGGCCACCAGGATGGCCGCCGGCGGGATGCGGAAAAAGCCGGCGAGCGCCGCCACGGCCTGGCCGCTGCGGTTCATGTAGGTGGTGGGGATGAGCAGACGAACATCGTTGCCCGCGTGGCGAAAACGCCCCACGAGGCCGTGATACTTGCGGTCGACAGCCAGGCTCGCGCCCTGGGCGGCTGCCAGCCGCTCAACGAAAAGGGCCCCTGCATTGTGCCGGGTCTGGTCGTATTCGGGGCCCGGATTACCCAGGCCGACGATCAGTTGGACGGCAGTCATGTCAGGAGCCCTTCTCTTTCAGGCGTGCGAGAACTTACTCGGCAGCGCCTTCTTCGGCAGCGCCGTCAGCAGCTTCTTCACGGATGCGCGGCATGTGGATGCTGGCAACCGGCAGATCGCTGCCGTGGGCCAGGGACACCAGCTCGACGCCAGCCGGGACGTTCAGGTCGCTCAGGTGAACGATCTGGTCCAGCTCGACCTTGGCCATGTCGACTTCGATGAATTCCGGCAGGTCTTTCGGCAGGCAGGAAACTTCGACTTCGTTGATGGTGTGCAGGATCTCGCCACCTTGCTGCTTCACGCCCACGGAGGTTTCCTGGTTCATGAAGTGCAGGGGGACGTGGGCGGTCAGCTTCTGGCCGGCGATGACGCGCAGGAAGTCAGCGTGCATGACGTAGCCCTTGGAGGGATGACGCTGCAGGGCCTTGACCAGGACGCTTTCGTTGCTGCCACCGACCTTCAGAGTGATGACGCTGGCGAAAGCGGCTTCGCTTTCCAGCATCTTGGCCAGGTCTTTGCCGACCAGGGTGATGGAAGTCGGAGCCTTGTCGCCACCGTAGATCACGGCGGGAACGTTACCGGCATTACGACGCAGGCGGCGGCTCGCACCTTTCCCCAGGTCGGAACGCACTTCGGCATTCAGAGTGAAATCAACCATTGTGAATCTCCAGGATAAGGAATCGGCAGACCGAGACTTGCGACCAGTTCTACGGCCTACCGACTAAAAAGCCCCGGTAGACCGTCACGGCCTTCCGGGGCGCTTCCAGAGCGGCTGTTCCTTAACGGAACATCGCGCTGATGGATTCTTCGTTACTGATCCGGCGTACCGCCTCGGCCACCACCGGCGCGATGTCCAGTTGGCGGATACGGCTGCAGGCCTGGGCCGCGGCGGACAGCGGAATGGTGTTGGTCACCACCAGCTCGTCCAGCACGGAGTTGTCGATGTTCTCGATGGCCCGTCCCGACAGCACCGGGTGGGTGCAGTAGGCCAGGACCTTGGCGGCGCCGTGTTCCTTCAGGGCCTTGGCCGCGTGGCACAGGGTGCCGGCGGTATCGACCATGTCGTCGACCAGCACGCAGGTGCGGTCCTGGATGTCACCGATGATGTGCATCACTTCCGACTGGTTGGCCTTGGGACGACGCTTGTCGATGATCGCCAGGTCCACACCCAGGCTCTTGGCCACGGCACGCGCACGCACCACGCCGCCGATGTCCGGGGAGACGATCATCAGATTTTCGAAACGCTGGTCTTCGATGTCATCCACCAGGGCGGGGGAGCCGTAGATGTTGTCCACGGGAATATCGAAGAAACCCTGGATCTGGTCGGCGTGCAGATCGACGGTGAGCACCCGATTGATGCCCACCACGGTCAGCATGTCGGCCACGACCTTGGCGGTGATGGCGACGCGCGCGGAACGCGGACGGCGATCCTGGCGCGCATAGCCGAAATAGGGGATGACTGCGGTGATACGAGTGGCCGAGGAGCGGCGGAAGGCGTCGGCCATCACCACCAGTTCCATCAGGTTGTCGTTGGTCGGCTCGCAGGTGGGCTGGATGATGAAGACATCCTTGCCCCGAACGTTCTCGTTGATTTCGACGCTGATCTCGCCATCGGAGAATTTTCCGACGGAGACGTCACCGAGAGGGATGTGCAGCTGGCGCACGATGCGCCGTGCCAGATCGGGGTTGGCGTTCCCCGTGAAGACCATCATCTTGGACACGCTGCAGTTCCTGCGGCTTGAGGTGGGTCTTGGAAGGAAAATGGCAGGGGCGGCTGGATTCGAACCAACGCATGGCAGGATCAAAACCTGCTGCCTTACCGCTTGGCGACGCCCCTGTATCTTGCAGAGTACTAGCTGTACTCATTCTCTGGTCAGACTTGCTAGCGCCCGGTGCAACATGGAAGTGTTGCTGCCTTTGGCTACGAAGCCTGGAAGTGATGCTGGTAGCTGGCTTGCTACTGTATCAGCTTCGGTCTTATTTGGAAAGCTTCCAAATATGCAACCTCCAGTGCCGGTTAATCTAGCTGAAACAAATTTGTTTAGCAAGATCAAAGCGTTACGAATTTCTGGGTAACGCCTTTCGACCGTACTCTGGCAGTCGTTTCGACCTGACCACTTGAGAACGGCGCAAACTTTAATGGCGGGAGTGTCCCGTGTCAACAGCGGATCCGAAAAAATTTCTGCTGTACTTACAGAGACTTGCGGCACGGCCACGAGATACCAGGGTTCCGGCGGTGCGACCGGGGTGAGCTTTTCGCCCACGCCCTCGGCGAAGGCGGCCTGGCCGCGGACGAACACCGGTACGTCGGCGCCCAGGCGCAGTCCCAGGGCCGCCAGGTCGTCGAGGCTGGCGCCCAGGCCCCAGAGGTGATTCAGGCCGAGCAGGGTGGTGGCGGCATCCGAACTGCCTCCGCCGATGCCGCCGCCCATGGGCAGCCGCTTGGTCAGCCAGAGACCGGCGCCTTGCCGGGTACCGCTTTCCTGCTGCAGCAACCGGGCGGCGCGCAGGATGAGATTCTGCTCGGGGGCGACGCCCGGCAGGCCGTCGTGCAGCTGCAATTCGCCGTCGTCGCGTCCGGCAAAGCCCAGATCGTCGCCCCAGTCGAGAAACTGAAACAGCGTCTGCAGTTCGTGATAGCCGTCCGCGCGGCGGCCGAGGATGTGCAGGAACAGATTGAGCTTGGCCGGCGCCGGCAGGGTGAAGGCGGGCGCCGGGGTCATTTGCCCAGCTCGCGCGGCTGCCAGGTCTTCACCACCAGGATGACTTCCAGGTCCTTGCCGGTGAGCTTGAGGCGCTCGGGCAGGGTGTAGCCGTTCTGCTCGGTGTAGCGGGTGTATTCCACGGTCCAGCCGTCCTGCACCAGGCGCGCCAGGTGGCTGTCGGCGTCCAGGGTCAGCTGGCTGCGGCTGTCCGGGGCCGGCAGGCCGCGCACCCACCAGAGCAGGTGCGAGACCGGCAGGCGCCAGCCGAGTTGCTGTTCCAGCAGGGCCTCGGGGGAGTCGGCCTGGTAGCTGCCCTGGCCGGAGACGTCGAGGGTGACGGCGCCCGGACGCCCGGTGAGGCGGGTGGCGCCGCGCCCCAGGGGGCCGGCCAGACGGATGTCGTAGTAGTCCTGGCGTTGCAGCCAGAACAGAGTGCCGCTGCCGGAATCGCGCGGCGCGCGGATGCCGACCTTGCCGTCGATCTGCCAACCGTCGAGGGCGGCAATACGTTTTTTATGGGCCTGCCACTGGGCGGCGTTGCCCTGGCCTTCCACGGCCTCCTGGCGAGAGGTGCTGGCGCAACCGGCCAGCAGGGCGAGCAGGAACAGGGTGAAGAGGGTACGCAGGCGGATCATCGGAGGGTTTCGCTTCCAGTCAGGCGTTTGAGGGTACTGCGCAGGATGGCGTCATCGGCGTCGGCGTCGAGGCCCACGCGCCAGACCTTGCGCGCTTCGCTGCGCTTGCCCTGGGCCCAGAGCACCTCGCCCAGGTGGGCCGCCACCTCGGCATCGGGGAAGCGTTCGTAGGCCTGGCGCAGATAGCGTTCGGCGTCGGCCAGCTGGCCCTGGCGATAGCGGATCCAGCCCATGCTGTCGAGGATCGCCGGATCGTCCGGACTCAGCTGGTGTGCCTTGTCGATCAGCTGGCGCGCCTCGGCCAGTCGCGGGGTGCGATCGGCCAGGGTGTAGCCGAGGGCGTTGAGCGCCATGGCGTTGTCGGGGTCGTGGGCGATGATATAGCGCAGATCGGCTTCCAGCTGACCGAGATCACCGCGCTTTTCCGCCAGCATGGAGCGGACATAGAGCAGATTCAGGTCGTTGGGATACTGCTGCAGGGCCTGCTGCACGGTCTGGTCGGCGAGGGCGGTCTGGTCGGCACTGGCCAGGCCTTCGACTTCCAGCAGATAGAGCGGCACGGCGTATTCGCTCTGGCGCTTGCGGGCGTCGGCCAGGCGCTGACGGGCCTCGGCGATGCGCCCACTGCCCAGCAGGATTTCCGCCTGGCGCTGCTGGGCGGCCAGGTAGTCGGTGCCCGGTCCGACCTGGGCGTATTCGGCCAGCGCCTGTTCGGGCTGGTCGAGTTCTTCGTAGCTGCGCCCCAGGTTGAGGTGCGCGGCGTCCACATGGCTGCCGCGCTCGAGCAGTTCCTTGAGATAGATCTGGGCTTCGCGCCAGGCCTGGGCTTCCAGGCAGACCAGCGCCAGGGAGAATCTCAGGTCGTCGTCGTCCGGGAACTGGGTGACCAGCTCGGCGAATTCGCGCTTGGCCTGGTCCAGGCGATCCAGCTCCACCAGCAGCCGGGCATGGGCCAGGCGCAGGCGGCGGTCTTCCGGGTGCTGGCGGATGCCGGCTTCGAGCAGCGGCAGGGCCTCGGCGCTGCGGTCCTGGCTCTGCAGCAGGCGCGCGCGCAGCAGCAGCGGGGCGACTTCGCGCTTGGCCGCCGGATTGCGCTCCAGCAGTTTCAGCGCCTCGTCGGCGCGACCGTCCTGCTGCAAGAGCAACGCCTTGCCAAACAGCAGCTGGCCGTTGCGCGGATACTTGGCCAGCAGTCGATCGAAACTCTTGAGCAGCCCGGCGCGGGTGGTCTCGTCGGTTTCCGCCGCGGACAGGGCGAGGAAATCGAAGTGGGTGTCGCCCTGGCCCTGGAGCACGCGCTCCATATAGGCCATGGATTCGTCGTAGCGCCCGGCGCGGGCCAGCATGATGGCGGCGGCGCGCTGGGCATCCAGGTTGTCGGGGGCGTTGCGCGCCCAGATCTGCGCGGTTTCCAGCGCCGGGGTATCGGCGCCCAGGTATTCGGCGATGCGGAAGGCGCGCTCGGCCACCCCCGGGTCCTGGGTCGACTTGGCCTGCTCGACATAGTTGGTCAGGGCGATGTCGAAACGGTTGCGCTGACCGGCCAGCTCGCCGACCAGCAGGTCATAGAGGGTGTCTTCGCGAAAGGAGCCGGCCGGTTGCGGCGTGCTGGTCTTGGCGGTGGGCGGCGGGATGGCGGCGGCGGGCGTCGGCTGCCGGCCGAGGTTCTGGCAGCCGGCGAGCAGCAGGGCGGTCGTCAGCAGCGCGAGGTATCTGGTCATAGGGTCAGGGCGGCCTTTTTACAGTCGGTCCATCATGCCACAAGAGTCGCCGTGGCCGCGTCGCACATGCGGAGCGGCGGGCCGAGAAGTGCGGTGGTCGAGGCTGTTGACGCCTTTTGCCCGGCAAGATTCATTCGCCCAGGCTATGACGGCGATTGTCCGACGTCTCGTCGCTGCTGGTTGTCGCCACCGCCCGCGCGTAGGACAATGTTCGGCTTTCCCAATCCGTTCGACTGCTTGCGTCCATGGCCTTTCTCGCGCTCGGCATCAATCACAAGACCGCCTCGGTTGAGGTGCGCGAACGCGTGGCTTTCACTCCGGAGCAGACGGTCGAGGCCCTGCGCCAGCTGGAGCAGGCCACCCACAGTCGCGAAGCGGCGATTCTTTCCACCTGCAATCGCAGCGAACTCTACCTGGAACTGGAGCCCAGTCTGGCGGACGCCGTGCTGGCCTGGCTCGCCCAGTACCACCGGGTGCCCCTGGAAGACCTGCGCGCCAGCATCTATCTGCACCAGGACGAAGCCGCGGTACGGCACATGATGCGGGTGGCCGCCGGGCTGGACTCCATGGTGCTGGGCGAGCCGCAGATCCTCGGCCAGCTCAAGTCGGCCTATGCCGTGGCCCGCGAGGCCGGCACCGTGGGGCCGCTGCTGGGCCGCCTGTTCCAGGCCACCTTCAATACCGCCAAGGCGGTGCGCACCGACACGGCGATCGGCGAGAACCCGGTGTCGGTGGCCTTTGCCGCGGTCAGCCTGGCCAAGCAGATCTTCAGCGACCTCAGCCGCAGTCAGGCGTTGCTGATCGGCGCCGGCGAGACCATCACGCTGGTCGCCCGCCATCTGCACGAACAGGGCGTGCGCCGCATCGTCGTCGCCAACCGCACCCTGGAGCGCGCCAGCCACCTGGCCGAGGAATTCGGCGCCCATACCGTGCTCCTGGCCGACATTCCCGACGAACTGGTCAACAGCGACATCGTCATCAGTTCCACTGCCAGCCAGTTGCCCATCCTCGGCAAGGGCGCGGTGGAACGGGCGCTCAAGCAGCGTCGGCACAAGCCCATCTTCATGGTCGACATCGCCGTGCCGCGCGACATCGAGCCGGAGGTGAGCGAGCTGGAAGACGTCTACCTCTATACGGTGGACGACCTGCACGAGGTGGTGGCGGAAAATCTCAAGAGTCGCCAGGGCGCGGCCCAGGCCGCCGAGAAGCTGGTGCTGGCCGGGGTCGACGACTTCATGCAGCGGCTGCGCGAGCGCGCCGCGGTGGACGTGGTCCGCGCCTATCGCCAGCAGGGCGAGCAGATCCGCGACGACGAACTGGCTCGCGCCCAGCGCCAGCTGGCCAATGGCGCCGATCCCCAGGAAGCCCTGGCCGCCCTGGCGCGCAGCCTCACCAACAAGCTGATGCACGCACCGAGCGTGCAGCTCAAGAAACTATCCGCCGAGGGACGCGTCGACGCGCTGACCCTGGCTCAGGAACTCTTCGCCCTCGACGAGGGTTTGGACAAGACATGAAGACCTCTCTGTTGCACAAGCTCGACGGTCTGCAGGACCGCTTCGAGGAGCTGACCGCGCTGTTGGGCGACGCCGAAGTCATCAGCGACCAGACCCAGTTCCGCGCCTATTCCAAGGAATACGCTGAACTCGAGCCGGTCAGCCAGGCGTTCACCGAATACCGCAAGGTGCAGGCCGACCTGGAGGGCGCCCAGGCGCTACTCAAGGACAGCGATCCGGATCTGCGCGAGATGGCCGAGGAAGAGGTCGGCACTGCCAAGGCGCGCCTGCAGGAACTGGAAGACGAGTTGCAGCGCATGATGCTGCCGCGCGATCCCAATGACGGCCGCAACGTCTTCCTGGAAATCCGCGCCGGTACCGGTGGCGACGAGGCGGCGATCTTTGCCGGCGATCTGTTCCGCATGTATTCGCGCTATGCCGAACGCCAGGGCTGGCGACTGGAAGTGCTCTCGGAAAACGAGGGCGAGCACGGCGGCTTCAAGGAGGTCATCGCCCGGGTCGAGGGCGACAACGTCTACGCCAAGCTCAAGTTCGAGTCCGGCGCGCACCGGGTGCAGCGGGTGCCGGAAACCGAATCCCAGGGCCGCATCCATACCTCGGCCTGTACCGTGGCGGTGCTGCCCGAGCCTGACGAGCAGCAGGCCATCGAGATCAATCCGGCCGATCTGCGCGTCGACACCTATCGCTCCTCCGGCGCGGGCGGTCAGCACGTCAACAAGACCGACTCCGCGGTGCGCATCACCCACCTGCCCACCGGCATCGTGGTGGAGTGCCAGGAAGAACGCTCCCAGCACAAGAACCGCGCCAAGGCCATGGCCTGGCTGTCGGCCAAGCTCAACGACCAGCAGGACGCGGCGGCGCACAAGGAAATGTCCGACACCCGCCGGCTGCTGGTGGGGTCGGGTGACCGCTCCGAGCGCATCCGCACCTACAACTTCCCCCAGGGGCGGGTGACCGATCACCGCATCAACCTGACCCTCTATTCCCTCGGCGAGGTGGTCAACGGCGACGTCCAGCAGGTCATCGACCCGCTGCTGCAGGAATACCAGGCCGACCAGCTGGCGGCCCTGGGAGACTGAGCCATGGCCACCATCGGCGCCCTGGTGCGCGAAAGCCAGTTGCCGGATTCGCCCAGCGCCCGCCTCGACGTGGAATTGCTGCTGGCGGCCGCCCTGGACAAGCCACGCAGCTACCTGCGCACCTGGCCGGAAAAGCTGGTGCCGCGCGAGGCCCTGGCACGGTTCCAGGCCGATCTCGAGCGCCGCCGGCAGGGCGAGCCGGTGGCCTATATCCTCGGCCAGCAGGGCTTCTGGTCGCTGGACCTGGAGGTCAGCCCCGACACCCTGATCCCGCGTCCCGACACCGAGGTGCTGGTGGAAACCGCCCTGGCGCTGCCCCTGGCCGACGAGGTGCGGGTGCTGGATCTGGGCACCGGTACCGGCGCCATCGCCCTGGCCCTGGCCCATGAACGACCGCGCTGGCAGGTCAGCGGCGTGGATCGCATCCCGGCCGCAGTGGAGCTGGCGCAACGCAACGCCCAGCGCCTGCGGCTGGGCAACGTCGGCTTCCAGCAGAGTCACTGGTTCGCCGCCCTCGCCGGACAGCGTTTCGAGCTGATCGTCAGCAATCCGCCCTATATCGCCGGCAGCGATCGCCATCTCGACGAAGGCGATGTGCGCTTCGAGCCGCGCAGCGCCCTGGTAGCCGGCACCGATGGACTGGACGATATCCGTGAGCTGATCGCGGCGGCGCCCGCGCACCTGCAGCCGGGTGGCTGGCTGTGGCTGGAACACGGCTTCGAGCAGGCCGCCGCGGTACGCGAACTGCTGGTGCGCCAGGGCTTCATCGAGGTCGAGAGTCGCCAGGACCTGGGTGGTCACGCGCGCATCAGCGGAGGCCGCTGGCCATGCTGAGCGACGGCGAACTGCTGCGCTACAGCCGGCAGATCCTGCTGGCCCAGGTGGATATCGCCGGACAATTGCGACTGAAGGACGCCAGAGTGCTCATCGTCGGCCTCGGCGGTCTGGGGTCGCCGGTGGCGCTCTACCTGGCTGCCGCCGGCGTCGGCGAATTGCACCTGGCCGACTTCGACCAGGTGGACCTGAGCAACCTGCAGCGCCAGGTGCTGCATGACGAGAGCCGCATCGGCCAGGGCAAGGTGGATTCCGCCCTGCAACGCCTGGCGGCGCTCAATCCGGAGGTACGCCTGGTGCCGCTGCGCGAGGCGCTGGACGCCGACAGCCTGGCGGCGCGCATCGCCGCGGTGGACCTGGTGCTGGACTGCTCGGACAACTTCACCACCCGCGCGGCCGTGAACGCCGCCTGCGTCGCCACCGGGCGGCCGCTGGTGAGTGGCGCGGCCATTCGCCTGGAAGGCCAGCTCAGCGTCTTCGATCCGCGTCGCGCCGACAGTCCCTGCTACCACTGCCTCTATGGCGAGGGCAGCGAAGCCGAACTCAGTTGCAGCGAAGCCGGGGTGCTTGGTCCGGTGGTGGGCCTGGTGGGCAGTCTACAGGCACTGGAAGCGCTCAAGTTGCTGGCCGGCTTCGGCGAGCCGCTGGTGGGACGACTGTTGCTGGTGGATGCCGCGGGCAGTCGCTTCCGCGAATTGCGCGTCCGGCGCGATCCGGGGTGCCCGGTGTGCGGCGCCCGCCATGGCTGACGAGGCGCCGGTCGGGGTCTTCGACTCGGGCGTCGGCGGCCTGTCGGTGCTGGCGGAGATCCGCCAGCTGTTGCCAGCGGAAACCCTGCATTACATCGCCGACTGCGGCCATATCCCCTATGGGGAAAAGACCCCCGCCTTCATCCGCGAGCGCTGCCAGCTGATCGCGGCGCGGCTGCACGCCCAGGGTGCCAAGGCCCTGGTGGTGGCCTGCAACACCGCCACCGTGGCGGCGGTGGCCGATCTGCGCGAACGCTATCCCCGCTGGCCCATCGTCGGCATGGAGCCGGCGGTGAAGCCGGCGGCCGCCGCCACCCGCAATGGCCGGGTCGGGGTGCTGGCGACCACGGGCACGCTGCAGAGCGCCAAGTTCGCGGCCTTGCTGGACCGATTCGCCCTGGGCGTCCAGGTCGTGACCCAGCCCTGCCCGGGACTGGTGGAGCAGGTCGAGCGCGGCGATCTGCACGGCCCCGAGACCCGGCGCCTGCTGCAGGGTTTTCTCGAGCCGCTGCTGACGGCAGAGTGCGACACCCTGATCCTGGGGTGCACCCACTACCCCTTCCTGCGCCCCTTGCTGGCCGAACTGGTGCCGCCAGAAATCATCCTGGTGGACACCGGCGCCGCCGTGGCCCGACGCCTGCAGAGTCTGCTGGCGCGGGACGCGCGCCTGGCCCGTGAACCCGCCGGCCCGACGCGGATCTGGACGTCCGGCGAGCCCGCCGACCTGGAGGCGGTACTGCCGCAACTCTGGCCGGCAGGTGCCGAGGTAAAGGCGTTCGTCTGACTTTTCTGCCCGGGTTTTGCTCGCCAAATGCCTGTCCAGCGACTAGCATCCGACCTTGTAGGTAAAAATGTCCCAGCCTGTGAACACCTTCACGACTTAGGGGTCAATGCTGGCGGTTCGTAAAAACTAGAAACATCCATAAGGGCACTCTCATGAACAAATTGCTTTCCCTCGCAGTAGCCGCCGCGCTTTCGCTGGGTGGCGTGGCAGCGGCACAGGCTGTGGAAATCACCGGGGCGGTCGGCGCCACCAGCCAGAGCGGCATGACGTACCGCATCGGTGCCGGCTGGAACTGGGACAAGAGCTGGTGGCAGAGCTCTACCGGCCGCCTGACCGGTTACTGGGATGCGGGCTACACCTACTGGGAAGGTGACAACGGCCATTCTTCCGACCAGCATTCGCTGTCCTTCGCCCCGGTGTTCGTCTACGAATTCGGCCAGGGCCAGGTGAAGCCCTTTGTCGAGGCCGGTATCGGCGTCTCGGTCTTCTCCAGCACCAAGGTCGGCGAACAGGACCTGGGTTCGGCCTTCAACTTCGAAGACCGCATCGGCCTGGGCCTGAAGTTCGGCGACACCCAGCGCGTCGGCATCCGCGCGACCCACTATTCCAACGCCGGCATCAAGCAGCCCAACGATGGCATCGAGTCCTATGCGCTGTTCTACAGCCATACCCTCTGATCCAGGGCTGCTATGAAAAAAGCCGGACCTAGTCCGGCTTTTTCGTTTCCGTCTTGCGCGCCATGCCGCGGTAGGCGGCCAGGGCGCGCTGGCGACTCTCGCCCAGGTCCACCAGCGGCGTCAGGTAGCGGCCCCCGGGGGTGTGCACGGCCTTGCCCTTGAGGTCGGCCAGCTCCGGTATCCAGGTGCGCACATAATCGCCCCGGGCATCGATCTTGAGCGCCTGGGTATGGGGATTGAACACCCGGAAATAGGGCACCGAATCGGTACCGGTGGAGGCGCTCCACTGCCAGCCGCCGTTGTTGGAGGCCAGGTCGCCGTCGATGAGGTGCTGCATGAACCAGCGTTCACCTTCACGCCAGTCGATCAGCAGATTCTTGCAGAGAAACATGGCGGTCAGCATGCGCATGCGGTTGTGCATCCAGCCGGTCTGCAGGAGCTGGCGCATGGCGGCATCGATGATGGGAATCCCGGTGCGCCCCTGCTGCCAGGCGTCGAGGCCTTCGCGGTCGTCGCGCCAGGGCAGGGCGGCCAGGTCCCGGTTGAACGGCTGGTGCCGCGAAACCCAGGGATAGCCCACCAGTACGTGGCGATAGAATTCGCGCCAGAGCAACTCGGTGATCCAGGTGGCCGCCCCCTGCTTGCCACCGCTGAGCAGGCCGTCATTGGCGCGGACCGCCGCCTGCAGGCACTGCCGGGGCGTCAGCACGCCGGCGTTGAGGTAGGCGGACAACTGGCTGGTACCGGGTGTGGAGGGAATGTCCCGCGCCTGGTGATAGTCCTCCAGGTCGTCCTGGATAAAGGCCTGCAGACGCTGCAGGCCGGCCTCTTCACCGGCCGGCCACAGCTGTTGCACCTCGGGCGAGATGGCCGCAAAGCCGGCGACCGAGGTGGGCAGGTCATCCGCCTGGACCAGACTTTTCTTCTGCTTGCCGGGAGCGGGCAGGGGCGTCGGCAGACCGGTTTCCAGGCGTGCCAGGCAGGTCTTCCTGAACTGGCCGAAGACCTTGAAATAGCCGCCGCTCTTGGTCAGCACCGTACCCGGCGCGAACAGCGTCTGGTCCAGATAGCGATGGGCCGTCAGCCCCGCCGCTTCGAAGGCTTCAGCCACGGCGTCGTCGCGCGCGGCTTCGTTGACCCCGTATTCGTCATTGAAGTGCAGGTGTTCGAGGTCCAGTTCCCTGGCCAGCTCAAGCAGTACCTGGGGCGCCTGTTTCCAGCGCTCGGCGCTACGCACCAGCAAGGGGATACCGAGAGAACCGAGCGTCTTGCCCAGTTCGGCGAGATTGCGCAGCCAGAAATCGACCTTGACCGCCGCCTCGTCATGCTCCTGCCACTGGGCAGGACTCAGCAGGAAGACGGCCACCACCGGACCCTGTTCGGCGGCGGCGTGGAGAGCGGGATGATCGAGGGTGCGCAGGTCGGTACGAAACCAGACGAGCTGACTCATGCATGGGGTTCCTGGCGCAGGAGGCCGGCACTCTGCAGGCGATCGAAGGCCTCCCCCGGGCTGCGCGCCGGTGCGGCGTCGGCGGTGAGGGACTCGCCCAGAGCGCCCAGGGTCAGGCAGGGGCGGGCATGGCGGTTGGCGAAGGTCTGCAGCTGGCGGCGCAGCTCGCTGTCGGGTCGACTGTCACGGCAGAGCACCAGCGCGCGGGGCTCCAGCTGCTCGACCAGGCGATCCAGATTGCCCGCGGGGACCGCCCATTCCACGATCTCGACCGGGCACTCGGCGGCGCTGATCACCCAGGCGCAGAGCCACAGGGACACGTTAATCGGCGTGTCGTCAAGATTGAGCAGCACCAAGGGGGCGCCTCTCAAGCTGTGCTGGCTGTGGTAGATCCGCGCGCCCAGCTTGCTGCGCAGCCAGGACTGGAAGAACACCTGTTGCAAGCGGCCATCGTCGGTGGCCTGGCTCAGGCGCTCCAGTTCCCGCAGCAGCGGCCAGAGCAACTGGTCCAGCAGCACCCGCGGGGGATAGAGCGAGGCGGCGCGATTGTAGGCTTCGTCCAGGGCGCGCGAGGCCAGCCGGCCGATGGCGTCCATCATCTCCTGATGGATGCCCTGCCAGGGCGTGTCGCTAGGTACCGCGGCGGGCCGCTGTTCGTCGAGCAGTCCCTTGACTTGGCTGACCGCCACGCCGCGGGCGATCCAGGCGAGGATCTGCTGCACCCGGACCACATGGGCCTCGCTGTACAGCCGATGGCCCTTGGGGGTGCGCTTGGGCACCAGCAAGCCATAGCGCCGCTCCCAGGCCCTCAACGTCACGGCGTTCACGCCGGTGCGCCGGGCGATTTCCCGGATGGGCAGCCAGCCCTCATGGAGAGCGGACTGGTAGTCCTGCTCTTCGGCGTTGGACGACGAAGGCAAGGGAGAGGCGCTAGATGGCATTTCGCAGACTCAGGCGTTCGGGGTGCGGTTGGAGATAGGCCTGCTCGTTCACATAACGATCCGGATGCTGGCGGAAGTGGTGCTTGAGCAGCGTTAGGGGCACGACCAGAGGAACGACGCCCTCGTGGTACTGCTCGATGAGCTGTTGCATTTCCTGCTTCTCGCTGTCGCTCAGGACCCGACGCAGATAACCGAATAGATGATAGAGCACATTGCAGTGAGTACCACGGGTAGCGCACTTTTTCAGTGCAGCCATCAGGCCACTGAAATACTCCTGTCCCAGCTCGTCCAGATTGCGCTGGCCGATGCTGCCGACCAACTGACCAAGCGCCCGGGCCCGGTGGGCATCATGGGCCATGAGTTGGTACTTGTAGCGCGAATGATAGGACAGCAGGGCACGTGCCGTCAGGCCTTGTTGCATGAGCTGCAGCCAATGAGCGTGGGCGAAGACGCGGGTGACGAAGTTTTCCCGCAGCACCGGATCATTCAGGCGCCCGGCTTCTTCCACCGGCAAGTCCGGTCGTAGACGCATGATGGCGGCGGCGAACAGGCCGCGACCGTCGGTTTCGCTGCCCTGGCCATTGGCGTGATAGACCTTGACCCTTTCCATGCCACAGGAAGGCGATTTCTGCATGAAGATGAAGCCGGACAGGTCGGTGAGCTCGCCCGCCATCTTTTCCCCGTAGCGGATCAGGGCGGCGGTCACGTCCAGGCTGGGGTCGACGGTGCCCACCGCGCGCGGCGCCTGGGAGTCGCCCACCAGGCGGATGGGTTCGCGGGGCGTGCCGAGGCCGATGGCCATTTCCGGGCAGACCCGGACGAAGTCGAAGTGCTCGGCGAAGGTCTGGCTGCAGAGCCGGGATTCCTTGTGTCCACCGTTATAGCGGACTTCGTCACCCAGCAGGCAGGCACTGATGCCCAGGCGCGGGCGGGGCAGGCTGGAGGAGGAGTTGGCAAGCATGGAGATCCCCTGTCGTGTATTTTCTTGTACAAGGTTTTCCTGTTTGTACAAGTTTGGTGCAACTTTCGACAGGGGGCTGCGGCAAAAGATTCGCCGCAGGTTACAGACGGCGTGCGCTTCGTCGCTTAATCCAGACTGCTCAGGAGCTGCTGCGCAGCCTCATGACCACTCAACCAGGCCCCTTCCACCCGCCCGCTGGAGCACCAGTCGCCACAGACGAAGACGCCCATGTCGGGGTCGGCCAGGGCGCCCCACTGGTGAGGTTGCGCGGGGCGTGCATAGAGCCAGCGATGGGCCAGGGTAAAGGCCGGCGCCGGCAGCGGACAGCCGATCAGCTCGGCGAAGGCGCCGTGCAGACGTTCGATCACCGCGTCCTTGGAGGCATCGATGTGCGCCTTGCTCCAGGCGCTGGTGGCGTGTAGCACCCAGGTGTCCAGGGTGGTGTCGCGCCCGGGCTTGCAGCGATTGCGCGCCAGCCAGTCCAGTTCGCTGCCCTGCACGAAGCAGCCTTCCACCGGGGTCTGCAGGGGCGTGGCGAAGGCCAGGGCCACCGACCAGGTCGGTTCCATGCTGACGCCGGCCACGGTGGCCGCCAGCTTGGGCACGCTGGAGAGCAGGGCGGTGGCCTGGGGCGCCGGCATGGCGATGACGACCTGGGCGAAGGGGCCGTGGGTCTCGCCGCTGGCGTCCAGCAGGTGCCAGTGCTGGGCGCCGCGAAAGACCTCGGTGATGCGGCAGTCGAAGGTGACCGGCAGATCGGCCAGCAGGTGGCGGGTGATGGCGCTCATGCGCGGCACCCCGACCCAGCGCGGCTGCTCGTCCTGGGAGGGACTCAGGCGCCCGTCGCGATACTGGTAGAGCACCGGATTCCATTCGGCCGCGCAACCGGCTCGCCGCCATTCGTTGAGGGCGTCGATGAAGCGCCGGTCGCGGGCGGTGAAATACTGGGCGCCCAGGTCCAGGGCACCGGCTTCGCTGCGCTTGCTGGCCATGCGGCCGCCGCTGCCGCGGCTCTTGTCGAAGATCTGGACCTGCTGCCCGGCGCGAATCAGCGTCTGGGCCGCGGCAAGTCCGGCTATTCCTGCGCCAACGATGGCGATGGGGGCAGTCATGATGGACCTCGCTTGTCTGACGATTCGCCCTTGTCGAACGTTTGCGCGCGCAAGGGCTCTACGGCTACGACTGGCAACCGTTCTGGATCTTTCGACCCACGACCATACCAAACAATCCTCTTCCCTTCGTTCAGATGCATACGGGCGGCAGGGCAATACGAGAAGGAAGTGACGACATGCATATCCTGCTGACAGGTGGCACCGGATTGATCGGCCGCGCGCTGTGCCGCCAATGGGCAGCTGCCGGGCACCAGCTCACCGTGCTCAGCCGCGACCCGGCGCGGGTGACGCGCGAATGCGGACCCGGCGTGCGCGGTATCGCCCAGCTGGACGCGCTGGGCGACGAACACCTGGACGCGGTGGTCAACCTGGCCGGCGCGCCCATCGCCGACAAGCCCTGGACCCGCAGTCGCAAGGCCGAACTCTGGCAGAGCCGCATCGGCACCACCGAGCGCCTGATCGAGTGGCTGCGCGGGCGCCCGCAGAAACCCGCGGTCCTGCTCTCCGGCTCGGCCACCGGCTTCTATGGCGACAGCGGCGAAAAACCGGTGAGCGAGGCCGACAGCCTGGCCGGCCCCGACTTCGCTGGCGAGCTGTGCCTGGCCTGGGAGCAGATCGCCAACGAGGCCGAGCAACTGGGCATCCGCGTGGTCAACCTGCGCACCGGCCTGGTACTGGCCGCCGACGACGGCTTTCTGCTGCGCCTACTGCCGCCCTTCCGCTTCGGCCTGGGCGCGCGCCTGGGCAATGGACGCCAATGGATGCCCTGGATTCATTTACAGGATCAAATCGGGGCCATCGATTTTCTTCTCAACCGAAGCGACGCCCAGGGTCCCTATAATCTCTGTGCCCCCCAGCCGGTCCGCAACCGCGAGTTCACCGAAGCGCTGGGGCGGGCCTTGCGGCGCCCGGCGCGATTGCTGATTCCCGCCTTCGCCCTGCGCCTGATGGGAGAGCTGTCCATCCTCCTGCTGGGTGGTCAGCGCGCCCGACCCGAGCGCCTGCTCGCGGCCGGGTATGTCTTTCGCTATCCCGAGCTGGACGCGGCCTTGGCCGACCTGCTCGCTGCCAAGGATTCACGATGACTACCAACGCTCTGCTGCTCGCCAACCTGGGTTCGCCCGATTCGCCCCACGTCCCCGACGTGAAGCGCTATCTGAACCAGTTCCTGATGGACCCCTATGTGGTCGATCTGCCCTGGCCGCTGCGCCGTCTGCTGGTGTCCCTGGTGCTGATCAAGCGACCCGCCGCCTCGGCCGAGGCCTATGAGTCGATCTGGTGGGACGACGGCTCGCCGCTGATCGTGCTCAGCCGCCGCCTGCAAGAGGCCGTGCGGCCCCTCTGGCGCCACGGTCCGGTGGAGTTGTGCATGAGATACGGCGAGCCCTCGGTGGAATCGGTGCTCAAGCGCCTGGCCAGCCAGGGCATCCGCGAAGTGACCTATGCGCCGCTCTATCCGCAGTTCGCCGACAGCACCACCACCACCGCCATCGTCGAGGCACGGCGGGTGATCGAGGCCCACCAGCTGCCGCTGACGCTGAAGATCCTGCCGCCCTTCTACGACCGTCCGGAATACCAGGCGGCGCTGGCGGCCAGCGTCGAGCCCTATCTCGAGGAGCCCTACGACCACCTGTTGCTGTCCTTCCACGGCCTGCCCGAGCGGCACATCCGCAAGCTGGTCAAGGATCGCAGCCACGACCTGCGCGCGCCCGACAGCAGCAAGGTCAGCGCCAAGGCCCTGGCCGTCTGCTATCGCAGCCAGTGCCAGCGCACCGCCGAGCTGGTGGCCCGGCGCCTGGGCATTCCCGATGGCAAGTGGTCGGTGTCCTTCCAGTCACGGCTGGGCAAGGACAAGTGGATCGAGCCCTACACCGAGGCGCGGCTGGACGAGCTGGCCAAGGCCGGCGTGAAGCGCCTGCTGGTGATGTGCCCGGCCTTTGTCGCCGACTGCATCGAGACACTGGAAGAGATCGGCGATCGCGGGCGCGAGCAGTTCATCGAAGCCGGTGGCCGGGAGCTGGTGCTGATCCCCTGCGTCAACGACAACCCGGCCTGGGCGCAGGCGCTGGTGGAACTGTGCGAAGAGGTGGCGGAGCTGCCGCCGCAGCCCATCGAGCAACCCAAGATGCCGGCCTAGGCCGGCATCTGGAGGGGTGCCGTCAGAGCAGCGGACGCTCAGGCGGCTCGGCGTCCTTCTTCCAGGCGTTGTGCCCGGGCAGGACCAGGTTGAGGCCGATGGCGATCAGGCCGCAGAGGGAGATGCCCTTGAGGCCGATCTCGCCGTTGCCGAAGACGATGCCGCCGATGCCGAACACCAGGGTCACCGAGACGATCACCAGGTTGCGCGCCTCGGACAGATCCACCTGATGGCGGATCAGGATGTTCAGCCCCACCACCGCGATGGAGCCGAACAGCAGGCAGAGAATGCCGCCCATGACCGGCACCGGGATGGTCTGCAGCGCCGCGCCGAACTTGCCGACGAAAGCCAGTACCATGGCGAAGCCCGCCGCCCACAGCATGACCCGCGGATTGTGGTTCTTGGTCAGCATCACCGCGCCGGTCACCTCGGCGTAGGTGGTGTTGGGCGGTCCGCCGAACAGGCCGGCGGAGGAGGTGGCCAGGCCGTCACCCAGCAGGGTGCGGTGCAGACCGGGTTGCTTGAGGTAGTTCTTGCCGGTCACCCCGCCCACCGCTATCACCCCGCCGACATGCTCGATGGCCGGCGCTAGGGCCACCGGGACCATGAACAGGATGGCGCCCCAGTGGAATTCCGGTGCGACGAAGGCCGGGATCGCCAGCCAGGGCGCAGCGCCGATGCCCTCGGTATGGACGATGCCGAAGACGAAGGCCAGCGCGTAGCCGACGAAGACCCCGGCGAGGATGGGCACCAGGCGGAACATGCCCTTGCCGTAGATGGCCACCAGCAGGGTGGTGACCAGCGCCGGCATGGAGATCATCATCGCCGTGGCATAGGGCACCAGCTGGGCGCTGCCGTCACCGGCCTTGCCCATGGCCATGTTGGCCGCCACCGGTGATAGGCCCAGGCCGATGGAAATGATCACCGGGGCGATCACCACCGGCGGCAGCAGGCGGTCGATGAAGCCCACGCCACGCAGCTTCACCGCCAGCCCCAGGAAGGTGTAGACGAAGCCGGCCGCCACCACGCCGCCCAGCACCGCCGGCAGGCCGAATTCGGCCTTGGCGGCGATGATCGGGGCGATGAAGGCAAAGCTCGATGCCAGGAACACCGGGACCTGACGGCCGGTGACCAGATGGAACAGCAGGGTGCCGAAGCCTGCGGTGAAGAGGGCCACATTGGGGTCCATGCCGGTGATCAGCGGCATCAGCACCAAGGCGCCAAAGGCCACGAAGAGCATCTGGGCGCCGACCAGGATCTCCCGCCAGAGCGGTTCCCGCGCGGTCACGCTCAGGCGTCCTTCTGCTTGGTGCCGAAGATCTTGTCACCGGCATCGCCCAGGCCCGGCAGGATGTAGCCATGCTCGTTGAGGCGCTCGTCGATGGAGGCGGTGTAGAGGCGCACGTCCGGATGGGCTTGCTCGACCGCGGCGATGCCCTCGGGCGCCGCGACCAGCACCAGGGCGCGGATTTCCTTGGCCCCGGCCTTCTTCAGCAGATCGATGGTGGCGATCAGGGAGCCGCCGGTGGCCAGCATGGGATCGATGATCATGGCCAGGCGCTGGTCCAGTTCACCCACCAGCTTTTCCAAGTAGGTGTGGGCCTGCAGGGTGGATTCGTTGCGGGCGAGGCCCACCACGCTGACCCGGGCGCTGGGGATCAGGCTGAGCACGCCGTCGAGCATGCCGATGCCGGCGCGCAGGATGGGCACCACGGTGACCTTCTTGCCGGAGATCTTTTCCACCTTGACGGTGCCGCACCAGCCCTCGATGTCCACCTCTTCCACCGGCAGGTCCTTGGTCGCCTCGTAGGTCAGCAGGGCACCGACTTCCTGGGCCAGTTCGCGGAAGTTCTTGGTGCTGATGTCGGCGCGCCGCATCAGACCGAGCTTGTGGCGGATGAGCGGGTGGCGGATTTCGTGGACGGGCATGGGATTCTCCAGAGACGGTAGGGCAGCGGATCGAGGGCGGTTTCGGTACGACCGGCGGCCCGAAGGCCTGCCGCAGGAAGGGCAGGCGCACAAAAAAACCGCGGTACATTAAAGCATCCGGCTCGAGGTGGGCAGTACCCTGCGACAATAGTAGCCGCCTGGCGGCGCTTGAGATCGGTCCGCGGTTTCTGTACCTTTGCCGCCTTTTATCCGCGCCAACCACCCCGCAGGCGCCCCGTCCCCCGGAGAAGCCCCATGTCCGCCGATCTCGCCCACATCCGCCAGGTCATGCAGGAAGCCGATTGCCTGTATGACGAAGCCCAGGTCGAAGCGGCCATCGACCGGATCGCCGCGGCCATCACCGCCGATCTCGCCGAGCGCAATCCAGTGGTCTTCTGCGTCATGAATGGCGGCCTGATCCTGACCGGCAAGCTGGCCACCCGGCTGAATTTCCCGCTGGAAATGTCCTATCTGCACGCCACCCGCTATCGCAACGAGACCACTGGCGGCGAGCTGTTCTGGAAGGCCAAGCCCGAGGTGTCCTTCATCGATCGCGACGTCCTGATCGTCGACGACATCTTCGACGAGGGCCACACCCTCAAGGCCATCATCGACTTCTGCCGCCATGCCGGCGCCCGCGAGGTCCATACCGCGGTGCTGATCGACAAGACCCACGACCGCAAGGTCAAGGGCCTGCAAGCCACCTATGTCGGCCTGCCCTGCATCGACCGCTACATCTTCGGCTACGGCATGGACTACAAGGGCTACTGGCGCAATGCGCCCGGCATCTACGCCGTGAAGGGACTGTGACCGCCCGGCTGTTCGATCAGGCGCTGTTCGCCGATCTGCTCCGGCAGGCGGCGGCCAGTCCGCGCCGCCGTGCCCATCACAACCTGCACGCCATGGACGAGCCCTGCCACCGCCTGGTGGTGGGCATGTGCGAGGACAGCTACATCCCGCCCCATCGCCACCTGGATCCGCACAAGTCCGAGAGTCTGCTGGTGCTGCAGGGCCGACTCGGGCTGTTGACCTTCAGCGAAGAAGGGCAGGTGCTGCTGCGCCGCGAGTTGTCCCAGCGCGCCGGTTGCCCGGGCGTCGATCTCGCCCCCGGGCACTACCATGCGCTGGTTGCCCTGGAGGGCGACTGCCTGTTCTTCGAATGCAAGGCCGGGCCCTTCGTGCCTCTGGGCGAGGGTGAGCGACCAGGCTGGGCACCGCTGGAAGGCGCCGCCGATGCCGAGCGCTATCGCCGCTGGATGCGCGCTCAATTCGATTGAACTTTTGATCGGGGTCGCGGTATTGCCCTGGCTTTGTCACTGGCGGGCAGGCGAGGGGCGGGGTTAGAATCGGTCCTCTTTTCTCCAAAGAATCCCCCAGCACAGGTAGCCAAAGGATGCGCAAGGATAAAAAGCAGGTCATCGGTGAAGAGATCAGCGACGAGCAGATCAAGCTGTTTCTCGCGGTCGAGCCGGCGGACGATACCCCCGCGTCTCTGCACAAGCTGGTCAAGGCCTATCGCGGTCTGCGTCCGGACGATTTCGAGCGCTTCGTCGGCTTCTTCGTCGAGGCCGGCTACGATCTGGATGCCCGTAACGATCAGGGTGAAGACTTCATCGAGCTGATCCGCAGCCATCGTCAGGCCGAGCCCTATATCGACGCCCTGCGCGCCGCGCACGCCTGATCTGCCGCAGGCAAAAAGAAACCCCGCCAAGGCGGGGTTTCTTTTTGCCTGGAGTTTGGGCCGCCTGAGCGGCCCGCACTTCATCAGGCTTCGCGGTTGCGGGTCAGCAGCGCGGGCTTCTCGCTGCGCGGCCGGCTCGGCAGGTCTTCCAGCTGCTCCAGGGTAGGCAGGCGGTCGGCACGCGACGGCTTGTGCACGATCTTCGGTTGCGGCTTGCTCGATGCCCGCTCTTCCTGGGCATAGGCACGCGGCTCGCTGGGTGCGGCCTCGTAGGGGCGGGCGGCGCGGGGCTGGCCATTCTGGCCACGGCGCTTGCCGGGCTGCTGCTGTTGCTGGCCACGTTGGGTGCGGGCAGCGCCCTGGCCTTGACCCTGACGGGGCTGTTGACCATTGCTGTTCGCGGCTGCCGGACGGGCACCGTTGCCGCCGTTGCCACGGCGCTGGCCGTTGCGACCCTTGCCCTGGTAGGGGCTGACGTAGTCGACGCTGTTGCCGAAGTTGTCGTAATCGTCGTCCAGGAACTCTTCCGGATCGCGATTGCGCGGCTGCTGGGCCGCGGCCTGGCCGGGTTGCGCATTGGCCTGACCGGCGTCGTCGCGATCACGGCGGTCGCGACGATTGCGGGTACGGCCCTTGCGCTCGCCCTGGGGCTGGGCACCGGACTGCTCGCCACTGGCGGCCTTGCCCTGGCCCTGATTCTGGCCTTTGCCTTCGCTGCGCGCCGGCTTGTCAGCCTTCTTCTGGCGATTCTGCTGCGGCTTGCCACGCGGCTCGCGCGGGGCGCGCACTTCCGGCTGCTCCGGCGGCACGGACTGCGGATCGAAGCCCTGCATGTCGCCATCGGGGATGCTCTGCTTGGTCAGGCGCTCGATGGCCTTGAGCAGCTTCTCTTCGTCGGGCGAAACCAGGGAGATGGCTTCGCCGCTACGCCCGGCCCGACCGGTACGGCCGATGCGGTGGACATAGTCTTCCTCGACATTGGGCAGCTCGAAGTTGACCACGTGGGGCAACTGGTCGATGTCCAGGCCGCGGGCGGCGATGTCGGTGGCGACGAGGACGCGAACCTCGTTGCTCTTGAAGTCGGCCAGGGCCTTGGTGCGGGCGTTCTGGCTCTTGTTGCCATGGATCGGCGCGGCCGGCAGGCCATGCTTGTTCAGGTACTCGGCCAGGCGGTTGGCGCCGTGCTTGGTGCGGGTGAACACCAGCACCTGTTCCCAGGCACCCAGGGTGATCAGGTGGGCGAGCAGGGCGCGCTTCTGATTGGCGGGGATGCGGAACAGCCGCTGTTCGATGCGCTCGACGGTGGTGTTCGGCGGGGTGACCTCGATCCGCTCGGGATCCTGCAGCAACTTGCCGGCGAGGTCGGTGATGTCCTTGGAGAAGGTGGCCGAGAACAGCAGGTTCTGGCGGCGGGCCGGCAGACGGGCCAGGACCTTCTTGACGTCGTGGATGAAGCCCATGTCGAGCATGCGGTCGGCTTCGTCCAGCACCAGGATCTCGACGGCGGACAGATCGACGCTCTGCTGACCGGCGAGGTCCAGCAGACGCCCCGGGCAGGCGACGAGCACGTCGACGCCCTTGGCCAGGGCGGTGACCTGCGGCTTGAGGCCGACGCCGCCGAAGACGCAGGCGCTGCGCATGGGCAGGTCACGGGCATAGACCTTGAAGCTGTCGTGGACCTGGGCCGCCAGTTCGCGGGTCGGCGTCAGGACCAGTACGCGCGGCTGCCTGGCCACGTACTGGCGGCCATCGGGATGACCATTGGGAAACAGGCGCTCGAGCACCGGCAGCGCGAAGCCACCGGTCTTGCCGGTGCCGGTCTGGGCAGCCACCATCAGATCGCGACCCTGCAGGACGGCCGGAATGGCGCGTTGCTGAACAGGAGTGGGATTCGTGTAGCCAGCGTCTTCCACGGCGCGGGCAAGGGCCTCGGAGAGACCGAGGGAAATGAAGGACATGCGGGGTTCCTGTCTCTGTCGGCGTCCCGCCGACGTGGGGGCGCGGTTGCGCTTCCGGTTGACGTCCGAAAGGTTTCGGACGTCTCGCCCGCCCTCGTCATCCTGCGCTGGATGAAGAGTCGGGCGATGACCGGTAGCGGTAATCACGATTGGGTGAAGTCGCCGCCAGTTCGCGTGGCCGACTTCAAAAACCGAGGTTTCGCCAGATGGCGATACACGGCTCCGCTTGGTTCAGGGTGTAGAAGTGCACACCGGGTGCCCCGCCTTCGAGCAGTCGCTCGCAGAGGGCGGTCATGACTTCTTCGCCAAAGGCCTGGATGCTCTGGGTGTCGTCACCGTAGGCTTCCAGTTGCTTCCGCAGCCAGCGTGGCAGTTCAGCGCCACAGGCATCGGAGAAGCGCGCCAACTTGCTGTAGTTGGTGATCGGCATGATGCCAGGGATCACTGGGGCTTCGACTCCCAGTTTGCGGACACGTTCCACAAAATGGAAGTAGCAGTCGGCGTTGAAGAAGTACTGGGTGACCGCGCGGTCAGCACCGGCCTGCATCTTGTACACGAAATTGCGCACGTCGTCCGTAAAGCTGCGCGCCTGCGGATGGGTTTCCGGATAGGCGGCGACCTCGATATGGAAGTGATCGCCGGTTTCCTCGCGGATGAAGGCGACCAGATCGCTGGCATAACGCAATTCGCCACCACCGGACAGGCCCATGCCGGACGGCAGGTCGCCACGCAGGGCGACGATGCGGTTGATGCCGGCTTCCCGGTACTGCTGCAGCAGCTCGCGCAACTTGGCCTTGCTGTCGCCGACGCAGGACAGGTGCGGCGCGGTGGGTACCCCGACCTCGTCGTTGAGCTGGCGCACGGTACGATAGGTGCCGTCGCGGGTGGAGCCGCCAGCGCCGTAGGTGCAGGAAAAGAACTCCGGCCCATGACTCGCCAGCTGCCGCGCGGTGGCGATCAGCTTCTCGTGGCCCGCTTCGGTCTTGCAGGGAAAGAATTCGAAACTCAGACTGGGTTTCACGGCGTCTCTCTCGTGAGCGGCCCCGCCCTGGCGGGCGGGGCTGGCCATCAGTAGCGGTAGCTGTCGGGCTTGAAGGGGCCTTCCTGGGTCACGCCGATGTACTTGGCCTGAGCCTCGGTCAGGCGGGTCACCACGCCACCGAAGCCCTTCACCATTTCCAGCGCCACTTCCTCGTCGAGCTTCTTGGGCAGGACCATGACGGTGACGTTGGCGGTCTTCTCGGCGACCGGCAAATCGGCGAACTTCTCCTGGTACAGGTGGATCTGCGCCAGCACCTGGTTGGCGAAGGAGCCGTCCATGATGCGGCTGGGGTGACCGGTGGCGTTGCCCAGGTTCACCAGGCGGCCTTCGGCCAGCAGGATCAGGTAGTCGTCGTTGGCCGGATCCACGGTCAGGCCGGTGCGGTGGATCTTGTGCACCTGCGGCTTCACCTCTTCCCAGCCCCAGTGCTGGCGCATGAAGGCGGTGTCGATCTCGTTGTCGAAGTGGCCGATGTTGCACACCAGGGCGCGCTTCTTCAGGGCCTTGAGCATGTTGGCGTCACAGACGTTGACGTTGCCGGTGGTGGTGACGATCAGGTCGATCTTGCCCAGCAGGGCGCGATCCACGGAGGCTTCGGTGCCGTCGTTGAGGCCGTCGACATAGGGCGAGACCAGCTCGTAGCCGTCCATGCAGGCCTGCATGGCGCAGATCGGATCGACTTCCGAGACCTTGACGATCATGCCTTCCTGACGCAGCGAGGCGGCCGAGCCCTTGCCCACGTCGCCGTAGCCGATCACCAGCGCCTGCTTGCCGGACAGCAGGTGGTCGGTGGCGCGCTTGATGGCGTCGTTGAGGCTGTGGCGGCAGCCGTACTTGTTGTCGTTCTTGCTCTTGGTGACCGAGTCGTTGACGTTGATCGCCGGGACCTTGAGGGTGCCGTCCTTGAGCATGTCCAGCAGGCGGTGCACGCCGGTGGTGGTCTCTTCGGTGATGCCGTGCACGCGCTCCAGCACCTGGGGGTACTTGTCGTGCAGGATCTGGGTCAGATCACCGCCGTCGTCGAGCACCATGTTGGCGTCCCAGGGCTGGCCATCCTTGAGGATGGTCTGCTCGATGCACCACTCGTATTCGGCTTCGGTCTCGCCCTTCCAGGCGAACACCGGGATGCCGGCGGCGGCGATGGCGGCCGCGGCCTGGTCCTGGGTGGAGAAGATGTTGCAGCTCGACCAGCGCACTTCGGCGCCCAGGGCCACCAGGGTCTCGATGAGCACGGCGGTCTGGATGGTCATGTGGATGCAGCCGAGGATCTTGGCGCCAGCCAGGGGTTGCTCGCCGGCGTACTTGCGTCTCAGACCCATGAGGGCGGGCATTTCCGATTCGGCGATGATGACTTCGCGACGACCCCAGTCGGCCAGGGAGATGTCGGCGACCTTGAAATCGTTGAAAGCGGCAGGCGTGAGGACAGCGCTCATTGAAGAGTCTCCATTCGTTAGGTGCGAATGGGCGCCGTTGATGCGTTCTGATAACGCTCCGCTCGAGCCTGACAACGTCTGGCGTCATGCCCGCCGAGGGTCCCGCGCCAGCGGCGGGTCGGCTAGGATGGGATAACGCAGCGTGCTGCAGCGCCCCTCGAACGGAAGGCGGGGCGGCCTGGTGGCCGCGATGCGCGGGCAGTATAACGAGGATCGCGATAAACCCAAAGGGTGGCGCTCTGCCTCATGTCGACCGGAATCTACCGCGCGCACCCTGATCTGATGCCTCAAGACCCCGGGAATTCAAGGAGCCCTGATGAACTTCCATACCCGCAAGTGGGTGAAACCCGAAGACCTCAATGCCAATGGCACCCTGTTCGGCGGCAGTCTGCTCAAGTGGATCGACGAGGAGGCGGCGATCTACGCCATCGTGCAGCTGGAAAATCCCAAGGTGGTGACCAAGTACATCTCAGAGATCAACTTCATCAGCGCCTCGCGCCAGGGCGACATCATCGAACTGGGCATCACCGCCACCGAGTTCGGACGTACCTCCATCACCCTCAGATGCGAGGTGCGCAACAAGATCACCCGCAAGAGCATCCTCACCATCGACAAGATCGTCTTCGTCAATCTCGACGAGGAAGGCAATCCGGTGCCGCACGGCAAGACCGAGATCACCTACGTCAAGGACAGGTTCAAGGAGTCGCCTTGAGCCCCGCGCGGGTTACGTCCAGCCGCCGTCGCTCGGCCCAGTAGAGCAGCAGTTCGCGCAACTGCGAGAGTTCGATCGGCTTGCCCATGTGGCCGTCCATGCCGGCCTCCTGGGCGCGATCCTTGTGCTCGGCGAGGATGTGGGCGGTGAGGGCCACCACCGGGGTGCGCGACCTATGATTCTGCTGTTCCCAGGCGCGTAGCCGGCGGGTGGCGCCGAAGCCGTCCAGCAGCGGCATCTCGCAATCCATCAGGATCAGGTCGTAGGTGTTCTGCTGGAGCTTTTCGAAGGCTTCCAGGCCGTTGCTCACGGTGTCGGGTTCGACGCCGAGCTTCTTCAGCATACCGCGGATCACCTTGACCGAGATGCTGTTGTCCTCGGCCACCAGCACGCGGAAATCGCTGGGGATGCCGCTGGGCTGTTCTTCGGGCTCGGGTTCGCTGACCCGCTGGCCGCGGCGCGACAGCTCGTCCGCCAGGGTCGCCCTGAGGGTATAGCCGGCCACCGGCTTGGCCAGCACCCGCTTGATGCCGGCGTTGCGGGCGATGACCTTGCTCGGCGCATTGCTCAGGCCGGTGAGCATGATCAGCAGCAGGTCGTGGTTGAGATTCTCGTCTTCGTTGATGCGCGCGGCCAGCTGCATGCCGGTCATGCCCGGCATCTGCTGGTCGAGCAGCACCACGTCGAAGTATTCCCGCAGGTGCGACTGGGTGCGCAGCAGGGCCAGGGCTTCGCGTCCGGACGCGGCGGTGACCGCCTGCATGCCCCAGGCGCTGCACTGCTGCTGCAGGACCTTGCGGCAGAGCTCGTTGTCGTCGACCACCAGCACCCGTACGTCCTGCAGCGGATAGTCGCTGTCGCCGCGCGACAGCACCAGCGCCTGGGCCGGGATGGGCAGGCTGATCCAGAAGCTGGAACCGCCCTCGGCGTTGTTCTGGATGCCGAAGTCGCCCTGCATCAGCAGCACCAGTTGGCGGGCGATGATCAGGCCGAAATCCAGGCTGTCGGTGTCGCTGGCGAGGAAGTCGCGGCGGTCGAGGTGGGTGGACAGCAGCTGGCGACTCAGGGCCGCATCCAGCGGGGTGCCGCTGTCCTGCACCGAGATGCGCAGGCGTGGCGGCTGGCCGGTGGCCTCTTCCAGGGAGATCACCAGGAGGATCTCGCCTTCCTCGGTGCGCTGGAAGGCGTTTTCCAGCAGGTTGAGCAGGATCTGGCGCAGGCGGGTCGGATCGCCGATGAAACGGCGGGGCACCTGGGGCTGGATGAAGCTGAGCAGTTCGACCCGGTGCTCCTCGGCGCGCGGCCGGAAGATGTCCAGGCAGTCGTCGAGCAGGGCATTGAGGTCGAAGGTGACCTCTTCCAGTTCGATCTGGCCACTTTCCAGACGGGTGATGTCGATGATCTCGTTGATCAGGTTGAGCAGTTCGGCACCGGCGCTGTGGATGGTCTGCACATAGTCCCGCTGCTTGGCCGACAGCGCCGTGCCCTGTAGCAACTCGGTCATGCCTAGCACGCCGTTCATGGGCGTGCGGATCTCGTGGCTGATGCGCGAAAGGAATTCGGCCTTGCCCTTGAGCTCCGCATGGTTGGCCGCTCTGTCACGGGTACGGGTGAAATGCTCTTCGCGCAGATAGCGACGGCGCTCCTCCAGGGCCAGGGTGAGCAGGATGCCGCTGAACATGCAGCTGGCGATCAGGCCGCGGCCCATCCACACCGGCGGATTGGCGTAACCGGCCAGGATCGGCAAGGCGATCAGCCCGGCCAGGGCCAGCAGGGCGCAGCTCACCACCAGCAGCCGCGCATAGCGGGCGCCCTGGTGCCAGCGCTCAAGGGCGATGCTCAGGCAGGCGAACAGCGCCAGACCATTGACCGCCATGAGCCAGTCGCCGATATAGAACTCGCCGGCGGCGATGCGTACCACGGCGGCCAGGGCGACCAGCGCCAGCAGGCCCCTGAGCGTGCGGCGGATCCACAGCGGCAGTCGCCGCCAGCCAAAGAAGGCCCCCACGAAATTCAGCCCGGCGGCGCTGCAGGCCAGCACCGACAGATCGGTCAGCAGCGGCGTCTGGCCCTTGAAGCCGCCCAGAAAGAACTTGCTCAGCCCGAAAATGTTCAGGGCCACGCAGACCAGCATCACCAGCAGCAGGGTGAGGGCGCTGGTGGCGCGACTGCGGTGATAGAGCAGCTGGGCGCCGTTGTACAGCGCCAGCATGGCCAGGCAGCCGAGCAGCACGCCGAACATCACCAGCCGATGGGTGACCTCTGCTTCGGCACTGCTGCTCAGGGTCAGGGCGATCCGCATCGGCTGGGGCGATTCGAATCTCAGGAAGAGGTCGAGCGGCTGGTCGCTCTGCGGAATCGGAAAGACGAAGTCGCGACTGAGTTGCTGCGGATTGAGCAGCGGCCGCGACAGGCCATCGCGGATCTCGCTGAGCAACTGGTCGTCGCGATAGGCGAAGAAGTCCAGATAGCCGACATTGGGCGAAATGATGCGCAGCAGGCGCTGCTGGGTGTCGGGCTGGATGCGGGTGTGCAGCCAGAGCGCCCCGGGGCCGGCGGGGCGGTGGGCGCGGGCGGTGGTCAGCGGCTTGAAGGCGGACAGCCGGTCACGGACGTCGTCGAGCGAGAATTCGCCGGTGGCGTCCTCGTATTGCGCCCAGCCCGCATCCGGCGAATTCTCGGCCTGCACGGAATTGGCCACCAGCAGCAACAGCAGCCAGCTGACCACAAAGCCTATGGCGATCCAGAGCCGGTGCACGAGAGTTCCCTTCGCAAATGCGGACGTCGAGTATAGATCAGCCCGTCACGTCTGTTGACGTAACAGTGTAACAGGCTGATCCCTTAGGCGAGCTTCACTGTCGCTCGCGGGCGATGGCGCGGTAGCCGATGTCGCTGCGGTAGAAGCAGCCCTTCCAAGAGATTTCCTGGGCCAGCGCATAGGCGTTCTGCTGGGCGGCGGAGACCGTTTCGCCCAGGGCCGTGGCGCACAGCACCCGACCGCCGGCCGTGACGACCTGACCATCGCGCAGGCTGGTGCCGGCGTGGAACACCTTGCCCGGCAGCGCCGCGGCGGCTTCGAGACCGGCGATGGCGTCACCCTTGGCGTAGTCGCCCGGATAGCCGCCGGCGGCCAGGACGATGCCCAGGCTCGGACGCGGATCCCAGCAGGCTTCGATCTTGTCGAGCGCCTCGGCCAGGGCGGCCTCCACCAGCAGCACCAGGCTGGACTGCAGGCGCAGCATCACCGGCTGGGTCTCGGGATCGCCGAATCGGCAGTTGAATTCGATGACCTTGGGCGCACCGCTCTGGTCGATCATCAGGCCGGCATAGAGGAAGCCGGTGTAGACATTGCCTTCGCTGGCCATGCCGGCCACGGTGGGCTCGATGATCTCGCGCATGACCCGCTCGTGGACCTCGGGGGTCACCACCGGCGCCGGGGAATAGGCGCCCATGCCGCCGGTGTTGGGACCGCTGTCGCCGTCGCCGACGCGCTTGTGATCCTGGCTGGTGGCCATCGGCAGGACGTTCTTGCCATCGACCATGACGATGAAGCTGGCTTCCTCGCCGTCGAGGAATTCCTCGATCACCACGCGGGCACCGGCGTCGCCGAAGGCATTGCCGGAAAGCATGTCACGCACTGCGTCCTCGGCTTCGGCGAGAGTCATGGCGACGATCACGCCCTTGCCGGCGGCCAGGCCGTCGGCCTTGATCACGATCGGCGCACCCTGCTCGCGCAGATAGGCCAGGGCCGGCTCCACCTCGGTGAAGTTGGCGTAGGCGGCGGTGGGGATCTGGTGGCGCGCCAGGAAATCCTTGGTGAAGGCCTTGGAGCCTTCCAGCTGGGCCGCACCGGCAGTGGGGCCGAAGCAGGGCAGGCCGCGGCTGCGGAACAGGTCGACCACCCCGGCCACCAGCGGCGCCTCGGGGCCGACGATGGTCAGCTCGACGTTGGCGGCGGCGAAGTCGGCCAGTTGTTCCAGGGCCAGGACGTCGAGGGCGACGTTCTCGCACTTGGCTTCGGTGGCGGTGCCGGCGTTGCCCGGGGCCACATAGACCTTGGTGACCCGGGTGTCCTGGGCGACCTTCCAGGCCAGGGCGTGTTCGCGACCGCCGCTGCCGATGATGAGTACGTTCATGCAGTGTTCCTCTCGGGCGGCCGCAGGGTGGCGTCCGCACTTTGAATTGGAGCGACGGCGAGGCGCGTGCGGCCTCGCCGTGACGGGTCCTTAGTGGCGGAAGTGGCGCATGCCGGTAAAGACCATGGCGATGCCGGCTTCGTCGGCGGCGGCGATGACCTCGGCGTCGCGCATGGAGCCGCCCGGCTGGATCACCGCGGTGATGCCGTTGGCCGCGGCGTTGTCGATGCCGTCACGGAAGGGGAAGAAGGCGTCCGAGGCCATGACCGCGCCGGCCACGGCCAGGCCGGCGTGCTCGGCCTTGATGGCGGCGATGCGCGCCGAGTTGACGCGACTCATCTGGCCGGCGCCGATACCTACGGTCTGCTGGCCCTTGGCGTAGACGATGGCGTTGGACTTGACGAACTTGGCCACCTTCCAGGCGAAGATCAGGTCCTGCAGTTCCTGCTCGCTGGGGGCGCGCTGGGTCACCACCTTGAGGTCGGCGGCGGTGATCATGGCGATATCGCGGCTCTGCACCAGCAGACCGCCATTGACGCGCTTGAGGTCCAGGCCGGGCTTGCGCTCGGCGGGCCACTCGCCGCATTCCAGCAGGCGGACGTTGGCCTTGGCCGCGACGACGTCGCGGGCCTCGGCGCTGACGCGCGGGGCGATGATCACCTCGACGAACTGGCGTTCGACGATGGCGCGGGCGGTCTCGGCGTCCAGTTCGCGGTTGAAGGCGATGATGCCGCCGAAGGCCGACTCGCTGTCGGTGGCATAGGCCAGTTCATAGGCCTGGCGGATGTCGCCGGCCACGGCCACGCCGCAGGGGTTGGCGTGCTTGACGATGACGCAGGCCGGCTCCTCGTAGCTCTTGACGGTTTCCAGGGCGGCGTCGGTGTCGGCGACGTTGTTGAAGGACAGTTCCTTGCCCTGCAGCTGGGTGGCGGTGGCCACGCAGGCCTCGCTGGCGTGCTCGACATAGAAGGCCGCCTGCTGGTGCGGGTTCTCGCCGTATCTCATGTCCTGCGCCTTGATGAACTGGGCGCTGAAGGTACGCGGGAAGGCGGCGCGGCCTTCGGTGGACAGGGTCTCGGCCTGCTGGTCGATGCTGCCCAGGTAGTTGGCGATCATGCCGTCGTAGGCGGCGGTGTGCTCGAAGGCCTTGAGCGCCAGGTCGAAGCGCTGGGCATAGGTCAGGCCGCCGGCCTTGAGGTCGTCAAGGATGGACGCGTAGTCGCTGGCATTGACCACGATGGCGACGTCCTTGTGGTTCTTGGCCGCGCTGCGGACCATGGTCGGACCGCCGATGTCGATGTTCTCGATGGCGTCGGCCAGGCTGCAGCCGGGCTTGGCCACGGTGGCGGCGAAGGGGTAGAGATTGACCGCGACCAGGTCGATCGGGCGGATGCCGTGCTCGCTCATTACCTCGTGGTCGATGCCGCGGCGGCCGAGGATGCCGCCGTGGATCTTCGGATGCAGGGTCTTGACGCGGCCGTCCATCATTTCCGGGAAGCCGGTGTAGTCGGCGACTTCCACAGCGGGGATGCCTTCGTCGCGCAGCAGCTTGTAGGTCCCGCCGGTGGACAGGATTTCCACGCCGATGGCCGCGAGTTCACGGGCGAAGTCGACGACGCCCGTCTTGTCGGACACGCTGATCAGCGCACGGCGGACGGGGAGGCGAGAGGTCTGGTCGGTCATGGTCATGTCCATCAGGAGGAGAGAGACCGCCGGTCAAGCCCCCTGGGCCGCCGGCGATGAGGCGGATCAGAGCAGGTCGTATTGCTTGAGCTTCTTGCGCAGGGTGCCGCGATTGAGCCCGAGCATCTCCGATGCCTTGGTCTGGTTGCCCTTGACGTAATTCATCACGCTTTCGAGCAGGGGTGCTTCCACTTCGCAGAGCACCATGTTGTAGACGTCGGTCACCGGCTGCCCATCGAGGTGGGCGAAATAGTTGCGCAGCGCCTTTTCCACGCTGTCGCGCAGCGTCTGGCCCTCCTGCAGGGGAGCGGTCAGGTGCTGCTTGAGGTCGCCGTTGTCACTCACGGGCGCTGTTCCAGTCAAAGTCTCGGTCATCGAATTCATGCCACCTGCTTCCCGATCGGGGGCTGCGCGAAGAACGCGCGAATGCTGGCGTGCTGGGCTTGGGTATCTTGCAGTCGGTTGAACTGGGCGCGCGATTCCGCGGCGCCCGGCCGGTCGGCCAGGTACCAGCCGACGTGCTTGCGGGCGATGCGCACGCCCATTTCCGGGCCATAGAAGGCATGCAGGGCGTCGAGGTGCTCCAGCAGGATGGCCTCCACCTCGGCATCGCTCGGCGCCGCCAGGTGCTCGCCGGTCGCCAGGTAGTGGGCGATCTCGCGGAAGATCCAGGGGCGGCCCTGGGCGGCGCGGCCGATCAGCAGGCCGTCGCAGCCGGTGTGCTCGAGCACGCGCCGGGCCTTTTCCGGGCTGTCGATGTCGCCATTGGCGAACACCGGGATACCGACCGCCTGCTTGATCGCGGCGATGGTGTCGTACTCGGCGGCGCCCAGGAACCTGTCGTCACGGGTGCGGCCGTGCACGGCCAGCGCCTGGATGCCGGCGGCTTCGGCCAGCTGCGCGATGCGCAGGCCGTTGCGATTCTCGGGATTCCAGCCGGTGCGGATCTTCAGGGTCACCGGCACGTCCACCGCGGCCACCACGGCGGCGAGGATCTCGGCCACCAGGACCTCGTCCTTCATCAGCGCGGAGCCGGCGGCCTTGTTGCAGACCTTTTTCGCCGGGCAGCCCATGTTGATGTCGATGATCTGGGCACCCAGTTCGACATTGCGCTGGGCCGCTTCGGCCAGCATCGCCGGATCGCCGCCGGCGATCTGCACCGAGCGCGGTTCCTGCTCGCTGGCGTGGATCAGGCGCAGCCGCGACTTGCGGCTGTCATAGAGCCGCACGTCACTGGTCACCATTTCCGACACGGCCATGCCGGCGCCGAGTGCCAGGCACAGGCGCCGGAAGGGCAGGTCGGTCACCCCGGCCATGGGCGCGAGAATCAGCGGATTGGGCAAGGTATAAGGGCCGATGCGTACCATCGACATATCTTTTTCCCTGGCGAATAGGCGCCTGTTCCGCCTGCGCCGGAAACCGGCCGCGGACAGGGGCTGCTGTGCTTGAAAAGGGTTGGGAATGATACCCGCTCGCCGCCTCCGGATAAAGCGCGAGTTGGCTAGTTTATGAGCAATTCGCCCTGGCGCTACTCCGGCGAGAAGAAGCTCAGGCTGTAGTTCACCGCGCGCGGACCGGGGTCGAGAATGTCCAGGGCGATGTGGATCGGCGTCTGCGGCGGCATCTCGTCCTGGCCCTTGAGCTCGCCGTTCAGGTACTCGCCGGGCTTGAAACGGCGGCTGGCGAGCAACTGGCCGTTGAGGTCGGCGAAGCGCAATTCCAGCAGCGGAAAGGGCTGCGAGAAGGGCGCCCGGTTGTAGAGGATGGCATCGACGCGCAGGGCCCCGGAAAATTGCGGATGGCTGCGCACCACCAGGTTGCTGCTGCGGATCTGCTGGACATCGACCTTGGATGGCACCTTGCAGCCCAGGCTGGCGCAGGCCTGGACGAACAGCGGGCGATAGCTGTCCTGCCGCGCCAGTTCGTCGAAGTGGTAATAGACGTACTGGCCGGCCAGGCCGAGCAGCGCCAGCAGGCAGAGCAGGATCCACAGCAGGCGGCGACCCCATTGCGGGCGCCGTGGTTGGCTGTCCAGCTGCAGCGGATCGTCGTGCAGGTCCAGCAGGGGATCGTCCTGCCATTCCGGTTCGCTGCGCAGGGCGGTCGTGGCCTTGGCCGGCAGCGGCTCGTCGTCGCCGTCGCGCGCGGCGCTGAGGGGTTCGGCAACGGGCTCCTGCCAGTCGTCGAGCCGACCCAGGCCGGGTTCGGCGCGTTCGTCGTCGTCGGCTTCGACCCGCCCGAGTGCCGGCTCCTGGCGTTCACGCGGGGGCGCGGTGGTGAGGGGCGCGGGCGGCGTGGCCGGGGCGGGCTTGAGCGGGGCGCGCGTGGCCGCGAGCGGTGCCACCGGTGCTGCCGTCGGCACGGGAGCGATGGCCGGCTCCGGCCGGGCCTCCACGGCGGACTCAGGCTCGGGCTCCGGTTCCGGCTCGGCGGCGGGAAGCGGCAAGGGGGCGGGCTGCGGCTCGAACTCGACCTCGGGTTCGGCCGGCAGGCGCAGGGATTCCGGCTCGGGTTCGCGCTCGGCGGAGGCGGCGCCGAGCGACGGCAGTTCGAAGGGGTCTTCGTCGTCCTGGGGGCGATGGGCTGCCAGGCCCTGGGCCGGTGCCGGTTCTTCCCGCGGTGCGGCCACGGCAGGAGGCGTTGCCTCCGCGGGCGGGGCTGCCGGCGCGATCGGCGCGCGGCGCTGTTCTTCCAGGGCGCCCAGGCGGGCGACCTCGGCGTCCAGCTCCAGGTGGCTCAGGTCCAGTTCGTCATGGGGCCAGGCCGCTTCACTGGGCGTCGGCGCCGGTTCGGCCACGGGCGCGGGTGGCACGGGCATGGGCTGCGGCGCCGTCAGGGGCGCGGCCTGGTTGCTGGCGTTGAACACTTCCAGGCAGACGCCACAGCGTACGTCGCCGTCCGCGGCAGCCAGGTGTTCCTGGGTGACGCGGAAGCGGGTATGGCAATGCGGACACTGGGCGACGAGGGATTCGGTCATGGCGAGGCGACAGCCAGGGAGTGAAGCGCGCTAGTGTACCCGAAGGCCCTGGCGAAAGAAGGGCCTCCACCGGGCCGCCGGGTGAGCGGACCGGTGGCGGTGCGCAGGTCAGCGACGACGGGTGCCGCTGATGCGTACCCAGCCGTCCAGGGTGGCGGTGGGTTCCAGGTCGAAGCAGCCGGCATAGGCGGCGCGCACGTCCTCGGCCTGCTCGGCGAGGATGCCGGAAAGGGCCAGGCGACCGCCGATGCGGGTCAGGCGGGTGATCTGCTCGGCCAGGCCGACCAGCGGACCGGCGAGGATGTTGGCCACCACCACGTCGGCCGGCTCGCCTGGCAGATCGGCGGGCAGGTACAGCGGAAAGCGTGCCGGGTCGATGCCGTTGCGGTTGGCATTCTCCCGCGAGGCTTCCAGGGCCTGGACGTCGATGTCGGTGCCCACGGCGTGCTCGGCGCCCAGCAGCAGGGCAGCGATGGCGAGGATGCCCGAGCCGCAGCCGAAATCCAGCACCTGCAGGCCCTGGACCGGTTCGCCGTCCAGCCACTGCAGGCACAGCGAGGTGGTGGGGTGGGTGCCGGTGCCAAAGGCCAGGCCCGGATCCAGCAGCAGATTGACCGCTTCGGGTTCCGGGGCCTCGTGCCAGCTGGGCACGATCCACAGTCGCTGGCCGAAACGCATGGGCTGGAAGTTGTCCATCCAGCTGCGTTCCCATTCCTGGTCTTCCAGACGCTCCACCTCGTAGACGAGGCCGTTGGCCAGGAGCTGCACGCGCTGCTCCAGGGCGGCGGCGTCGGTATCGCCTTCGAACAGCGCCAGCAGGTGGGTCTGGGACCACAGCGGGGTGGTGCCGAGATCCGGCTCGAAGATCGGCTGGTCCTCGGCGTCCATGAAGGTCACCGAGACGGCGCCCAGTTCGAGCATGAGGTCTTCGTAGGTTTCCGCCTGGGCGGGGGTGAGGGCGAGGCGGACTTGCAGCCAGGACATGGTGGGCTACCTGAATCGGGTCAAAGCGGGGAGGGTAAATGAAAACGGGCTGCCCGAGGGCAGCCCGTTCGCTGAATCAGAGCTCGTCATGCACTCAGTGGCGCAGGCCGAGCTTCTTCTCCAGGTAGTGGATGTTCACGCCGCCCTGGCCGAAGGCCTGGTCGCGGGTCAGCATCCGGTGCAGATCGGCATTGGTCTTGATGCCGTCGACGATCAGCTCGTCCAGAGCGTTGCGCATCCGGGCCATGGCCTCGTCGCGGGTCTTGCCCCAGGTGATCAGCTTGGCGATCAGCGAATCGTAGTTCGGCGGAACCTTGTAGCCGCTGTACAGGTGCGAATCCACCCGCACGCCGTTGCCGCCCGGTGCATGGTAGTGCTTGACCAGGCCCGGAGAGGGCATGAAGGTCTTGGGATCTTCGGCGTTGATCCGGCACTCGATGGCGTGACCGGTGATCTTGATGTCTTCCTGCTTGATCGACAGCGGGTTGCCCGCGGCGATGCTGAGCATCTCCTTGACGATGTCGACGCCAGTGATCATCTCGGTCACCGGATGCTCCACCTGCACGCGAGTGTTCATCTCGATGAAGTAGAAGCGACCGTCTTCGTAGAGGAACTCGAAGGTGCCGGCGCCGCGGTAGCCGATGTCGATGCAGGCCTTGACGCAGCGTGCCAGGACTTCTTCGCGGGCCTTCTCGTCGATCTGGGGCGCAGGCGCCTCCTCGATGACCTTCTGGTGACGGCGCTGCAGCGAGCAGTCGCGGTCATAGAGGTGCACGGCGTTGCCCTGGCCATCGGAGAGCACCTGGACTTCCACGTGACGCGGATTGCCGAGGAATTTCTCCATGTAGACCATGGAGTTGCCAAAGGCGGCGCCGGCTTCGGTCTGGGTCAGCTTGATCGACTTGATCAGCTCGGCCTCGTCCTCGACCACGCGCATGCCGCGACCACCACCGCCACCGGCGGCCTTGATGATCACCGGATAGCCGACTTCGCGGCCGATGCGCAGGCACTCGGCCTCGTCATCCGGCAGGGCGCCGTCGGAGCCCGGCACGGTGGGGACACCGGCCTGCTTCATGGCGTTCTTGGCGGACACCTTGTCGCCCATCAGGCGAATCACGTCGGCGGTGGGGCCGACGAAGGCGAATCCGGACTGCTCCACCTGCTCGGCGAAGTCGGCGTTCTCGGCGAGAAAGCCGTAGCCGGGGTGGATGGCGGTGGCGCCGGTGACTTCCGCGGCACTGATGATGGCCGGGATGTTCAGGTAGGACTGGGGCGAGGGGGCCGGGCCGATGCACACCGATTCGTCGGCGAGGGACAGATGCATCAGTTCGCGGTCGGCGGTGGAATGAACCGCCACCGTCTTGATGCCCAGCTCCTTGCAGGCACGCACCACGCGCAGGGCGATTTCCCCGCGGTTGGCGATCAGGACTTTTTCCAGCATCGTGGGCTCCACGGGCTTAGACAATGGTGAACAGCGGCTGGTCGAATTCGACGGGCTGACCGTTCTCGACCAGCACCTGGCCGATGGTGCCGCTGGCTTCGGCTTCGATGTGGTTCATCATCTTCATGGCTTCGACGATGCACAGGATGTCGCCTTTCTTCACCTGCTGGCCGACTTCGACGAAGGCCGGGGTGGTGGGCGAGGAGGCGCGGTAGAAGGTGCCGACCATGGGCGAGCGCGCCACGTTACCGGTCAGTTGCGGCGCGGCGGCTTCGCTGGCGGGTGCAGCGGCAGCGGCCGGCGCGGCAGCCGGGGCCGGGGCGGCGACCGGAGCGGGGGCAGCGGCGTAGACGGTCTGCATGCCCTGGCCGCGGCCGGTGTTGCGGCTGATGCGGACGGATTCTTCGCCTTCGCGGATTTCCAGCTCGTCGATACCGGACTCTTCCAGCAGCTCGATCAGTTTCTTGACTTTACGGATGTCCATTGGCGTTGGCTCTCCCCTCGGGTTCTGGTGATGTTCTGGATATTGAGTCGCGCTCAGCCGCGGGCGGCGAGCTGTTCACAGGCGGCTTCCAGGGCCAGGCGATAGCCACTGGCACCGAGCCCGCAGATGACACCGACCGCCACGTCGGAAAAATAGGAATGGTGGCGGAAGGCCTCGCGCTTGTGCACGTTCGACAGGTGCACTTCGATGAATGGGATGCTCACCGCGAGCAAGGCGTCACGTAGGGCGACACTGGTATGGGTGAAGGCAGCCGGATTGATGAGGATGAAATCCACCCCTTCGTCACGCGCGGCATGGATGCGTTCGATCAGCAGGTGCTCGGCGTTGCTTTGCAGGTATTGCAGGCGATGCCCCGCCGCAGTGGCGCGGGCTTCGAGATCGGCGTTGATCTGGGCCAGGGTGGTGGCCCCGTAGACGCCCGGCTCGCGGGTGCCCAGGAGATTCAGGTTGGGCCCGTGCAGTACCAGCAGATGCGCCATAGCCACTTGCCTCGCGATTTCGCAACCAGATTGGCCGCGGACTATGCCGCAACCGGAGGTGACTGTCCAGTCGCTAGACGTTTGCCGGAAATGCCCGCACGTTGGGCGAAATTCTTTTAATCGCTGGCGATAAGCCTTTTTGCTTCACCGAGTCGGGCGAGAAAACCCGCGGCGTCGATTTCGCCGACGATGCGCGCCTGGGTCTGCTCCTGGCCACTGCCGGCATAGAACAGGATCGCTGGCGGACCGAACAGTCCCTGCCGTTCCAGCCACTGCCGCTGTTCCCGGGTGCTTTGCGTCATATCGAAGCGGATCAGCGTGAAGTCGCGCAAACGCGCCTGGACCTCGGGATTGCCGAACACCTCGCGCTCGATCAGCTTGCAACTGATGCACCAGTCGGCATAGACGTCCACCAGCACCGGTCGCCCCTGGCCGAGACGGCTGGCCAGGGCCGCCGGATCGCTGAGGCTGTGCATGACGTCCGCGCGGCCGGCCACGGCGGGCGCCGCGGCGTCGCCCAGCGGTCGCAGGGGATCGCTGGCCCCGCGCAGGGCGCCGATGCCGGCGGCCGCGCCATAGACCACCAGGGTCAGGCCGGCCAGTTGCAGCAGCCGCTGACGGGGTGGCTTGGGTACGAATTCCAGAGCGCCGAGAAACAGCCCGACGCCGGCCGCCAGCAGGCCCCAGGCGGCCAGCGCCAGCGGCCCCGGCAGCAGCCGTTCGAGCAGCCACAGGGCTACCGCCAGCAACAGGACGCCGAAAGCATTGCGCATGCCCACCAGCCAGGCGCCGCTGCGTGGCAGCAGGGCGCCGCCACCGGCGGCGATAAGGATCAGTGGGGTACCCATGCCCAGGCCCAGGGCGAACAGCGCCAGTCCGCCGCCGAGCCAGTCGGCGGTGCTGCTGATATAGAGCAGCAGGCCCGCCAGGGGCGCCGAGACGCAGGGCGAGACGATCAGGCTGGAGAGCACGCCCAGGGTGGCCGCGCCGCCCAGGGAGCCGCCGCGGGTGCCACTGGCCAGCTGCTCCAGGCGCTCGCGCAGGACCGCCGGCAGGCGCAGTTCGAAGAGACCGAACATGGCCAGGGCGAACAGCGCGAATAGCGCGGCGAAGGGAATCAGCACCCAGGCCGACTGCAATTGCGCCTGCAGATTGAGACTGGCGCCAAAGACGCCCATGAGTGCGCCCAGGGCGGCGAAGCTCAGGGCCATGGGCACCACGTAGGCCAGCGCCAGCAGCAGGCCACGTCCGGGGCGCGCCTTGCCGGCCAGAACCACCGCCGAGACGATGGGCAGCATCGGCAGGACGCAGGGGGTGAAGGTCAGCCCGAGTCCGGCGAGAAAGGCCAGCAGGATCCTGTGCCAGTCGAGCTGAGCGGGGACGGGCACGGTGGCCGCCGGGGTCGCAAGCGCAGGGCCGGCGATGTCCAGGGTGCGGGTTTCCGGCGGATAGCAGAGGCCGCGATCGGCGCAGCCCTGGTAGGTCACCTTGATCTGGCCGCCGCGGTCGGGCCCCAGGGGCAGGGGGATGTCGACGCCGGCGTGATAGACCTGGACGTCGCCGAACCATTCATCGTGCTTGGGCTCGCCGGGCGGCAGGGCTACCGGCGCGGTGAGCAGGCCGGGGTCGGCGTCGAAGGCGAAGCGTTGCCGATAGAGGTAGTAGCCCTCGGCGATGGTGAAGCGCAGCTGGGGACGGCCCTCGGCGTCGCGGCGCTGCTCCAGGCGAAAGGCCTGATCCACCGGCAGGAATGGCTGACTGGGGCGCTGACCGTCCAGGCCCAGCGCGGCGCTCGGGCGCGGCGCATCGAACAGGCCGGCGGTGGCGGGCAGGGTCAGCAGCAGGGTGAGCAGGAACAGCAGGACACGCATGGGCTTCTCGGCGATCGGCAGCGGCCGATCATAGCAGAGGCATCTGGCTGGTCAGTCCTGGCCGTACTGGCGTACGCAATTGCGCCCGGCGTGCTTGGCGGCATAGAGGGCTTCGTCCGCCTGTTTGGCCAGCGCGGGCATCTCCTGGCCGGGCTGCAGCTGCGCCACGCCGGCGCTGAAGGTGCAGCTGAGTTCCTTAGGCGGCGCCGGATAGTGGATCTCGGCGAAGCGCTGGCGGATCTCGTCGATCAGGCGGGTGGCGGTGGCCAGGTCGGTGTCGGGCAGCACGATGGCGAATTCCTCACCGCCATAACGGCCGATGTGGTCGGACTTGCGCAGGCGCTGCTTGAGGAACAGCGCCAGGCTCTTGATCACCCGATCGCCCATGGGATGGCCGTAGTGGTCGTTGACCTGCTTGAAGTGGTCGATGTCCAGCATGGCGAAGGTGATCGGCCGCTGGCTGCGCCGGGCGCGGAAGCAGGCGTCTTCCAGCAGCTGCAGGGTGTGGGTGTGGTTGTACAGGCCGGTGAGGCTGTCCTGGACGATGCGCGCCTGCAGGCTGCGCGCCCGGGCCGCGCGGGTACGCACCGTGGCGATCAGGTGGCGCGGCTTGATCGGCTTGGTGAGGAAGTCGTCGCCGCCCTCGCTCATGGCGTCCAGCTGCTTGTCGAGGTCGTCCTCGGCCGACAGGTAGATGATGGGCACGCTGACATAGCGCTCGTGCTGGCGGATGACCTTGGCCAGCTCGGTGCCGGTGCACTCGGGCATGTACATGTCGAGGATGATCAGGTCGGGCACGAATTCGGCCAGGTGCGCCATCACCGCGCCGGGTTGCATCAGGGTGCGGGTGACGATGCCGGCGCTGTTGAGCGCCATCTCCGTGGCCATGGCCTGGGCGCGGGAGTCGTCCACCACCAGGGCGCGGATCGGATCGTAGTAGACGGTGCGGGTGAGGGTCTCGATCTTTTCCAGCAGCCGCGCCGAATCCAGGGTGCCGGTGTAGAACTCCTGGCCGCCGGCGCGCACCGCGGCCAGGCGAAAGGGGGTGTCGGCTTCCTGGTGGCTGTAGAACAGCACCGGCAGCTTGCGCTCCAGACCGGTCTGGGCCTCCAGCGCCAGCTGGATGCCGGCACCCGCGCCGCCGAAGTCCACGTCCATGACGATGACCGCCGGGTGACGGCTGTCCATCATCGCGCGGAAGTCGTCGGCGCCGTGGATGATCTGGATGGTGACGCCGAAGTATTCCATCTGCTGCGCCAGGCGCTCGGCACGCTCGGTGTCGAGCAGGGCGATGTAGATCGGCTTGCGCAGCGGCGGCAGGCTGGTGGTTTCCAGCTGGTCACCCTGGCGCAGTCCGGTGCGCGACAGGCTCTGCATGGCCAGGCTGAGTTCGGTGATGGCCTGGCTGTTGAGACGGCCGCGATTGGCGGCGACCTGGGCCAGGGAGGCGCCAATGGCCTCGGCGAGCTCGGCATGGCCCTGCTGCTCGAAGCGCTTGGCGTATTGCAGCAGGCGTGCGTTGGCGTCGGTCAGCTCGACCAGGCTGCCGGCCGTCCACTCGTCTCGTTGCAGCCGTTGCCAGATCTCCAGCACCTGGCGCGACTGGTGGATGACCCGTTGCGCGAAGTGCAGCTTGAGGCGGTCCCGGCTCGGATCATCTGGTTCGCTCACGAATTGTTCCGTCATTCTTGAGGTGGTGGCCCTATGCTACCAATTGCTGGCAGGCAGGGGAGAGGCGGTACCCTGGTTAGCGGCGGCTATGCCGCTCGCATGGACACTGTCGGTCGCTTCTGGAGTAGCGTCCGTCGCCTGTTACCCTAGTCTCGGAAGCGGCTGCCCGGGTGCCTGGCGCCCGCGCCGGCCGCCAAGGCTGCGCAACCGGCGCGGCGGGCAGGGGTCCAAGCGCCAACACCTTTGAAAACATTGCAAGGAATTGCCCATGCGGGAGTGGAACTTGAGGTCGGGATGGCTCCGGCTGGTGGCAGTGCTGGTCGCGCTCTACCTGCTGGTCACCCTGGCGATAGGCTGGTACTGGAGTCGCGAACCGGATTTCTTCCCGGTGCAACAGCATGCCCAGGAGGCGGCCGCGGCCAGCGGGCGCAAGCTGGTGCTTGGCTACACCACGGTCGAGACCCTCAAGCAGGTGGCCGGTACCCTGCTGGACAAGCCGGGTGGCTATCTCTCCAACGACATCTTCCCGCCGGGCCTCTGGCTCGACGACATGCCGTCCTGGGAATACGGCGTGCTGGTGCAGACCCGCGACCTGGCGCGCGCCCTGCGCAAGGACTTCGCCCGTTCCCAGTCGCAGTCCACCGAGGACGTCGACCTGGCCCAGGCCGAGCCGCGCTTCAATTTCGACAACCACAGCTGGGCCATGCCCTCGTCGGAATCGGAATACCGCGCCGGCATCGCCTCCCTGGACCGCTACCTGGCGCGCCTGGGTGGCCAGAATGCCCAGGGCCAGCCCACCGCCTACTTCTATTCGCGTTCGGACAACCTGCGCAACTGGCTGGGTGATGTCGAGACCCGCCTGGGTTCGCTGTCCCAGCGGCTGTCCGCCAGCGTCGGTCGGGTTCGCCTGGACGCCGAGGTGCGGCCGAACCAGGACATCCCCGCCGGCCAGGTGCCGGAGGTGCACGAGCAGCGCGTCGAGACGCCCTGGCTGCAGATCGACAATGTCTTCTACGAGGCCCGCGGTCAGGCCTGGGCGCTGTCGCACATCCTGCGCGCCATCGAGGTCGACTTCGCCGATACCCTGGCGAAGAAGAACGCCACGGTGAACGTGCGCGAGATCATCCGCGAACTGGAAGCGGCGCAGCAGCCGGTCTGGAGTCCGATGATCCTCAACGGCAGCGGCTTCGGCATTCTGGCCAACCATTCGCTGGTGATCGCCAACTACATCTCCCGCGCCAACGCCGCCATCATCGACCTGCGCCAGTTGCTGGAACAGGGCTGATGACGCCAGACGCTCGCGAAGCGGCGCATCGCGCCGCCTCCGACCGGGAACGGGTGGTCTGGGTCGATCGCGACGACCGCATCCAGGGTGAATTGCCGCGGGCGGAACTGCGTGCCCGCGGCCTGATCGGTCGCTGCACCTTCATCCTCCTGTTCAATGATGCCGGCGAACTCTGCGTGCACCGGCGCACCCTGAGCAAGGCGCTCTACCCGGGCTACTGGGACGTCGCCGCCGGCGGCATGGTGGCACCGGGCGAGAGCTATGGGGAGTCGGCCGCTCGCGAGCTGGCCGAGGAACTGGGCGTCAGCGGCGTGCCCCTGCGCGCCCATGGCACCTTCTATTTCGAGGAGCCGGGCAATCGCCTCTGGGGCGGCGTGTTCAGCGCGCGCTGGAACGGTCCGTTGCGGCTGCAACCGGAAGAGGTGTTGGAGGCGCGCTTCCTGGCCCCGACGGCCATCCTCGAAGACGCGCGTCAGCGACCCTATTGCCCGGATTCGCTGGAAGCCCTCCAGCTGATGCTCAGCCGCGCGGATGTCGCATCCCTGCCTTAATTTCTCGCATTCGCGCCTTAGCATCCGCGGACGATGCTGCTACATTGCGCGGCCCCGGACCAGCGCGGCCCGTGCCGGCCGGCGCTGCGTCCAAGGCTTCCTCCAGGCGCCCGGCGCCTGAACCCGACTGGGAGGACCGTCCTTTGAGCAAGAAAACCTCGTCGCTGTCGGATCTCAGCCGTCTGGTGTACTCCACCGACGTCGGCCGCATTCGCCCGGAAGAACCTCAGGCGCCGGCTCCGGCGGGCGACGGCATCGCCCGGGTGCGCCGCGAGACCAAGGGCCGTGGCGGCAAGACGGTGACCACGGTCAGCGGCGTGCCCCTGGGCGAGGAGGAGCTCAAGGACCTGGCCAGCGTGCTCAAGCGCCGCTGCGGTACCGGCGGGGCGCTCAAGGATGGCGTCATCGAGATCCAGGGCGATCATGTCGACCTGTTGCTCGGCGAACTCGAAAAACGCGGCTTCAAGACCAAGAGATCGGGCGGCTAGGCCAGGCCTTCCAGCCTCCGCGTACAACTTACCGCCCCTGGCGGCGGTCCATCCAAAGCAAGATTCCCTACAGGAGATTCCCGCGAATGTCCCCACGACGCACGCGCAAAGATGACGGCAGCCAGTGGACCGTGGCGGACAGCCGCAGCGTCTATGGTATTCGCCACTGGGGTGCCGGCTACTTCGCCATCAGCGACGCCGGCAACGTCGAAGTCCGCCCCCACGGCCCGGACGGCCAGCCGATCGACCTCCATGTGCTGGTCGGCCAGCTGCGCGAAGCGGGGCTGTCGCTGCCGCTGCTGGTGCGTTTCCCCGACATCCTCCAGGGCCAGGTGCGCCACCTGACCGGTGCCTTCGATCGCAACATCGAGCGCCTCGACTATCAGGGCCGCTACACCGCCCTCTATCCGATCAAGGTCAACCAGCAGGAAGCGGTGGTGGAAAACATCATCGCCACCCGTGACGTCTCCATCGGCCTGGAAGCCGGTTCCAAGCCGGAGCTGATGGCGGTGCTGGCGCTGGCGCCCAAGGGTGGCACCATCGTCTGCAACGGCTACAAGGACCGCGAATTCATCCGCCTGGCGCTGATGGGCCAGAAGCTGGGCCACAGCGTCTTCATCGTCATCGAGAAGGAATCCGAGGTCCCGCTGGTGATCGAGGAGGCGGCCGAGCTCAAGGTCACGCCCCAGGTCGGCCTGCGCGTGCGGCTGTCGTCCCTGGCGTCGAGCAAGTGGGCCGACACCGGTGGCGAGAAGTCCAAGTTCGGTCTCTCCGCCGCCCAGCTGCTGTCGGTGATCGAGCGCTTCCGCGCCGCCGGCCTGGAGCAGGGCGTGCGCCTGCTGCACTTCCACATGGGCTCGCAGATCGCCAACCTGGCCGACTACCGCCAGGGCTTCCGCGAAGCCATCCGCTACTACGCCGAGCTGCGCGCCCTGGGTCTGCCGCTGGACCACATCGACGTCGGTGGCGGTCTGGGCGTCGACTACGACGGCACCCACTCGCGCAACGCCAGCTCGATCAACTACGACATGGACGACTACGCCGGTACCGTGGTCGGCATGCTCAAGGAATTCTGCGACCAGCAGGAGTTGCCGCATCCGAACATCTTCTCGGAAAGTGGCCGGGCCATGACCGCCCATCATGCCATGCTGGTGATGCAGGTCACCGACGTCGAGCGCCACAACGACAGCGTGCCGGCCAGCGAGCGCTTCGAAGGCAAGGCCGAGGTGGTGCAGTGGCTGGCCGAACTGCTCGGCGACACCGATCCGGAGATGGTCACCGAGACCTACTGGCGCGCCACCCAGTACGTCAGCGAAGCCGCCGCCCAGTACGCCGCCGGCACCCTGAGCCTGAGCGACAAGGCCCTGGCCGAGCAGTGCTACTTCGCCATCTGCCGCCGCCTCTACAACCAGCTCAAGGCGCGCCAGCGCTCCCACCGCCAGGTGCTCGACGAACTCAACGACAAGCTGGCCGACAAGTACATCTGCAACTTCTCGGTGTTCCAGAGCCTGCCCGACACCTGGGCCATCGACCAGATCCTGCCCATCGTGCCCCTGACCCGCCTGGACGAGGAGCCGGTGCGCCGCGCCGTGCTGCAGGACCTGACCTGCGACTCCGACGGCAAGATCAAGCAGTACGTCGACGAGCAGAGCATCGAGACCAGCCTGCCGGTGCACGAGGTGCGCGAGGGCGAAGACTATCTGCTGGCGGTGTTCCTGGTGGGCGCCTATCAGGAGATCCTCGGCGACATGCACAATCTGTTCGGCGACACCGATTCGGTGAACGTCTACCAGGACGCCGACGGCAGTGTGCGCCACGGGGGCATCGAGACCCACGACACCATCGAGGACATGCTCAGGTACGTGCACCTCTCGCCCGAGGAGCTGATGACCTACTACCGCGACAAGGTCGCCAGTGCGCGCCTCACCGCGCGCGAGCGCACCCAGTTCCTCGACGCCATGCGCCTGGGCCTGACCCGTTCCTCCTATCTCGCCAGCTGACGAAGCGAACCCTGGCGGCCGGGCGGGCTCTATAGCCTTGCCGTCAGGATGGAGGAGCAGAGGTATGAAAGGGCGCTTGGCGCTGTTGCTGGTGGGCAGTCTGATGCTGGCCGGCTGCGGCAAGGTCAATCAGGAAAACTATTCCCGGCTCAAGGCCGGCCAGACCAAGGCCGAGGTGGAGCAGATCCTGGGTGCACCCACGGAATGCGCGGGTGCCCTGGGCGTCACCACCTGTACCTGGGGCGATCGCGGCTCCTTCATCAGCGTGCAGTATCTCAACGATAAGGTGGCGATGTTCGCCGGGCAGGGTCTGCGATGAAAACCTCTACCAAACTGCTACTGCTGGCGGGTGCCGCCGGACTGCTCGCGGCCTGCGCCAGCGGCCCGCGCGAAGTCCCGCCGCTCACCGCGGGCAATGTCGACCTGCAGCGCTACCAGGGACACTGGTACGAGGTGGCGCGGCTGCCGATGTTCTTCCAGCGCAAGTGCGCCCAGTCCGAAGCCAACTATCACGTCATGGCCGACGGCTCGGTCGCCGTGTTCAACCGCTGCCGTACCCTGGACGGCAAGGTGGAGGAAGCCACCGGCACCGCCACCCCCATCAAGCCGGGCGTGACCGATCGCCTGGAAGTGCGCTTCGATACCTGGTTCAGCGGTGTCCTGCCCAACGTCGCCAAGGGACCCTACTGGATCCTCTATGTCGACGACGACTACAAGACCGCCCTGGTCGGCAGTCCGGATCGCAAGTACCTCTGGTTGCTGGCGCGCAAGCCCGACATTTCCGCGGCGCAGAGCGAAAAGCTGCTGCGCATCGCCCGCGAGAAGGGCTACAACCTCAATCGTCTGGTCTGGCGCGAGACCGACGCCCACATGCCCTAGGCCACAGGAGCTCCCCGTGAAACTCTGGACCGATGCCTTTTCCGACAACGCCTTCATGCCCAAGCGCCACGAATTCGACGTGGCCGACTTCGGTGCCCACGGCGACAACATCTCGCCCGCGCTGCAGTGGTCCGATCTGCCGGCGGATACCAAGAGCCTGGCGCTGACCGTCTACGATCCGGACGCCCCCACCGGCAGCGGGTTCTGGCACTGGGTGGTGGTCAACATCCCGGTCGGTACCCAGGGCCTGGCGGAAGACGCCGGCCGCGCCGATGGCTCGGGTCTGCCGGCGGGCGCCCTGCAGCTGATCAACGACTATGGCACCCGCGGCTTCGGCGGCGCGGCGCCGCCCAAGGGTGACAAGCCGCACCGCTACATCTTCCAGCTGCATGCGCTCAAGGTCGATCAGCTGCCGGTGCCGGCGGACGCGACCAATGCGGTCGGTCGCTTCATGATCCACCTCAATCAGCTGGCTTCGGCGACCTACACCGGTCTCTACGAGATCAAGTAGGGCCGCGGACGGACGGGCTAGAGCACCTCCGTCGAGGTCGCCAGGCGGATGCCGGCGGCGCGCATCTCGGCGAGGAAGGCGTCGCCCTGGGCTTCGAAGCCCGGCACCGAATGACTGCAGTCGGTCAGCAGCACCAGGTCCTGGCGCCTCTCCCGCGGCCAGCATTCCAGCAGATCGCGAACGGTGCTGGCCACGCAGTGCGAAAGCGCCTCGCCGGCGATCAACAGGGTATCGGCCGCCTGGAGGCGGGCGATCAGGCCAGCATCCACCGCGGTGCCCGGGTCCGCCGGATCCGGGACCTCGGCGCGCAGCGCCGAATAATGTTCGGTATGGGGATTGCCGCCCTTGGCGATGAAATCCACCAGGCGTCCCTGCTGCCGGCCCCAGGCATTGAGCGCCTGATGGACATCCTGTTGCACCCCATGGCCCCAGCCGCCCACCAGGCAGTGCTCCGGCCAGATCACCAGGCGATAGCGACCCCCGGCTTCCAGCGCCTGCACATAGGCCAGCGCCCGGGCACGTTCGGCTGGATCACGGGTCTGCCAGCGACCGCTGGCCACCTCGTCCGCACCGATCTGGGTAAAGGGCGCCGGTGGCTGGCCCTGGGCATCCTGCCAGCTGTGCGGATGGGCGATGTGCAGCGGTTGATGGGAGTCCAGGGTCACCTGCACCCCGCTGAGGCGGGCACCCAGGCGCTCGATCAGGGCCGCGACGCGCTGCAGCCCGGCCACCGCACCGGGCACCGGCAGGGCCGCACCCGGCAGGTCGCAGAAATCGTTTTGCGGATCGATCAGCAGCAACTGCAGCTTGGCATGGGACATGGCGATCTCCTCTGGCGACTGGCCGTCGATGGTGCGGGTGCCACTGGACGCGAAGCAAGCCCGGGTAGCGTGGAAACCCGGTAAGGTGCAGGTCTATGATGAAGGGGCCGACCCTGCCCCGCGGAGCGCGACATGCTGAATCTGTATCCGGAAATCAAGCCTTACGCCCGCCACGAGCTGGCCGTCGAAGCGCCCCATGTGCTCTATGTCGATGAGAGCGGCTCGCCGGATGGTCTGCCGGTGCTGTTCATCCATGGCGGACCCGGCTCCGGATGCGATCGCCTGAGCCGGCGCTTCTTCGATCCCAATCTCTACCGCATCGTCACCTTCGATCAGCGCGGCTGCGGTCGCTCCACGCCCTATGCCAGCCTGGAGAACAACACCACCTGGCACCTGGTCGAGGACATCGAGCGCCTGCGCGAACACCTGGGCATCGAGCAATGGGTGCTGTTCGGTGGCTCCTGGGGGTCGACCCTGGCGCTGGCCTATGCCCAGCGCCATCCCGAGCGGGTCAAGGCCATGGTCCTGCGCGGCATCTTTCTCTGCCGCCCGGTGGATCTGCAGTGGTTCTACCAGGAAGGCGCGAGCCGGCTGTTTCCCGATTTCTGGCAGGACTATCTGCACCCCATCGCCGAGGAAGAGCGCGGCAACCTCATCCAGGCCTACTATCGCCGCCTGACCGGTCCGGACGAACTGGCACAGATGTCCGCCGCGCGCGCCTGGTCCTGCTGGGAGGGGCGTACGGTGACCCTGAGGCCCAATCCCGACGTGCTGGAGAAATTCAGCGAGCACGCCCTGGCCATCGCCCGCATCGAGTGCCACTACTTCATCAACGATGCCTTCCTCGAACCCGACCAGCTCCTGCGCGACATGCCCCGGATCGCCCATATCCCGGCGGTGATCGTGCACGGCCGCTACGACATGGTCTGCCCGCTGGACAATGCCTGGGCCCTGCACCACGCCTGGCCAGGCAGCGAATTGCAGATCATCCGCGACGCCGGTCATGCGGCCAGCGAGCCCGGTATCTGCGACGCCCTGGTGCGGGCGACCGACCAGATCGCCCGCCAGCTGCTCGATCTGCCCCAGGAGGCCGAGTGAAGGCGCTGCTGCAAAGGGTCAGCCGCGCCAGCGTCGAGGTTGAGGGCCATACGGTCGGCGCCATAGGCGCGGGCCTGCTGGTCCTGGTCGGTATCGAGCCGGCGGATGACGAGGCCGCCTGCAGCCGCATGCTCAAGCGACTGCTGGAGTACCGGGTGTTCGCCGACGGCGAGCAGCGCATGAATCTGTCCCTGCAGGACGTCGGCGGCGGCTTGCTGCTGGTCTCCCAGTTCACCCTGGCCGCCGATACCCGCAGCGGCCGCCGGCCGAGCTTTTCCAGCGCCGCGCCACCGGCCCAGGGCGAGCGGCTGTTCAACCATCTGGTAGGCCTCGCCCGCGACCTTCATCCCGAGGTCCAGACCGGTCGTTTCGGCGCCGACATGCAGGTTTCCCTGGTCAACGACGGACCAGTGACATTTTTATTGTCGATTTAGTGAGGGCGCCCCTTACAGCGCCCTGCCAAGTGTCTATGATTGCGCAGTTCGAGTTTGAACGGTCGTCCAACTGGGGAATCATTGACCCCTGCGGGAGTCGGACCTCTGCCTATCCGTTTCGCGACCACCCGTCGCCAAACGTATTCGTACGCTGATTTAGGAGGCTGCGTGTTATCTCATTCCAAAGTTAAGCCGGGCAAGCAGGGCTTCGCCCTGATCGGGCTCTCCGTCGCTCTGGGTCTGTTCAGTGCCCAGGCCCTGGCCTTCAGCCTGGACGACGTGGCCGCCAAGGCCAAAGAACTCTCCGGCCAGAAATTCGTCGCGCCCAAGAGCAACCTGCCCGCATCCTTCAGCGGCATGAAGTATGCCGACTATCAGCAGATCACCTTCAATCAGGACAAGGCCTACTGGAAGGATGCCAAGACGCCCTTCCGCCTGAATTTCTATCACGAGGGCATGCACTACAGCGTGCCGGTGAAGATCAACGAGGTCACCGCCAACAATGTCGAAGAGATCAAATACGATCCCTCGATGTTCAACTTCGGCAACCTGCAGGTCGACCAGGCCCAGCTCAAGGATCTCGGCTTCGCCGGATTCAAGGTGCTCTATCCGCTGAACAAGGCGGACAAGCATGACGAGCTGATGACCATGCTCGGCGCCAGCTATTTCCGCGTGATCGGCAAGAACCAGGTCTATGGCCTGTCCGCCCGTGGCCTGGCCATCGACACCGCGCTGCCGTCCGGCGAGGAATTTCCGCGCTTCACCGAATTCTGGGTCGAACAGCCCCAGTCGGATCGCCGCAACCTGGTGATCTATGCGCTGCTCGATTCGCCGCGCGCCACCGGTGCCTATCGCTTCGTGCTGACTCCCGGCAAGGACAGCACCGTCGACGTCGAAGCCAAGGTGTTCCTGCGCGACAACGTCAACAAGCTGGGCATCGCGCCGTTGACCAGCATGTACCTGTTCGGCCCCAACCAGCCGAGCGCCCAGGTCAACTATCGTCCGGCACTGCACGACTCCAACGGTCTGGCCATCCATGCCGGCAACGGCGAGTGGCTGTGGCGTCCGCTGAACAACCCGCGCCGCCTGTCGGTCAGCACTTACACCATCGAGAATCCGCGCGGTTTCGGTCTGCTGCAGCGTGGCCACGAGTTCTACAAGTACCAGGACCTGGACGAGCGCTACGACAAGCGTCCCAGCGGCTGGGTAGAGCCCAAGGGCGACTGGGGCAAGGGTCACGTCGAGCTGGTGGAAATCCCCACCCCGGACGAGACCAACGACAACATCGTAGCCTTCTGGACGCCGGACACCCTGCCGGAGAAGGGCCAGCCGATCGATGTCAGCTATCGCCTGCACTTCACCACCGACGAACCCAACCTGCACACCAAGGACTTGGCCTGGGTCTCCCAGACCCGTCTGTCCACCGGTGACGTGCGCCAGTCCAACCTGGTGCGCCAGACCGATGGCAGCCTGGCCTACATCATCGACTTCGAAGGTCCGAACCTCGATGACCTGCCCGAGGATTCGCAGGTCGGCTCCCAGGTCAGCCTGGATGCCAACGGTGAACTGGTCGAGAACTCTGTGCGCTATAACCCGGTTACCAAGGGCTATCGCCTGACCTTGAGACTCAAGGTCAAGGATCAGACCAAGCCGGTGGAAATGCGCGCCAACCTCGCCCAGGGTGACAAACCGCTCAGCGAAACCTGGACTTACCAGCTACCTGCCAATGAATAACACCACCCGCGATACCTCGGTCGCCGCTGCTGGCGACTACCTCGAACACCTGCCGTTGCCCGCCGGGCAACGGCAGGTGCTGGACCAGACGGCGGACGTCGAGTCGCTGCACCGGCAACTGGCCGGTGCCCGCGGCGAAGGCGCCCAGGGTGCCGAGGCGGTGATCGCCTCCACCGAAGCGCGTCTGGCCGCCGGTTGGGACGATACCTTGGAGGATGGCGAGCTGCTGGGCAGCGATGCCCAGGGTCGCGTCTTCATCAAGGCCACCCCGCCCATGACCCGCTCCATGATGGTGCCCGATCCCTGGCGCACCAATCCCGTGGCGCGGAGCTGGAAGCGGCTGCTCGGCCGCAAGGATCACAGCCGCTGGCAACCCGATCCCGAAGCCGATGCCCATGCGCACTGGCGCAAGGTCGGTTCCTTCCGGCGCTTCATCCTGCTGATCCTGATGCTGGTGCAGACCGGCATCGCCACTTGGTACATGAAGGCCGTGCTGCCCTATCAGGGCTGGGCGCTGGTCGATCTCGGCGAGGTCTACCGTCAGGGCTGGGGCGAGTCCATCCGCCAGGTACTGCCCTATGTGGTGCAGACCAGCATCCTGCTGCTCTTCGCCCTGCTGTTCTGCTGGGTGTCCGCCGGTTTCTGGACCGCCCTGATGGGCTTCTGGCAACTGCTCAGCGGCCGCGACAAGTACAGCATCTCGGCCAGTTCCACCGGCACCGAGCCGATCGATCCCCAGTCGCGTACCGCCCTGGTGATGCCCATCGCCAACGAAGACGTGCCAAGGGTCTTCGCCGGTCTGCGCGCTACCTACGAGTCGGTCCGCGCCAGCGGCGAGCTGGAGCACTTCGACTTCTTCATCCTCAGCGACAGCAACGATCCGGACAAATGCGTGGCCGAAGAAAAGGCCTGGCTGGAGCTGTGCCGCGAGGTCGGTGGCTTCGGCCACATCTTCTATCGCCGTCGTCGTCGTCGGGTGAAGCGCAAGAGCGGCAACATCGACGACTTCTGCCGTCGCTGGGGCAGCCAGTACAAGTACATGGTGGTGCTCGACGCCGACAGCGTCATGAGCGGCGAATGCCTGGCCAGCCTGGTCCGGCTGATGGAAGCCAATCCGCGTGCCGGCATCATCCAGACCGCGCCCAAGGCGTCCGGCATGGACACCCTGTATGCACGCCTGCAGCAGTTCGCCACCCGCGTGTACGGACCGCTGTTCACCGCCGGCCTGCACTTCTGGCAGCTGGGTGAATCCCACTACTGGGGCCACAACGCCATCATCCGGGTCAAGCCGTTCATCGACCACTGCGCCCTGGCACCGCTGCCGGGCACGGGTTCGTTCGCCGGTGCGATTCTCTCTCACGACTTTGTCGAAGCGGCGCTGATGCGGCGTTCCGGCTGGGGCGTGTGGATCGCCTACGACCTGCCGGGCAGCTACGAAGAACTGCCGCCCAACCTGCTGGACGAACTCAAGCGTGACCGTCGCTGGTGCCATGGCAACCTGATGAACTTCCGGCTGTTCCTGGTCAAGGGCATGCACCCGGTACACCGCGCGGTGTTCCTCACCGGGGTGATGTCCTACCTGTCGGCGCCGCTGTGGTTCCTCTTCCTGGTGCTGTCCACGGCGCTCTTGGCGATCCACAAGCTGCTGGAGCCCCAGTACTTCTTCCAGCCCCGCCAGCTGTTCCCGGTCTGGCCCCAGTGGCATCCGGAGCAGGCCATCGCGCTGTTCTCCACCACCCTGATCCTGCTGTTCCTGCCCAAGCTGCTCAGCGTGGTGCTGATCATCGCCAAGGGTGCCAAGGAATTCGGTGGCGGCCTGCGGCTGTTCCTTTCCATGATGCTGGAGATGCTCTTCTCGGTGCTGCTGGCACCGGTGCGGATGCTGTTCCACACGGTGTTCGTGACCGCCGCCTTCCTGGGCTGGTCGGTGCAGTGGAATTCGCCCCAGCGGGACGACAACGACACGCCCTGGAGCGAAGCCTTCCGCCGCCATGGTTCGCAGATGCTGCTCGGTCTGATCTGGACCGCCGGCGTGGCCTGGCTGGATCCGCGCTTCCTCTGGTGGCTGTCGCCCATCGTGGTGTCGCTGATCCTGTCGGCACCGGTGTCGGTGATTTCCAGCCGGACCAACCTGGGTCTGGGCAGTCGCCGCCATCACCTGTTCCTGATCCCGGAAGAGTACGCACCGCCGCGCGAGCTGGTGGCGACCGACGAGTACCTGCACCTGAACAACCGCAACGCCCTGACCAGGGGCTTCCTGCGCGCCACCGTCGATCCGGTGCTCAATGCCCTGGCCATCGGCATGGCCCGCGGTCGCCACGGCAAGGTGGTGGAGCCGGCACGCCGGCTGCGCGAAGAGCGGGTGGCCCGGGTCCTGGCCGCCGGTCCCGAGAAGACCAAGGGCGACGACCAGTGGCGTCTGCTCAGCGACCCGGACGGCATGGCGCAACTGCACCTGCAGGTCTGGAAGGCCGAAGAGCACCGCAATTGGCGGGAAGCCTACGCTACCCTGCGGCCGCGCTCCCACAGCGACTCGGCCGCGGATGCCGCAGCCAGTCCGGCCAGCCTGACCCCGCGGCCCGCCTCCTGAGGAGGCGCTCCGCGCATTGAAAAAGCCCCGGTGTCGCGAGACGCCGGGGCTTTTTCTTGTCCCTGATCGGACTAAGACAGGCGGGCTAGAACAGGCGGGCGAGGAGGGCGGGTACGGCGTTCTCGACGCGCAGGATGCGCTCACCGAGCTGTACGGGCGCCAGACCCGCTTCCTGCAGCCTTTCGACCTCATAGGGTATCCAGCCACCCTCGGGACCGATCGCCAGCGTCACGGGCTCGCTGAGGGCGCGAGGGCAGGCCGGGTAGTTGCCCGGATGACCGACCAGGCCGCGGGTGCCGACGACGAGCGCGGGCAGGCGATCCTCGACGAAGGGCTTGAATCGCTTTTCGATCAGCACCTCCGGCAGCACCGTGTCCCGGGCCTGCTCCAGTCCCAGGCGCAATTGCTCCTCGATGGCCGCGGGCTCGAGGAACGGGGTCTGCCAGAAGCTCTTTTCCACCCGGTAGCTGTTCAGTAGCACCAGGCGCGCGACGCCCATGGCGGACACCGTCTGCAGTACCCGGCGCAGCATCTTGGGACGGGGCAGGGCCAGCAGCAGGGTGAGCGGCAGCTTGGCCGGCGGTGGCTGGTCGAGGGTGACGGTCAGGCAGGCCTGGCCGGCGTCGAGGGACTCGATCTGGCCAGAACCCATCAGACCATCCAGCAGGCCGACGCGCATCCGGTCGCCGGCGGCCGCCTGGTGGACCTCGCGCAGATGGGCGAGACGGCGCGGATCGCGCAGCACGACCCGGTCAGCGGCCGTGAAGTCGGCCGCTTCGAGCAGGATCAGATTCACGGACGTTCGGCGGGCGGCTGGGCTTCGGGGGCGGCGTCTTCGTCGGCCAGCGGGCGCTCGCGCTTCTGCACGAAGCGGCCAAATAGCAGGCCGATCTCGAACAGCAGCCACATGGGCACGGCCAGCATGGTCTGGGAGAAGACGTCCGGCGGGGTCAGGATCATGCCGACCACGAAACAGCCGATGATGACGTAGGGGCGGATCTTCTTCAGGTAGGCCACGTCGACCACGCCGATCCAGATCAGCAGCACGGTGGCCACCGGAATCTCGAAGGCGACGCCAAAGGCGAAGAACAGCGTCAGGATGAAATCCAGGTAGGCGTTCAGATCCGGCATCATCATGGCGCCTTCCGGCGTGATGCTGCTGAAGAAGTGGAAGATGATCGGGAACACCAGGAAGTAGGCGAAGGCCATGCCGGCGTAGAACAGCACGATGCTGGAGATCAGCAGCGGGATGGCGACCTTCTTCTCGTGACGATAGAGCCCGGGCGCGACGAACCCCCAGACCTGGTGCAGGATCACCGGCATGGCGATGAACAGCGACACCACCAGCGTCAGCTTGAAGGGCGCGAGGAACGGCGAGGTGACGTCCGTGGAGATCATGGTCGCGCCCTCGGGAAGGACGCGGCGGATCGGCTCAGAGGCGAAGGCATAGATCTTCTGGGCGAAGTAGAACAGCCCGAGAAAGATCAGAAAGGTCGCCAGCACGCATCGGAGGATGCGGGTGCGCAATTCGGTGAGGTGCGAGACCAGGGGCATTTCCTGGTCATCGTGTTCGGAAGGCTTGTCGCTCATGGTGCTCTTGGCGGCGTCTGGGGCGGATCCTGCGGGCGTTCGGCAACCACGTCCTGGGGCATGGGCGGAGCAACGGCGGCCGGTGGGGTCTGAGCTTCCGGGGTGGAGGCGGCAGGCTTGGGCCGGTTGTCGCGCTGTTCCATGGACAGGATATGCTCGTTGCGCAGCTGCTGGCGAATTTCGTCAGCGCCGATCTCGCGCTCCACTTCCTGGCGGATGCTGTTGAAGCTGCGCCTCAGGCGACCGATCCACAGACCCGCGGTGCGCGCGGCACCGGGCAGGCGTTCCGGGCCCAGCACCAGCAGGGCGACGAACCCCACCAGCATCATTTCGGGAAAGCTGATTCCGAACATGGCGGGGCCTTAGTCCTTGCGCACCACCGGCTCTTCGACCTTGCGGTGCTCGGCATCGAAGGTCTGGGGACGATTCAGGGGCGCATTCGGGTTGGCCGTGCTGGCGGTGGGCGCCGGCTGTTCGGCCTTGTCGTCCTCGTCGGTGTGCATGGCCTTGCGGAAGCCCTTGATGGCCTCGCCCACGTCGGAGCCCAGATGCTTCAGGCGTTTGGTGCCAAAGACGATCACCACGACGAGCAGGATGACGATCCAGTGTTTCCAGTCGAAGATACCCATGGTCTTTCCTCGTTGCGAAGCTTGGGGTCAGGATTGAGTGCGGGCGGCCTTTTCGGCGTGCCCGGAGAGGCCGAAACGACGATCCAGCTCGTCCAGCACGGCCTGGGGATGCTGGCCCAGGGCCGAGAGCATGATCAGGCTGTGGAACCAGAGGTCGGCGGTCTCGTAGATGACGTCGTCGTATTGCTGGCTGATGGCGGCGTCCTTGGCGGCGAGAATGGTCTCGACGCTTTCTTCGCCGACCTTTTCCAGGATCTTGTTCAGACCCTTGTGGTAGAGGCTGGCCACATAGGAGGAGTCCGGGGCGGCCTGCTTGCGTTCTTCCAGCACCTGCGCCAGGCGCGCGAGGGTGTCAGTCATGGCCGTGCCCTCCGGCATAGATGGCGCTGGGGTCCTTGACCACCGGATCGACGGTCTCCCACTGGCCCTCGCGCAACACGCGATAGAAGCAGCTTTCCCGGCCGGTATGGCAGGCGATGCCACCGAGCTGTTCCACCTGCAGCACCACCACGTCGGCATCGCAATCCAGGCGCAGCTCGATGACGCGCTGCACGTGCCCGGATTCCTCGCCCTTGCGCCACAGCCGGTTGCGCGAACGCGACCAGTAGACGGCACGGCCTTCGGCAGCGGTCAGGGCCAGGGATTCGCGGTTCATCCAGGCCATCATCAGGATGCGCCCCGAGGTGGGGTCCTGGGCGATGGCCGGTACCAGGCCATCGCTGTTCCAGTGGATCTCGTCTAACCAGTCGCTCATCGGTCTGTTCAGTACTACGAATTTAGGGTACCAGCCTCGCACAAGACGCGGCTCGAATACAGCGGCAGGGCACCAGTGGCTGAGGGCGTGTATTTCGCCCGATAAAAATGACAGGACGGTTACAGCTTAAGGAGTTCAGCGCCTGATCACCAGAACCAGGCCGCCGACCAGCATGGCCCAGGCCGGCCAGGCATGGGGCTGGGGTTCGAGACCCAGCTGGGCGGCGCCCACCAGCAGCACCGCGCCTATGACGCGCACGATCCAGTCGTCGCGGCGATCCCCCCAGGGATTGGGCGGGTCCTTGCGGTGGGGCTGAGTGATGCGTTCCAGGGTGTCGCGGGCCATCTGCGCCAGATGCGGGATCTGCTCCAGTTGCTGCTGGATGTTGCGGGCGACCTGGGGCGGACTCAGCCGCTTGCGCATCCACTTTTCCAGATAGGGCTTGGCGGTGGACCAGAGGTCTAGGTCCGGATAGAGCTGGCGGCCCAGGCCTTCGATGTTGAGCAGGGTCTTCTGCAGCAGCACCAGCTGCGGCTGGATTTCCATGTTGAAGCGGCGTGCCACCTGGAACAGCCGCAGCAGCAGCTGGCCGAAGGAGATGTCCTTGAGCGGCTTCTCGAAGATGGGTTCGCAGACGGTGCGGATGGCCGCTTCCAGTTCGTTGACCTGGGTGTTGGCCGGCACCCAGCCGGAGTCGATGTGCAGCTGGGCGACCTTGCGGTAGTCGCGCTGGAAGAAGGCCCAGAGGTTGCGCGCCAGGTAGTCCTGGTCCTCGGGGGTCAGACTGCCGATGATGCCGCAGTCCACCGCGATATAGAGCGGATCCCAGGGCTTGGCGGTGCTGACGAAGATGTTGCCCGGGTGCATGTCGGCATGGAAGAAGCTGTCGCGGAACACCTGGGTGAAGAAGATCTCCACGCCGCGCTCGGCCAGCAGCTTGAAGTCGGTGCCCTGGTCGCGCAGCGCGGCCAGGTCGGTCACCGGGATGCCGTAGATGCGCTCCATGACCAGCACCCGCTCGCGGCACCAGTCCCAGTACACCTGGGGCACATAGAGGCGCTCGGAGCCGTCGAAATTGCGTCTGAGTTGGCTGGAGTTGGCGGCTTCGCGCAGGAGGTCCAGTTCGTCGTAGATGGTCTTCTCGTAGTCGCTGACCACGTCCATCGGGTGCAGGCGGCGGGCTTCCGCGGACAGCCGCTCGGCCATGCGCGCCAGCAGGAACAGCCAGGCGATGTCCTGGCTGATGATGCCCTTCAGGCCGGGCCGTACCACCTTGACCACCACCTCTTCGCCGGTGCGCAGCTGGGCGGCATGCACCTGGGCCACCGAGGCCGAGGCCAGCGGCTGGTGGTCGAAACGGGCGAAGGCCTGCTTGATGGGGACGCCGAGTTGCGACTCGATGAGCGCCACGGCCTTTTCCGGTGGGAAAGGCGGGACCTTGTCCTGCAGGAACATCAGTTCGTCGGCGATATCCTCGGGCATGAGGTCGCGGCGGGTGGAGAGGATCTGGCCGAACTTGACGAACACCGGGCCCAGGCCTTCCAGCGCCAGGCGCAAGCGGGCGCCGCGCGGCAGGGTCTTGCTCGGCCGCGGCAGCCAGCGCCAGGGCAGCACATAGCGGGTGGCGCGCAGGTACCAGGGCAGCGGCAGAGCGTAGACGATGTCGTCCAGCCGATAGCGGATCACCACGAAGAAGATCCGCAACAGGCGGTTGAGGGCAGCGAACAGCTTCATTCGTCGGGGTTATCCCTGGCGTTGCGGGCGGCGCCCAGGCGGGCGAGACGGGCGTCGAGACGATCCACGTCCAGGCGCAGGGCATCGATCTCGGCGAAGCGGGCCTCGCCTTCCAGGCGGCCGACCAGCTGACGACTCTCCTCGTTCAGCCAGTTGGACAGCGTCAGCTGCAGACTGTCACGACTCTGTTCGCCAAGCGCCTGGCCACGCCGGGCCAGATCGCCGAGCAAGGCCGCAGGCAGCGGGCCGAGCCAGCGACTCACCTCGTGCTGCCAGTCCAGCTCCAGCTTCTGCAGGATGTCGGACAGCTCGATCAGCAGGGTGCTGTCGCCTTCCAGGCGGACGTCCGGCTGGTGCAGCACCCGCTGCTTGTCGCGGGCCAGGGCCAGCTCGGCCAGGCGCGTCGCCGGGGCGCTCAGGGTGCAGTCGATGTCGCCCTCGTGATGGGCGGCGAAGTGCAGGCCGTCACCCGCGGGCAGGATGTAGAGGCGCAGCGCCGGTTGCCGGGTCTGGACCGCGATCACCCGGCCGGTCAGGCCGGCCAGTCGCGGCAGCGCCACCGGATCCAGCGCCAGCAGCGGATTCAGGCCACGCTCCAGCGCGGCCAGCAACGCCTGGGTGACGAGGGCCATCAGGGCTTGATGCCGCGGTGCAGGGCGACCACGCCGCCGGTCATGTTGTGGAAGGTCACCCGGGCGAAGCCGGTTTCTTCCATCATGGCCTTGAGGGTCTGCTGGTCGGGGTGCATGCGGATGGATTCGGCCAGGTAGCGATAGCTGTCGGCGTCACCGGCCACCAGCTTGCCCATCAGCGGCAGGAAGCCGAAGGAGTAGGCGTCATAGGCCTTGGACACCAGCGGATTGGTGGGCTTGGAGAATTCCAGCACCAGCAGCCGGCCACCGGGCTTGAGCACGCGCAGCATGGAGGCCAGCGCCTGGTCCTTGTGGGTGACGTTGCGCAGACCGAAGGCGATGGTGATGCAGTCGAAGTGGTTGTCGGGGAAGGGCAGCTTCTCGGCATCGGCCTGGACGAAGCGCACGTTGCTGGCGACGCCTTCGTCGAGCAGGCGGTCGCGTCCGACCCTGAGCATGGAATCGTTGATGTCGGCCAGGACCACCTCGCCGGTGGGGCCGACCAGGCGGGCGAACTGCTTGGTCAGGTCGCCGGTACCGCCGGCGATGTCCAGCACCCGGTTGCCGCGGCGCACGCCGGAGAGTTCGATGGTGAATCTCTTCCACAGCCGGTGGATGCCCGCCGACATCAGGTCGTTCATCACATCGTACTTGGCCGCGACCGAATGGAAGACTTCCGCGACCTTGTAAGCCTTCTGGCTCTCCGGAACGCTCTGGTAGCCGAAGTGGGTCTGGGATTCGGCCTCGGGGCCTTTGCGCGGATCGCTCATGGGGCTACACCTGGGACAGGGACAAGAGGGCATTCTAGCAGGGGGATCGCCCGGCTTGCCTGGCTAAAACCTGGCTGACCGCTCGGTTCTCGCGATTGGCGAGGTGCCGGGCCCTCGCTATAGTCAGGGCCCCTTATCCGGAGTTCCCCGATGTCCCAGATCACCATCGAACGCAGCCATTCGCTCGGCCTGGAAAGCGTTCGCCAAAAGACCGACCAGCTGGCGGAAAAACTCACGCGCGACTATGGGGTGGCCTGCGCCTGGGAAGGCGATACCCTGAAGTTCACGCGCAGCGGTGTGGATGGGCGGATCGAGGTCGGTGAGGACCGGGTGCGGGTGCTGGCGACCCTGGGCATGATGTTCTCGATGCTCAGTGGCCAGATTGAGAAGGAAATCGAGCGCAAGCTGGACAAGGCCCTGGCGGCCTGAGTCCGCTCAGAGCATCAGCTTGACCGCGCTGACATGCGGGTCCCGCGTCTTGCCGGCGCGGGCCAGTTGTTCCAGGTAGTCGGCCCAGAGTGCGTCGCGGCGACTGCCCAGTTCATAGAGATAGTCCCAGCTGAACAGGCCGCTGTCGTGGCCGTCGTCGAAGGTGAGCTTGATGGCATAGCGCCCGGCCGGTTCGACGGCGCTGATGCCGACCCGCTGCTTGCCCCACTGCAATACCGGATTGCCGTGTCCCTGAACCTCGGCCGAGGGCGAATGCACGCGCAGGAATTCGGCGGGCAGCTCGAAGGTTTCCGCGCCATAGCTGACGCTGAGGGTCTTCGAAGCCTTGTGGAGCTGGATGGCGGTGGGAGTACGCATGGTGAGGTTCTCTGAGCGGTTTTGCAGTCTTTGCCTCAGGCCATCGCGGCCATGGCGGTCCGCCGATGCGGCCGCTCCTACAGGGTTCGATGTCTCCTGTAGGAGCGGCCGATGGCCGTGATCACGAATGCACCAAACCTACCGTTACAGTATATAGCGCGACAGGTCTTCGTCCTGGGCCAGTTCGCCCAGGTGGCCGTTCACATAGGCCGCGTCGATGACGATGGGCTCGCCATTCTGCTGGCCGGCGAGGTCGGCGGCGCTGAAGGACACCTCTTCGAGCAGGCGCTCCAGCAGGGTGTGCAGGCGCCGGGCACCGATGTTCTCGGTCTTCTCGTTGACCTGCCAGGCGATCTCGGCGATGCGGGTGATGCCGTCGGCGGCGAAGTCCACGTGCAGCCCCTCGGTCTTGAGCAGCTCGCGATACTGCTCGGTGAGCGAGGCGTGCGGCTCGGTGAGGATGCGCTCGAAGTCCTGCGGGGTCAGCGCCTTGAGTTCGACGCGGATCGGCAGGCGGCCCTGCAGTTCCGGCACCAGATCGCTGGGCTTGGACAGGTGGAAGGCACCCGAGGCGATGAACAGGATGTGATCGGTCTTGACCATGCCCAGCTTGGTGTTGACGGTGCAGCCCTCGATCAGCGGCAGCAGGTCGCGCTGCACGCCTTCGCGGGAGACGTCGGCGCCGCTGGTGTTGCCGCGCTTGGCGACCTTGTCGATCTCGTCGATGAAGACGATGCCGTGCTGCTCGACGGCTTCCAGGGCGCGGCCCTTGAGTTCTTCTTCGTTGACCAGGCGGGCGGCTTCCTCGTCACGCACCAGCTTGAGCGCTTCCTTGACCTTGAGCTTGCGCTGCTTGGTCTTGCCCTTGTGCATGCCGGCGAAGAGATTCTGCAGCTGGCTGGTCATCTCCTCCATGCCGGGCGGGGTCATGATCTCGACGCCGGCAGGGGCATCGGCCACCTCGATGTCGATTTCCTTGTCGTCCAGCTGGCCTTCACGCAGGCGCTTGCGGAACAGCTGGCGGGTGTTGCTATCGGTCGACGCCGGCTGGGGTTCGTTGCTGAAGCCTACCGAGGGACGCGCCGGCGGCAGCAGGGCATCGAGGATGCGCTCTTCGGCGGCGTCTTCGGCGCGATGGCGGTTACGCACCATCTCCTGCTCGCGCAGCATCTTCACCGCGGCATCGGCGAGGTCACGGATGATGGACTCGACGTCGCGGCCGACATAGCCGACCTCGGTGAACTTGGTGGCTTCCACCTTGAGGAAGGGCGCATTGGCCAGCTTGGCCAGACGGCGGGCGATTTCGGTCTTGCCCACACCCGTCGGGCCGATCATCAGGATGTTCTTGGGCGTGACCTCGGGGCGCAGCTCGACCGGCAGCTGCATGCGCCGCCAGCGGTTGCGCAGGGCGATGGCCACGGCGCGCTTGGCGTCGTCCTGGCCGATGATGTGGCGATTGAGTTCGTGGACGATCTCGCGGGGGGTCATGGACATGGGCAGTCTCTAAACCGGATCACGCCTGGGGCGCGTCCAGCTCCTCGATGGTCAGGTTGCGGTTGGTGAACACGCAGATGTCACCGGCGATATTCAGGGCGGTCTCGGCGATCTCGCGCGCACCCAGGTCGGTGTGCATGAGCAGGGCGCGGGCGGCGGCCTGGGCATAGGCGCCACCGGAACCCATGGCGATCAGGCCTTCCTCGGGCTCCACCACGTCGCCATTGCCGGTGATGATCAGGGAAGCGTCCTTGTTGGCGACCGCCAGCATGGCTTCCAGGCGGCGCAGGGCGCGGTCGGTGCGCCAGTCCTTGGCCAGCTCGACGGCGGCCCGGACCAGGTGGCCCTGGTGCTTCTCGAGTTGCGCCTCGAAGCGCTCGAAGAGGGTAAAGGCGTCGGCGGTACCGCCGGCGAAACCGGCCAGCACCTCGCCCCGGTACAGCCGCCGGACTTTCTTGGCGTTGCCTTTCATGACGGTATTGCCCAGGGAAACCTGGCCGTCGCCGCCGATCACGACCTTGCCGTTGCGGCGTACAGAAACGATGGTGGTCAAGGGAATCTCTCCGCGTTGCTTGGGGCAGTCAGCCCCGGTTACGCGGAGATATGGGGATGGCCGCGACGCCCTTCAAGCGCCGCGGCGAGGGATTGCTCCGATCAGTGACCGCGTCGCTGTTGCAGCAACAGATTCTTGAAGCCGCTGCCGGCGAGCTGTTTCTGCGCCTGGGTCAGCTGGTCGCGATCGCTGTAGGGACCGACCAGTACCCGGTACCAGGTGTCGTCCTTGACCTTGCCCGACTCCACCCGCACGTCCTGGCCAAGCATGATGATCTGGGCGCGGACCCGGTCGGCATCGGCCTGGGTGCGGAAGGACCCGGCCTGGAGGAAGAACAGCGTCACCGGCGGCTGGGCCTTGGTGGTGGCTTCCTTGGGCGGCGTGGCGGCCGGCTGGCCCGGTGTGGTCGCGGGCGTGGCCGGTGTCGCCGTGGCCGCCTGGCCGGGTTGCGCCGGGGTCGCGGCGGCATCCGGCTTGGCCGGGGTGGCCGGCTTGGCGGCCGGATTGCGCGGCACGGCATCCGGCGGCACGATCACCTCGGATTCCGGCAGCAGGGTATAGAAATCGTACTTGGGCTTGATCGGCGTGGGCGGCGTGCCCTCGGTCTTGCCGGCGGCGGTCGCGGCTGGCTTGCCGTTGCCCGCCGCGGCGGCCGGGCGACCCTCTTCCGGCTTGGCGCGCTGCACCGCCTTGTTGCCCGGTTCGAGCTTCATCAGGAACACCACGAAGGCCCCGATGGCCAGACCCGACGCGAGCCAGACCCAGCCGGGCAGGGGCTGTTTCTTGGGAGCCGAGGTGTTGCGACTGGCGCCGCGCTTGGGTGGGGCTTTCTTGGTGGCCATCAGGCGGTGATCCGTCTCTTACATGCGTTCCAGGGTGTGCAGACCGAGCAGTTCCAGACCCTGCTTGAGGGTGCGCCCGGTCAGGGCGGCCAGCCGCAGGCGGCTCTGGCGCAGGGGGGCGTCCTCGGCGGTCAGGATCGGGCAATTCTCGTAGAAGCTGGAGAACAGGCCGGCCAGGTCATAGAGGTAGCTGCACAGCAGGTGCGGGGTGCCCTTGTCGGCAACGCTGGCGAGGATCTCGCCGAATTGCGCCAGACGCCCGCCGAGGTCCTGCTCCTGGGGCGCGTCCAGGCGGATGCTGCCGGCGGGGTCGTTCTGCTCGGCCTTGCGCAGCACGCTGGCGACGCGGGTGTAGGCATACAGCAGATAGGGCGCGGTGTTGCCCTCGAAGCTGAGCATCTGTTCGAAGTTGAAGCTGTAGTCGCTGGTACGGTGCTTGGACAGGTCGGCGTACTTGACCGAGGCGATGCCCACCACGCGGCCGATGTGGCGCAATTCGTCCTCGCTGAAGGGCGCTTCGCCACGCTCGGCGCGACCGGCATTGCGCTCCTTGACCAACTGGTAGGCACGTTCCTCGGCTTCGTCGAGCAGGTCGACCAGCTTGACGGTGCCACCGTCGCGGGTCTTGAACGGACGGCCGTCGGCGCCGTTCATGGTGCCGAAGCCCATGTGCTCGAGGTCCATGGCCGCATCGACGAAACCGGCGCGGCGCGCCACCTCGAAGGCCATCTGGAAGTGCAGGGCCTGGCGCTGATCGACGAAGTAGAGCGCGCGATCGGCGTGCAGCTGGCGGCTGCGATAGCGCATGGCGGCCAGGTCGGTGGTGGAATAGAGATAGCCACCGCCGGCCTTCTGCACGATCACCGGCAGCGGATTGCCCTCGGCGTTCTTGAATTCGTCGAGGAAGACGCAGCGGGCGCCGTCGCTCTCGGTGAGCAAACCGGCGGCGTCCAGATCGGCCACCACTTGCGCCAGATCGTCGTTGTAGGCGCTCTCGCCCTTGACGTCGGCCGGGGTCAGCTTGACGTTGAGGCGATCGTAGACCTCCTGGCAGTGGGACAGGGAGACGGCATTGAATCGCTCCCAGAGCCGCAGGCAGTGGGCATCACCCGCCTGCAGCGCCACCACCAGTTCGCGGGCGCGAGCGGCGAATTCCGGCGAGGCGTCGAAGCGGCCCTTGGCGGCGCGATAGAACACCTCGAGATCGGCCAGCTCGCCTTCGGCGGCCTGGGGCTGCTCTTCCATGTAGGCCAGCAGCATGCCGAACTGGGTACCCCAGTCACCCACGTGGTTCTGGCGGATCACCTCGTCGCCGAGGAATTCCAGCACCCGCGCCACGGCATCACCAATGATGGTGGATCTCAGGTGACCGACGTGCATCTCCTTGGCCAGGTTCGGCGAGGAGAGGTCCACCACCACGCGCTGACGCGGCTCGTGGCTGGGCACGCCCAGGTGCGGATCGGCGAAGGCCGCATCCAGCCGCGCGGCCAGTTGCGCATGATTCTGGAAGAAGTTGAGAAAGCCGGGGCCGGCGATCTCCACCTTGCTCACCGCCGGATCGGCGGGCAGGGCGGCCAGCAGCTTCTCGGCCAGGTCACGGGGCTTGGCCCGAGCCGGTTTGGACAGCAGCAGGGCGACGTTGCTGGCGAAATCGCCGTGGCTCTTGTCCTTGGTGTTCTCGACCTGGATGGCCGGGGCCACGTCGGCCGGCAGGGTGCCGTCGGCGATCAGGCGGTCGAGGGCGTGCTGGATGAGCTGGCGGATGCTGTCTTTCATGGTCTTTGGCCTTCGGCGTGCGCCGAGCGCGCACTGCGATGAAAACCCGGCATTATCCGTGGCGAGCCCGGCCTTGCCAATGGTAAGCCTATGCCACTAGAAGAGATCGATGGGATCCACATCCAGCGACCAGCGCACCTGGCGGGCTTCGGGCAGGCTTTCCAGCTGGACGACCCAGATGCCCAGCAGCCGGTGCAGGGGCGCGCGACTGCTGCTCTGCAGCAGCAACTGGGCCCGATGGCGACCGGCGCGTCTTTCCATTGGCGCCGGTACCGGACCAAGCAACTCCACCTGGGGCAGGGCGAGATTGACCGCCAGGCCCTCGGCGACGTGATAGGCCGCCTCGAGAAAATTCTCCACCTGATCCTGGCGATGGGCATCGGCACGCAGCAGCGCCAGATAGGCGAAGGGCGGCAGGCCGGCGGCGCGGCGCTCCTGCAGGGCCTGGCGGGCAAAGGCTGGATAGCCTTCCTCGGCCAGCTGCACCATGAGCGGATGATCGGCCAGATGGGTCTGGATCAGCACCTGGCCCGGTTCCTCGGCGCGCCCGGCGCGGCCGGCCACCTGGACGATCTGCTGGGCCATGCGCTCGCTGGCGCGGAAGTCGGCGGAAAACAGCCCGCTGTCGGCGTCCAGCACGGCGACCAGGGTCACCTTGGGAAAGTGGTGGCCCTTGGCGAGCATCTGGGTGCCGACCAGGATGCAGGGCGCGCCGCTGTGGATGGTTCTCAGCAGCTTGCCCAGGGCGTCCTTGCGCGCCGTGGTGTCGCGGTCGATGCGCAGCACCGGGACGTCCGGGAACAGCAGCTGCAGGCGTTCCTCGGCGCGTTCGGTGCCGGCACCCACCGGACGCAGGTCGAGCTTGCCGCAGGAGGGGCAGTGGCGCGGGGGCGTCTGGCGCTGATCGCAATGGTGGCAGCGCAACTCGCCGGAGCCGCGGTGATAGGTCATGCGGGCATCGCAGCGCGGGCACTGGGCCAGCCAGCCGCAATCGTGGCAGAGCAGGGTAGGGGCGAAGCCGCGGCGATTGAGGAACACCAGCACCTGCTGGCCGCGTTCCAGGGTCGCGCCCATGGCCTTGAGCAGCGGTTGGGACAGGCCGCTGTCCAGGGGGCGACTGCGCACGTCCAGGCGCTCGAAGCGCGGCGGCTGGGCGCCACCGGCGCGGAGCGACAGACGCAGATGGGCGTAACGGCCCTGCTCGGCGTTGTGCAGGCTTTCCAGCGAGGGTGTGGCCGAACCCAGCACCACCGGCAGATTCTCGAAGCGCGCGCGGACCACCGCCAGGTCGCGGGCGTGGTACCTCAGGCCTTCCTGCTGTTTATAGGAGGCGTCGTGTTCTTCGTCGACGATGATCAGCCCGGGGTGCTTGAGCGGGGTGAACAGCGCCGAGCGGGTGCCCACCACGATGTCCAGTTCGCCATCGCGGGCGGCCAGCCAGATGTCCATGCGCTCGCGATCGGTCAGCGCCGAATGCAGCAGGGCGATGCGCGCATTGAAGCGCTGTTCGAAGCGACCCAGGGTCTGGGGTCCCAGGTTGATCTCGGGGATCAGCAGCAGGGCCTGACGTCCCGCTTCCAGGGTGGCGCGGATCAGCTGCAGATAGACCTCGGTCTTGCCGCTGCCGGTCACCCCTTCCAGCAGATAGCAGTGGAAGCCGCTGCCGGCGCGGACCGCTTCGTAGGCCAGGCGCTGCTCGCCGTTGAGCGGCAGCTCGGCCTGGGCGAGCCAGGCACCCTGGTGCCGATGCGGCTGGTGATAGCGGGTCTCCACCTTGACCAGGCCCTTGGCCTGCAGGAGGTCGAGGCTGTCCTTGACCAGGCCGAGCTGGCCGAGCAATTCGTGCAGCACGCCATGGGGATGCTGGCGCAGGGTCTTGAGCGCCTCGCGCTGGCGCGGCGCCCGGGCCAGGCGCGGATCTTCAGGGCGGGCTTCGGGTTGGGCGATCCAGAAGCGCTGCAGCCGTCGCTCCGCCGGTTCTCCCTGACGCAAAAGGGCAGGAAGTGCCCAGCTCAGGGTGTCGCCGAGGCTGTGCTGATAGTACTGGGCGGACCACTGGCAGAGTTCGAACAGCGCACTTGGCAGCGGCGGACGCTCGTCGAGCAACTGCAGCGCCTTGCGCAGCTTGTCCGGCGGCACCTCGGTCTCCTGGGCGACCTCGATCAGGACCCCGATCACCTCGCGGCGGCCAAAGGGCACCCGCAGCCGCACGCCCGGGCGCAACTGCTCCTCGACCGCTCCCTTGGGCGGCAGATAGTCGAACAGGCGGCGCAGCGGGGAGGGCAGCGCCAGGCGCAGGATCAGGGGCACGGCAGGGCTCGCAGGAGGAAAGCCCGATGGTAGCAGACGGGCGGTGTGGGGGCTGCTTGCACCTCTTAGCTGCTCTGGTATGATTTGCAGCCCAAATCTGTGCGGTATCCGGCAATGGCGCCGGGTGGCGGCACAGCTAGACCCCGAGGATAGCCCCATGAAAGCTGATATCCATCCGCAGTACGATGCCATCGAAGCCACCTGCAGCTGCGGCAACGTCATCAAGACCCGCTCGACCCTGAGCAAGAACATTCACCTGGACGTCTGCTCCGAATGCCACCCGTTCTACACCGGCAAGCAGAAGGTCCTGGACGCTGGCGGCCGTATCGACCGTTTCAAGCAGCGCTTCGGCGTGTTCGGCAGCAGCAAGTAATGCGCTGCCGTCGACCATCTCCGCATGGTTCGACACTGAAGAAGGCGTCCCTCTGGGGCGCCTTTTTCGTTTCTGGCCTGACCGGCGCGCCCGCGGCCCTGGCGGCGGCGTGCCCGCTGCTGCCTGGTGGCCAGGAGGTGGTGGTCCGGCAGGTGGTGGATGGCGATACCCTGCGCCTGGTAGACGGCCGCTCGGTCCGGCTGATCGGCGTCAATGCGCCCGAGCTGGGCAAGTCCGGCGGTACCGCCCAGCCCTATGCCGAGGCGGCGCGCCGGCGCCTGCAGGAACTGGTCGAGGCCAGCGACGAGCGCCTGCGGCTGGTGCCGGGTAGCGAGGCGACCGACCATTACGGCCGCACCCTGGCACATCTCTATGATCGCGAGGGCGACAATCTTGAAGTCCGGTTGATCGTCGAGGGTCTCGGCTATGCCGTCGCCATCGCGCCCAATATCCGGCTGGCCGATTGTCAGGCCGCCGCGCAAAGCCAGGCGCGCCGGGCGCGTCTCGGGGTCTGGAAGCAGGAGCCGACCCCCGCCACCCGGATCGCGGAAGGCGGTTTCGCCGTGGTGCAGGGGCGTCTGCTGGACGTCGAACGCAATCGCGGCGGCCTCTGGCTGCAGTTCGAAGGCGATCTGGTGGTCAATGTCCCCGAGCGCTTCGTCGAGGCCTTCGACGGCGTGCCGCTGCATCAATGGATCGGCCGCCAGCTCGAGGCGCGGGGCTGGATTTCCGATCGCAGCCGGCGCCAGGAAGCGGGGCGCGCCCGCTGGCAGATGACCTTGAGCGATCCGCACATGCTGGGTTTGCAGGTTGAATCGTTTTAGCCGAAAGTCGTATTGCGATTGATTTCAGGCATATGGCCGATTGCTTGTGGCACCTTGAGTCTTTGCGTATTCTCGCCCGACCCAAGACCCACACCACGCGGATATACCAATAATGTCTGATCTCAAAACCGCTGCCCTCGAATACCACGCCCAGCCGCGCCCCGGCAAACTCAGCGTCGAGCTGACCAAGCCCACCGCGACCGCCCGCGACCTGTCCCTGGCCTACAGCCCCGGCGTCGCCGAACCGGTCCGCGAGATCGGTCGCGATCCCGAACTGGCCTACCGCTACACCGGCAAGGGCAACCTGGTCGCCGTGATCTCCGACGGTACCGCCATCCTCGGCCTGGGCAACCTCGGCCCGCTGGCCTCCAAGCCGGTGATGGAAGGCAAGGGTGTGCTGTTCAAGCGCTTCGCCGGTGTGGACGTCTTCGACATCGAGGTGGACGCCGAGAGCCCCCAGGCCTTCATCGACACCGTCAAGCGCATCTCCATCACCTTCGGTGGCATCAACCTGGAAGACATCAAGGCGCCCGAGTGCTTCGAGATCGAGCGCGCCCTGATCGAGCAGTGCGACATCCCGGTGTTCCACGATGACCAGCACGGCACCGCCATCGTCACCGCCGCCGGCATGCTCAACGCCCTGGAAATCGCCGGCAAGCGCCTGGAAGACGCCAAGATCGTCTGCCTGGGTGCCGGTGCCGCCGCCATCTCCTGCATGCGCCTCCTGGCCAGCATGGGCGCCAAGGTCGAGAACATCTACATGATCGACCGTCAGGGCGTGGTCCACAGCGGCCGCAACGACCTGAACCAGTACAAGGCGGCCTTCGCCACCGAGACCAGCAAGCGCACCCTGGACGATGCCCTCGAGGGTGCCGACGTCTTCGTCGGTCTGTCCGGCCCGAATCTGCTGTCGGCCGAAGGCCTCAAGCGCATGGCGGCCAACCCCATCGTCTTCGCCTGCTCCAACCCGGATCCGGAAATCACCCCCGAGCTGGCCCACGCCACCCGCGACGACGTGATCATGGCCACCGGTCGTTCCGACTACCCGAACCAGGTCAACAACGTCCTCGGCTTCCCCTTCATCTTCCGCGGTGCCCTGGACGTCCGCGCCCGGGTCATCAACGAAGAGATGAAGATCGCCGCCGCCCTGGCCCTGCGTGACCTGGCCAAGCTGCCGGTGCCCAAGGAAGTCTGCGAAGCCTACAAGGTCGACAGCCTGAGCTTCGGCCGCGAGTACATCATTCCCAAGCCGATGGATGCGCGCCTGATCACCCTGGTATCCGATGCCGTGGCCAAGGCCGCCATCGAGACCGGCGTGGCCACGCTGCCCTATCCGGCGAACTATCCGCTGAAGTCGGTGGATGACGTCTTCGCCAAGTAAGGCCCGAAGCAATAAAAAACCCCGCCGCGGCGGGGTTTTTTATTGGCTGGAGATCAGAAGATGTCCATGGGCACGGTTTCGCTGGAGGGCAGCGGCGTGCCGGGCGCCATGCCAGGCGGCAGCTCGTCCAGGCTCGGCGGGGTGTCCTCGCTCTTGAACAGCTCGAAGTAGGCGTTGGGCGTGCCGGGCGGCGCGGCGCGACCGGTGGTCGGATCGACGCGGATGGAAACGATGCCTTCCGGTTCCTTGAGCTGATGCGGCGGCTTGTCCTTGAGCGCCGCGCCCATGTAGCTCATCCAGATCGGCAGGGCCACGGTGCCACCGAATTCCTGGCGACCCAGGGTCTCGGGCTGATCGAAGCCGGCCCAGACCGTGGTCACGTAGTCGCCGTTGTAGCCGGAGAACCAGGTGTCCTTGGATTCGTTGGTGGTACCGGTCTTGCCGGCCAGGTCGTTGCGACCCAGTTCCAGCGCCTTGCGCCCGGTGCCGCGCTTGATCACGTCCTGCAGCATGCTGTTCATGATGAAGGCATTGCGCGGGTCGATGACCTGGGGCGCGAACACCGGCGGCGGATTGGCCGGATCGGCCGCGGCGGTGTCGGCCGCCGGCGTGACCTCGACGCCCGGTGCGGCCTTGGCCTGCACCTGCTGGGGCACCCGCGGCGCGGCAGTGCGATAGACCACCTTGCCGTCGCGATCGGTCACGTGATCGACCACGTAGGGGGTCACCTTGTAACCCTCGTTGGCGAACACCGACCAGCCGGTGGCGACTTCCAGCGGCGTCAGGCCCGGAGTGCCGAGAGCGAGGGACAGGTTGCGCGGCAACTGGTCGCGCTCGAAGCCGAAGCGACTGACGTAGTCCAGCGCATAGTCGATGCCGATGGCCTGCAGCACCCGGATGGACACCAGGTTGCGCGAGCGATACAGCGCCTCGCGCAGGCGGATGGGGCCGAGGAAGGTGTTGTTGTCGTTCTTTGGTCGCCAGGCTTCGTCGGGATTCTCGTCCATGAAGACGATGGGCGCATCGTTGACCAGGCTGGCGGCGGTGAAGCCCTTTTCCAGGGCCGCGCTATAGATGAACGGCTTGAAGCTGGAGCCGGGCTGGCGGCGGGCCTGGGTCGCGCGGTTGTAGTTGCTCTGCTCGAAGGAGAAACCGCCGATCAGGGCGCGGATGGCGCCATCCTGGGGGTCGAGGGAGACCAGGGCGCTCTGCGCCTTGGGGATCTGCGAGAACTTCAGGCTGCCATCGTCCTGGCGCTGCACCCGGATCAGGTCGCCGACCTTGACCACGTCGGCCGGACCGTTCGGCCGCGGTCCCAGGCTGTTGGCGCTGAGGTAGGGGCGGGCCCACTTCATCGAATCCCAGGAGACTGCCTCTTCCTTGCCCTCGCGGGTCAGGACCAGGATGCTGCTCTTTTCCACCTGGGTGACGATGGCCGGATCCTGGCCGCCGACGATGCGCTGCTTCTGGATCAGTGCGGTCCACTCGGCCCGGCTGCGGTTGGGCCACTGGGCCTCGGGCCCGCGGTAGCCATGGCGGCGGTCGTAGTCGGTCAGGCCGTCGCGCACGGCCTCGAAGGCGTCCGTCTGCAGCCGGCTGTCGATGGTGGTATAGACCTGGTAGCCATCGGTATAGGCGTCACCGCCATAGCGGCCGACCATTTCCGCCCGCGCCATCTCGGCGATGTAGGGGGCGTTGAGCTCGGGAATGGCGACGTGGTGATAGGCCTCGAGCGGCTCGGCGATGCCGGCCTGGTAGGCCGCCTGATCGATATAACCGAGCTTGAACATGCGTTCGAGAATCCAATTGCGTCTTTCCAGGCTACGCTCAGGATTAGCGACCGGGTTGTAACGCGACGGCGCCTTGGGCAGACCGGCGATCATCGCCATCTGGGCAACGGTCAGGTCCTTGATGGATTTGCCATAGTAGACCTGGGCGGCGGCCTCGATGCCGTAGGCGCGGTTGCCCAGGTAGATCTTGTTGACGTAGAGCTCGAGGATCTCGTCCTTGGTCAGTTGGCGCTCGATTTGCAGCGCCAGGAGGATCTCGGTGAATTTGCGCGAGAAGCTGCGTTCGCTGGTCAGGAAGTAGTTCTTGGCGACCTGCATGGTGATGGTGCTGCCGCCGGTCTGGATGTGTCCGGTCTTGACCAGCTGGCTCACCGCTCGCGCCAGGCTTTTCACATCCACGCCATAGTGATTGGCGAAGTTGTCATCCTCGGCGGAGAGCAGGGCATGGATGAAATCGGGAGGTATCTCGTTGAACCGCAGCGGCGAGCGGCGCATTTCACCGAATTCGGCGATGAGTTTGCCGTCCGCGCTGTACACCCGCAGAGGGATCTGCAGTTGCACGTTTCGCAGGGCGTCGATGGAGGGCAGGCTGGGGCTGAGGTAGAGGAAGGCACCGCTGAGACCCAGCAAAAGGCTGCAGACCAGGGCGACCAACGACCACCAGAAAAATTTCAGAACACGCATCAAGAGACTTTTCGAATGGAAAGAAGGAAAGGGCGACAGGTGAGGGTCAGCCTACACGGCGTCGCCATTATAGGCGCGTTTGGCGGTTGGCCGCTATTTGCTCGGGTGTCAAGTCTGTTATCTAATGCCCGTCCGCGGAAGACCACCGTCGCTCATAGGGAACTGATGTGCTAGGGCTATTCAGAAAGAAGGCGAATACGCTGCTGGGTATCGACGTCAGTTCGACATCCGTGAAACTCATCGAGTTGAGCCGTGCAGGCGGGCGCTATCGGGTGGAGGCCTATGCGGTCGAACCCCTGCCGGCCAATGCCGTGGTCGAGAAGAACATCGCCGAACTCGAAGGCGTGGGCCTGGCCATCGGCCGGGTGCTGGTCAAGGCGCGCACCTCCGCGCGCAGCGCCGCCGTGGCCGTCTCGGGCTCGGCGGTGATCGCCAAGACCATCGAGATGGACGCCGGTCTGACCGACGACGAGCTGGAAAACCAGATCAAGCTGGAAGCCGACCAGTACATTCCCTATCCGCTGGACGAGGTCGCCATCGATTTCGAGGTGCAGGGGCCGTCGCCGCGCAACGCCGAGCGCGTCGAGGTGCTGCTGGCCGCCTGCCGGAAGGAAAACGTCGAGGTCCGCGAAGCGGCCCTGGCGCTGGCCGGCGTCTCGGCCAAGGTGGTCGACGTCGAGGCCTATGCCCTGGAGCGCGCCTACCAGTTGCTGGCCAATCAGCTCGGTGGCCACGTCGACGACCTGACCGTGGCGGTGGTCGACATCGGCGCCACCATGACCACCCTGAGCGTGCTGCACAACGGCAAGACCATCTACACCCGCGAACAGCTGTTTGGCGGTCGCCAGCTCACCGAAGAGATCCAGCGTCGCTATGGCCTGTCGGTGGAAGAGGCCGGTCTGGCCAAGAAGCAGGGCGGGCTGCCGGACGACTACCAGAGCGAGGTGCTGACGCCCTTCCGCGAGGCGGTGGTGCAACAGGTGGCGCGTTCGCTGCAGTTCTTTTTCGCCGCCGGGCAATACAATGATGTGGACTACATCTTGCTTGCTGGAGGAACCGCGTCAATTTCCGGACTCGACCGTTTGATCCAGCAGAAAATCGGCACCCCCACGGTCCTGGCCAATCCCTTCGCCGACATGACCGTCAGCAACAAGGTCAACGCGGCGGCCCTGGCGGGTGACGCCCCGGCGCTGATGATCGCCTGCGGCCTGGCCATGAGGAGTTTCGACTAGATGGCCCGCATCAACCTCTTGCCCTGGCGGGAGCAGCTGCGCGAAGAAAGGCGTAAGCAGTTCCTGGTGATCCTGGGTGGCATCTTCGTGCTCTCCTGTGGCGCCGTGTTTCTCGGCGACCAGTACCTGTCCGGCGAGATCGCCCGCCAGGAGGCGCGCAATGCCTTCATCCAGCAGAACATCGCTCAGCTGGACGTGCGCATCAAGGAGATCAGCGAACTCAAGACCCGTCGTCAGCAACTGCTGGCGCGGATGAAGATCATCCAGGACCTGCAGGGCAACCGCCCGGTCATCGGTCACGTATTCGATCAACTGGTGCGGACGCTGCCGGACGGCGTGTATTTCCGCGAGCTGAAGATGCAGGGTGACACCCTGTCGATCAGCGGCGAGGCGGAATCCAACAACCGGGTCTCCAACCTGATGCGTAACCTGGATGCCTCGGACTGGTTCGCCTCGCCTACGCTGATCGAGGTGAAGGCCACCACCGCGGGTGCGGTGGACCAGGCCAATACCTTCCAGCTCACCGTCAAGCAGACCCAGCCCGGCGCTCCCGCTGCGCCGGCCCCGCTCGCCCAGGGAGGCAAACCATGAGTCTCGCCGATTCCCTGGCCAGCCTGCGCAAGGTCGACATCAACGAGCTCAGCCTGGAGAACCTCGGTTCCTGGCCCAAGCCGGTCAAGGTCATCGCCTGCCTGCTGATCGTGCTGGTGGTGCTGCTGCTCGGTTATCAATTCCACCTCAGCGACATGCAGGCCCAGCTGGACAGCCAGCGCAACCAGGAAGAGACCCTCAAGCAGCAATACGCCAGCAAGGCCTTCCAGGCGGCCAATCTGGATGCCTACAAGCAGCAGATGGTGGAGATGGAGGAGTCCTTCGGTGCCCTGCTGCGGCAACTGCCCGGCGATACCGAGGTGCCGGCGCTGCTGGAAGACATCACCCGCACCGGTCTTGGCAGTGGCCTGGAGTTCGAGCAGATCAAGCTGCTGCCCGAGGTCACCCAGCAGTTCTATGTCGAGTTGCCGATCCAGATCACCGTGGTGGGCAGCTATCATGACTTGGCGACTTTCGTCAGCAGCGTGTCCAGCCTGCCGCGCATCGTCACCCTGCACGACTTCGACCTCAAGCCGGTGGACGACAGAAACGCCAATGGCGGCGGCACGGTCTCTGGAGGCGGCGGCAAGTTGCGCATGAATGTCCTGGCCAAGACCTATCGCTACAACGACAAGGGGCTCGGCAAATGAGGACGCCCCTGTTGTTATGCCTGCTGACCGGCGTGCTGGTCGGCTGCGGTTCCAGCGATACCAGCGATCTGCAGGCCTTCATGGACGAAACCCGCGCCAAGCCGCGTGGTTCCATCGAGCCGCTGCCGCAGTTTCGCGCCTACGAACCCTTCACCTATGCAGCTTCGGCCCTGCGCAGTCCCTTCCAGGCACCGGTACGCATCGATCCCACGGTGCGCCAGCGTGGAACCGGCAACATCAAGCCGGACGTGAATCGGCCCAAGCAGTTTCTCGAAGGCTTCAACATCGAGACCTTCAGCATGGTCGGCATCCTGGCCAATGCCAGTGGCCGCTATGCGCTGGTCAACGGCGCCGGGGGCGTGCATCGCGTCAAGGTGGGCGACTACCTGGGTCGCAATGACGGACGCATCACCAAGATTACCGATGGCGAGATCGACGTGATCGAAATCGTCCCGGATGGCGAGGGTGGCTGGCTGGAACGGCCGCGCACCATCACCTTGAAGGAAAAGACTTAAATGGGCAGGGCGAGCACTGTGAACACTACTATCGCGGGACGACTGGGGCTGGGCCTGGCCCTGCTGCTGAGCAGCCTGGCCGGTCAGGCTCTGGCGGCCGATCTGCAGGCCTTGAACGTCGCCTCCCTGCCCGGGGATCGCATCGAACTCAAGCTGACCTTCGATCAGCCGGTGCCGGTGCCCAAGGGCTACACCATCGAGCAGCCGGCGCGCATCGCCCTGGACCTGCCCGGCGTCGCCAACAAGCTCGGTACCAAGAGCCGTGAGCTGGGCAATGGCAATGCCCGCAGCGTGACGGTGGTCGAGGCAGGCAACCGCACCCGCCTGATCATCAACCTCACCAATCTGGCCAGCTACGACACCCGGGCCGACGGTCGCAACCTGTTCGTCACCATCGGGGGCACCGCCGGTCGCCAGACGGCCAGCGCCCAGGCCAACCTAACGCCCAACCTGCCGCGCGCCGCTGCGCCGACCACCGTGACCGCGCCGTCGTCCGCTCCCTTGCCCGGCGCGATCGCCCGCACGCCGCTGCCGCCGACCCAGGCCACCTCTACCGTGGCGGCCATGACCGCGCCGCGGCCGCAATTGCGCGGCAAGGCGATCCGCCATATCGATTTCCAGCGTGGGCCCCAGGGCGAGGGCAACGTGGTCATCGACCTGAGCGAGACCGGCATCAATCCGGACATCCAGGAGCAGGGCGGCAAGATTCGCCTGACCTTTGCCGGTACCCAGCTGCCTGAAGAGCTGCGGGTACGGCTGGACGTCAAGGATTTCGCCACCCCGGTGCAGTTCGTCAACGCCTCCGCTGACAGCGGCGGGGCGTCCATCGTCATCGAGCCGACCGGTACCTACGACTACCTGGCCTACCAGACCAACAACCGTCTGACCCTGAGCGTCAAGCCGCTCACCACCGAGGAAAAGGAAAAGCGCGCAGCCGATCGCTTCACCTATACCGGCGAGAAGCTGTCGCTGAACTTCCAGGACATCGATGTCCGCTCGGTGCTGCAGCTGATCGCCGACTTCACCAATCTCAACCTGGTGGCGAGCGACACCGTGCAGGGCAACATCACCCTGCGCCTGCAGAACGTGCCCTGGGACCAGGCGCTGGATCTGATCCTCAAGACCAAGGGCCTCGACAAGCGCCAGATCGGCAACGTGCTGCTGGTGGCCCCGGCCGACGAGATCGCCGCCCGCGAACGTCAGGAGCTGGAGTCCCAGAAGCAGATCCAGCAACTGGCCCCCTTGCGTCGTGACCTGATCCAGGTCAACTACGCCAAGGCCGCCGACATCGCCAAGCTGTTCCAGTCGGTGACCAGTGCCGACAAGACCGCCGACGAGCGTGGTTCCATCTCGGTGGACGAGCGCACCAACAGCATCATCGCCTACCAGACGCAGAATCGTCTGGACGAACTCCGGCGCATCGTCTCCCAGCTGGACATCCCGGTCCGCCAGGTGATGATCGAGGCGCGGCTGGTAGAGGCCAACGTCGACTACAGCAAGCAGCTGGGCGTGCGCTGGGGCGGTAATAGCAGCCACGGCAATTTCTCGGTCTATGGCAAGGACGGCGCGACGACCGTGGACAGCACCACCGGTCAGGTCTACCTGCCGGGGAGCAGCAGGGTCGGCAGCTTCACCTCCGCCAGTGGCGTGGCGCCCACGCCCTTCGTTGACATGGGCGTTTCCGGCAGCACCTCGGGTATCGGCATCGGCTTCATGGCCGGTGGCCAGATGCTCGACCTGCAGCTGTCCGCCCTGCAGTCCAGCGGCAATGGCGAGATCATCTCCCAGCCCAAGGTGGTGACCTCGGACAAGGAGACCGCCAAGATCCTGCGCGGTACCGAGATCCCCTACCAGGAGGCCAGTTCCAGCGGTGCCACCAGCACCAGCTTCAAGCAGGCCGCCCTGTCGCTGGAGGTCACGCCGCAGATCACCCCGGACAACCGCATCATCATGGAGGTCAAGGTCAACAAGGATGCCCCTGACTACCAGAACGCCCTCAACGGCGTGCCGCCGATCAGCAAGAACGAGGTCAATGCCAAGGTACTGGTGAGCGATGGCGAGACCATCGTACTGGGCGGGGTGTTCTCCAACACCCAGACCAAGTCCACCACCAAGGTGCCGATGCTGGGCGACATTCCCTATGTCGGCCGACTGTTCCGCCGGGATTCGGTCACCGACAGCAAAGTCGAGCTGCTGATCTTCCTCACGCCGCGTATCATGAACAACCAGGCGATAGCGGTTGGTCGATGACATAAGTGCGTAATCTGTTTCTCGTAGGACCGATGGGCTCGGGCAAGAGCACCATCGGCCGGCTCCTGGCGAAGGAATTGCGGCTGCCGTTCAAGGATTCCGACAAGGTAATCGAAGAACGTACCGGTGCCGACATCCCCTGGATCTTCGATGTGGAAGGCGAGCAGGGCTTTCGCGAGCGCGAACGCTCGGCGATCGCCGAGCTGTGCGCGGAAAACGGCCTGGTGATGGCCACCGGCGGTGGCGCCGTGCTGCGTGAGGACAATCGCCAGGCGCTCAAGCGCGGTGGGCGGGTCATCTATCTGCATGCCTCCATCGAGCAGCAGATCGAGCGCACCTCCCGCGATCGCAATCGCCCGCTCCTGCAGACCGCCGATCCCGCGGCGGTGCTGCGCACTCTCATGGCCATGCGCGATCCGCTGTACCGCGAAATCGCCGACATCATCATCGAGACCGACGAGCGGCCGCCCCGGCTGGTCGTGCTGCAGATACTCGACCGTCTGAAAGCCCTGGCACCGCATTAAAGCCGCAGGCGTTCTGCGCTATGCTAGGCGCCCTTTGAATCAAGGTGACGGCATGCGGACTCTTCACGTCGAGCTCGGTGAGCGCAGCTACCCGATCTACATCGGCCAGGGCCTTCTGGATCAGCCGGAATGCTTCCTGCCCCATCTCGCCGGGCGCAAGGTGGCGATCGTCACCAACGAAACCATCGCGCCGCTCTATCTGGAGCGCCTGCTGCGCACCCTGGGCGATCGCCAGGTCAGCTCGATCGTGCTGCCCGATGGCGAGGCGCACAAGAACTGGGAAACGCTGCAGCTGATCTTCGACGGTCTGCTGCAGGATCGCCATGATCGCAAGACCACCCTCATCGCCCTCGGTGGCGGGGTGGTCGGCGACATGGGCGGGTTCGCCGCGGCCTGCTATCAGCGCGGGGTGGACTTCATCCAGGTGCCGACCACGCTGCTGTCCCAGGTCGATTCCTCGGTGGGCGGCAAGACCGGCATCAACCACCCGCTGGGCAAGAACATGATCGGCGCCTTCTACCAGCCCAAGGCCGTGGTCATCGACACCGCCAGCCTGGCGACCCTGCCGGCGCGGGAGCTGTCGGCGGGTCTGGCCGAGGTCATCAAGTACGGCCTGATCTGCGACGAGCCCTTCCTCGGCTGGCTCGAGGAGCATGTCGAGGCGCTCTTGGCGCTGGACCAGCAGGCACTCACCGAAGCCATCGAGCGCTCCTGCGCGGCCAAGGCCCAGGTGGTCGGCAGCGACGAGCGCGAGTCGGGCCTGCGGGCGATCCTCAACCTGGGGCATACCTTCGGCCACGCCATCGAGACCCACCAGGGCTATGGCGTCTGGCTGCACGGCGAAGCGGTTTCCGCCGGCATGGTCATGGCGCTGCAGATGTCCCTGCTGCTGGGCTGGCTCACGGCCGCCCAGCGCGACCGCGCCCTGCGCCTGCTGGTCCGGGCCGGGCTTCCCGTGGTACCGCCGGCCGACATGCAGCCGGCCGATTTCGAACGCCTCATGGCGGTGGACAAGAAGGTCCTGGATGGACAACTCCGGCTGGTACTGCTCAGTGACCTGGGCCAGGCCGTGGTGACCGCCGACTTCGCCCGCGACATTCTCGAGCAGACGCTGCGTACCGATTACCAAGCGCTGACCGCCCAGTAAGGAGAACAAGAGAGTCCCATGTCCAATCTGCACGCCGACGAAGCCTTCCTCGGTCACTATCAGTTCACTCACGACCCGTTCGCCGCCCGCGTTCCCGGTTTCAAATTCTTTCCGGCGCAGCGCAAGCCGGTGCTGGGTCAGTTGCATCACCTGGCCCGCTACAGCCAGTTGTTGCTGGTGGTCAGCGGTCCCGAGGGCAGCGGCAAGACGCTGCTGCGCCAGGCGCTGGCGGCCAGCACCAAGAAGGAAGCCGTGCACTGCGTGGTGATTTCCGCGCAGAACGGCGGCGACGCCCGTACCGTGCTGGCCCAGGTCGCCAAGGGCGTGGGCGCCGACAGCCAGACGCCGGCGGCCATTCTCGCGCAGGCGGCGGAAGTGCGCCTGGCGGGGCAGGAGGTCTACATCCTGGTGGATGACGCCGAGGCGCTGGCCACCCCCGCCCTGGAAGCCCTGCTGGAACTGGCCGGTGGCGGCGAAAAGGAGCGTCTGCACGTCTTCCTGTTCGGCGAGGCGGAAGTGGTGATGCGCCTGGAGGACATCGCCCAGGGCGAAGAGCGCTATCACGCCATCGAATTGCTGCCCTACAGCGAAAGCGAGGCCGAGGAGTATCTCGCCCAGCGCCTGGAAGGTGCCGGTCAGGGGCTGGAGATCTTTACCGACGAGCAACTCGCGACCATTCACCAGCGCTCCGGTGGCTGGCCCGGTCGGCTCAACGAAGAAGCCCGGGATGTCCTGGTGGCCGGCATGACTGCCCGGCGCAAGAAGGCCGCCGCTCCGGCGAAGGGCTCGCGCAATCTGCTGGCGGCGCTGCCGCGCAAGCATCTGGTCATTCTCGGGGTGGTGGTGCTGGCAGTCGGCGCTGCGGCGCTGTCGCTCAAGGGCGGCAAGAGCGAAACCCAGGCGACCGGCACGGCCGGGCAGGACCTGCCCATGGGCGGCCAGAACACCGCGTCCGCCGGCAAGGACGCCCAGGGGGCGCCCATCCAGTTCGATGGCTCTTCCAAGCCGCTACCCCTGCCGCTGGTGGGCGAGTCGCAGCCGGTCATCCGCGAACCCCTGGCGGAAGCGGCTGGTGGGCGTCAGGCTGGTACCGCTGCCGGCAACGACATGGGTGCGGGTGGCGTACCGCCCACCGTGACCACCGACGCCCCGCCCATCAGTGACGAGGACGAACTGCCCAGCCGGACGCCGGCACGCACGCCGGCGCCCAGCGCGCCGGCAGTGGCCGCTCCGGCGCCCCGGCATACCGCACCTGCGCCGACCCCCGCGCCGGCACCGGCCAAGCCGGCCCCGGCTGCCGCCCCTGCGCACACCGGTGGCGCTGCGGCGGGCTGGTACGGCAGTCAGGCGGGCAGCAAGTACGCCTTGCAGGTGGTGGGCACCAGCACCGAGAAGGCGGCGCAGGACTTCATCGCCGCCCAGGCCGACAGTGGCAACTTCCGTTATTTCAAGAAGAGCTACCAGGGCAAGGCGCTCTATGTGGTGACCTACGGCAACTTCGCCAATCGGGCGGCGGCGGAGGCGGCGGTCAAGCAGCTGCCGGCCAAGGTACAGGCCAGCAAGCCCTGGCCGCGGACCTTCGCCAGCATCCAGCAGGACATCGCCACCAGTCGCTGATTCTTGCCTGGCACGAAAAGAAAGCCCCGGCGCTATCACGAGAGTGACGCCGGGGCTTTCTGTTTTGCGTCATCGAATTTTCATCAGGTGTCATCAGTGTTTGTCGTAAGCGATTTTTTCGCTACACTGGTCAGCCTTTGACTGTCCGAAAAAAGTTCAAATAAGCGGACCGTTTTGTGATGCCTTCGCAATAACCTGATTGCCGGTGAGAGCGCTATGAAAGCAGGCCTGTTCAATCCCGATAGCTTCAAGGACAACTGCGGCTTCGGCCTGATCGCCCATATGCAGGGCGAGCCCAGCCACGACCTGCTGGAAACGGCCATCGAAGCCCTGACCTGCATGACCCACCGGGGCGGTATCAACGCGGACGGCAAGACCGGTGACGGTTGCGGTCTGCTCATGCAGAAGCCGGACGCCTTCCTGCGCGCCATCGCCCAGGAGCAATTCGGCGCCGAGTTGCCCGAGCAGTACGCCGCGGGCGTGGTGTTCTTCAACCAGGACGAGGCCCGCGCCGAACAGGCCCGCGCCAACATGAACCTGGAGATCGAGGCCGCCGGCCTGACCCTGGTCGGCTGGCGCAAGGTGCCCATCGACACCTCGGTGCTGGGCGAACTGGCCCTGGCCCGCCTGCCGCGCATCGAGCAGGTATTCGTCGCCGGTCCGGGTCTCGACGACCAGCAGTTCGGGGTCAAGTTGTTCTCCGCGCGCCGCCGCTCCTCGGTGCGCAATGCCGAGGACGCCGAGCACTACATCTGCAGCCTGTCGTCGCGGGTCATCGTCTACAAGGGCCTGATGATGCCGGCGGATCTCGCCGCCTTCTATCCGGACCTCGGCGATCCGCGCCTGACGACCGCCATCTGTGTGTTCCACCAGCGCTTTTCCACCAACACCCTGCCGAAGTGGCCGCTGGCGCAGCCCTTCCGCTACCTCGCCCACAACGGCGAGATTAATACCATCACCGGCAACCGCAACTGGGCCCAGGCGCGGCGGACCAAGTTCGTCAACGAACTGATCCCCCACCTCGACCAGCTCGGTCCGCTGGTCAACCGCGTCGGCTCCGATTCCTCCAGCATGGACAACATGCTGGAGCTGCTGGTGACCGGCGGCATGGACCTGTTCCGCGCCGTGCGCATGATCATTCCGCCGGCCTGGCAGAACGTCGAGACCATGGACGCCGATCTGCGTGCATTCTATGAATTCAACTCCATGCACATGGAGCCTTGGGACGGTCCGGCCGGCGTGGTGCTGACCGAAGGCCGCTACGCGGTCTGCCTGCTCGACCGCAACGGCCTGCGCCCGGCGCGCTGGGTGACCACCAAGAACGGCTACATCACCCTGGCTTCGGAAGTCGGCGTCTGGAACTACCAGCCCGACGACGTCATCGCCAAGGGCCGGGTCGGCCCGGGCCAGATCCTTGCCGTGGACACCGAGACCGGCGAGGTGCTGCAGACCGACGACATCGACAATCGCCTCAAGGCGCGCCATCCCTACAAGCAGTGGCTGCGCAAGAACGCCATGCGTATCCAGGCGACCCTGGACGACAACGATCACGGTTCGGCCTTCTACGACCAGGATCAGCTGCGCCAGTACATGAAGATGTTCCAGGTCACCTTCGAGGAGCGTGACCAGGTCTTGCGCCCGCTGGGCGAGCAGGGCCAGGAAGCCGTGGGCTCGATGGGCGACGATACCCCGATGGCGGTGCTGTCGCGGCGCATCCGTTCGCCCTACGACTATTTCCGCCAGCAATTCGCCCAGGTCACCAACCCGCCGATCGACCCGCTGCGCGAGTCCATCGTCATGTCCCTGGAGACCTGCCTGGGCGCCGAGCGCAACGTCTTCGAGGAAACCGCCGAGCACGCCGATCGCGCCATCCTGAGCAGCCCGGTGGTCTCGCCGGCCAAGTGGCGGACCATTCTCAACATGCCCAAGCCCGGCTTCGAGCATGTCAAGATCGACCTCAACTACCCCGAGTCCATGGGCCTCGAGGCGGCGCTGCGCAACATCGTCGAGCAGGCCGAGGAGGCCGTGCGCGCCGGCAAGGTATTGCTGGTGCTGACCGACCGCCACATCGAGCCGGGCAAGCTGCCGGTACACGCGGTGCTGGCCACCGGCGCCGTGCACCACCACCTGGTCAACCTGGGCCTGCGCACCAGCAGCAACATCCTGGTGGAGACCGCAACCGCCCGCGATCCGCACCACTTCGCCGTGCTGCTGGGCTTTGGTGCGACCGCGGTCTATCCGTTCCTGGCCTACGAGGTGCTGGGCGATCTGATCCGCACCGGCGAGGTGCTGGGCGATCTCTACGAGGTGTTCAAGTACTACCGCAAGGGCATCACCAAGGGCCTGCTCAAGGTGATCTCCAAGATGGGCATCTCCACCGTCGCCTCCTATCGCGGCGCCCAGCTGTTCGAGGCCGTGGGCCTGGCGGACGAGGTCACCGACCTCTGCTTCCCCGGCGTCACCAGCCGCATCAAGGGTGCGCGCTTCGTCGACCTGGAAGCCGAGCAGAAGCTGCTGGCCGGCGAAGCCTGGAACAACCGCAAGCCGATCCATCCGGGTGGCCTGCTCAAGTTCGTCTATGGCGGCGAGTACCACGCCTACAACCCGGACGTGGTCAATCTGTTGCAGGCCGCCGTGCAACAGGGCGACTACGCCAAGTTCCGCGAATACACCGCGCTGGTGGACCAGCGTCCGGTCGCCATGATCCGCGACCTGCTCAAGGTCAAGACCAGCGACCAGCCCCTGGCCCTGGAAGAGGTCGAGCCGCTGGCCAACATCTTCACCCGCTTCGACGCCGCCGGCATCTCCCTGGGCGCCCTGTCGCCGGAGGCCCACGAGGCCCTGGCCGAGGCCATGAACCGCCTGGGCGGGCGCTCCAACTCCGGCGAGGGTGGCGAGGATCCGGCGCGCTACGGCACCATCAAGAGCTCCAAGATCAAGCAGGTGGCCACCGGCCGCTTCGGCGTCACCCCCGAGTACCTGGTCAACGCCGAGGTCTTGCAGATCAAGGTGGCGCAGGGCGCCAAGCCGGGCGAGGGCGGCCAGCTGCCGGGCGGCAAGGTCAACGGCCTGATCGCCAAGCTGCGCTATGCGGTGCCCGGCGTGACCCTGATCTCGCCGCCGCCGCACCACGACATCTATTCCATCGAAGACCTGTCGCAGCTGATCTTCGACCTCAAGCAGGTCAACCCCAAGGCGCTGGTGTCGGTCAAGCTGGTGTCCGAGCCCGGGGTGGGTACGGTGGCCGCCGGTGTGGCCAAGGCCTATGCCGACCTTATCACCATCTCCGGCTACGACGGCGGTACCGGCGCTTCGCCGGTGACCTCCATCAAGTACGCCGGCTCGCCCTGGGAGCTGGGCCTGGCCGAGGCGCACCAGACCCTGAGGGGCAACGACCTGCGCGGCAAGGTGCGGGTGCAGACCGACGGCGGCCTGAAGACCGGTCTGGACGTGATCAAGGCGGCCATCCTCGGCGCCGAGAGCTTCGGCTTCGGCACCGCGCCGATGATCGCTCTGGGCTGCAAGTACCTGCGTATCTGCCACCTGAACAACTGCGCTACCGGCGTCGCCACCCAGAACGACCGGCTGCGCAAGGAACACTTCATCGGCACGGTGGAGATGGTGATGAATTTCTTCACCTTCATCGCCGAGGAAACCCGCGAGTGGCTGGCCAGGCTGGGCGTGCGCAGCCTGGGCGAGCTGATCGGCCGTACCGACCTGCTGGAAATCCTGCCGGGCGAGACCGCCAAGCAGCAGCACCTGGATCTCACCCCGCTGCTGGGAAGCGATCACATTCCGGCCGAGAAGCCGCAATACTGCCAGGTGGAAAAGAACCCGCCGTTCGACCAGGGTCTGCTGGCCGAGGAAATGGTGCGTCTGTCGCTGCCAGGGATCGAAAAGCTCGAAGGCGGTGAGTTCAGCCTGAGCATCGGCAACTGCGACCGCTCCATCGGCGCCCGGGTCTCCGGCGAGATCGCCCGACGCCACGGCAACCAGGGCATGGTCAAGGCGCCGCTGACCTTCCGCTTCAAGGGCACCGCCGGCCAGAGCTTCGGCGTCTGGAACGCCGGCGGCCTGCATCTGTATCTGGAAGGCGACGCCAACGACTACGTGGGCAAGGGCATGACCGGCGGCAAGCTGGTCATCACCCCGCCGCAGGGCGCGGGCTTCAAGAGCCAGGAATCGGCCATCATCGGCAACACCTGCCTCTATGGCGCCACCGGTGGCAAGCTGTTCGCCGCCGGCACCGCCGGTGAGCGCTTCGGGGTGCGCAACTCCGGGGCCCACACCGTGGTGGAAGGCACCGGCGACCACTGCTGCGAATACATGACCGGCGGCTTCGTCTGCGTCCTGGGCAAGACCGGCTACAACTTCGGCTCGGGCATGACCGGCGGCTTCGCCTATGTGCTGGACCTGGATAACGGCTTCTATGACCGGGTCAACCACGAGCTGGTGGAAATCCAGCGCATCAACAGCGAAGCCATGGAAGCCTATCGCAGCCACCTGGAAGGGGTGCTGGCCGAATACGTGCGCGAGACCGGCAGTGCCTGGGGCAGCCATCTCCATGAAAACCTGGACGACTACCTGCGCAAGTTCTGGCTGGTGAAGCCCAAGGCCGCAAGCCTGGCGTCGCTGCTGGTCAGCACCCGCGCCCGTCCGGAATAACGACTTCGATGCCGGCTCCCCAGGGCGCCGGTTTCACCGTGATAGCTCGTGGCGCCCGGCAGAAAAGGGCGTCGCTTCAAGAGGTTTGGAAATGGCTGAACGTCTGAACAACGACTTCCAGTTCATCGAGGTCGGTCGCAAGGATCCGAAGAAGAAGCTGCTGCGCCAGCGCAAGAAGGAATTCGTCGAGATCCACGATCCCTTCAAGCCGCAGCAGGCTGCCGAGCAGGCGCACCGCTGCCTGGGTTGCGGCAACCCCTATTGCGAATGGAAGTGCCCGGTGCACAACTTCATTCCCAACTGGCTCAAGCTGGTATCCGAAGGCAACATCCTGGCGGCGGCGGAGCTGTCGCACCAGACCAACACCCTGCCCGAGGTCTGTGGCCGGGTCTGCCCGCAGGATCGCCTCTGCGAGGGTGCCTGTACCCTCAACGACGGCTTCGGCGCGGTGACCATCGGTTCGGTGGAGAAGTACATCACCGACACCGCCTTCGCCATGGGCTGGCGCCCGGACATGTCCAAGGTCAAGCCGACCGGCAAGCGCGTCGCCGTCATCGGTGCCGGTCCGGCCGGCCTGGGTTGTGCCGACATCCTGGTGCGCAATGGCGTGACCCCGGTGGTGTTCGACAAGCACCCCGAGATCGGCGGTCTGCTGACCTTCGGCATTCCCGAGTTCAAGCTGGAAAAGACCGTGCTCAGCCGCCGTCGCGAGGTCTTCGGCGGGATGGGCGTGGAATTCCGCCTCAACACCGAGGTGGGCAAGGACGTGACCATGGACCAACTGCTCGAGGAATTCGATGCGGTCTTCCTGGGCATGGGCACCTACACCTACATGAAGGGCGGCTTCCCCGGCGAAGACCTGCCCGGCGTGCACGATGCCCTGGATTTTCTGGTGGCCAACGTCAATCGCAACCTGGGCTTCGAAAAGGATGCGGCCGACTTCGTCGACATGAAGGGCAAGCGCGTGGTGGTCCTGGGGGGTGGTGACACCGCCATGGACTGCAACCGCACCTCCATTCGCCAGGGCGCCAAGAGCGTGACCTGCGCCTACCGCCGCGACGCCGCCAACATGCCGGGCTCGCGCAAGGAAGTGAAGAACGCCAAGGAAGAGGGCGTGAAGTTCCTCTTCAACCGCCAGCCCATCGCCATCATCGGCGAAGACCGGGTGGAAGGCGTCAAGGTGGTGGAGACCCGTCTGGGCGAGCCCGATGCCCGCGGTCGTCGCAGTCCCGAGCCGATCCCCGGTTCCGAAGAGATCCTGCCGGCCGATGCGGTGGTCATCGCCTTCGGTTTCCGGCCGAGCCCGGCGCCCTGGTTCGAGCAATTCGGCATCGACCTCGACAGCCAGGGCCGCGTGGTCGCGCCGGGGCTGCACGAGTTCAAGCACCAGACCAGCAACCCGAAGATCTTTGCCGGTGGCGACATGGTGCGCGGCTCCGACCTGGTGGTGACCGCCATCTTCGAAGGTCGCAACGCCGCCGAGGGTATCCTCGACTACCTGGGCGTCTAATACCCGACGGCTGGACAAGAGCCGACCGGCGCTGAGCCGGTCGGCTTTTTCTTGGGCGCCATGCGGTGACAGGGCTGCTTTCTGGTGCAGCGAGAGGCGGGTAGGGCGCTGCGGAGGCCGTGCCAGGGCGCTTTCTGCGTCTGGCACAGGGTCTGCAAAGATCCCGGTTCTCTCCTGCGAGGTACTGCCATGAACAAGCCCGAAATGACCGCCGCCATTCTCGCCGCCAAGCAGCGCCTGGGCCTGAGCTGGGTGGCGATCGCCGCCAGCCTGGAAATGTCGCCGGTCTGGACCACCTCTGCCTGCCTGGGCATGAACAGCATGGCGCCGGCGGTGGCGGAACGCCTGTGCCAGGTGCTGGAATTGCCGAGCGAGGTGTCCCTGGCCTTGCAAGCCTGTCCGCACAAGCAGTGGGACAAGGCCGTGCCGACCGATCCGCTGATCTATCGTTTTTACGAGATGATCAATGTCTACGGCGATACCATCAAAACCCTGATCCATGAAGAGTTCGGTGACGGCATCATGAGTGCCATCGACTTCAGCATGGACATCTCGCGGGTGGCCGATCCCAAGGGCGACCGGGTGGAGATCGTGCTCAACGGCAAGTTCCTGCCTTACAAGAGCTGGTAAGCCGATCGGTGCGATAGACAAAAGGCACGTCCCGGTGCCGTGCCTTTTGCCAGCCGCTTTGCGACAATGCCGGCACTTTTGCTGCCGGATGTCGCCATGACTGCCCTGAAGAACGACCGTTTCCTGCGTGCCCTGCTCAAGCAGCCGGTGGATGTCACCCCGGTGTGGATGATGCGCCAGGCCGGACGCTATCTGCCCGAGTACCGCGCCAGCCGGGCGCGTGCCGGGGACTTCATGAGTCTGTGCAAGAACCCGCAATTCGCCTGCGAGGTGACCCTGCAGCCGCTGGAGCGCTATCCGCTGGATGCCGCCATCCTCTTTTCCGACATCCTCACCATCCCCGACGCCATGGGGCAGGGCCTCTACTTCGAGACCGGCGAGGGTCCGCGCTTTCGCAAGGTGATCGACACCCCGGCCGACATCGAGGCGCTGCCGATACCCGATGCCGAATCCGACCTGGGCTACGTCATGGACGCCGTGCGCACCATCCGCACGGCGCTGGACGGGCGGGTACCCCTGATCGGCTTTTCCGGCAGCCCCTGGACCCTGGCCACCTACATGATCGAAGGCGGCTCCAGCAAGGATTTCCGCAAGGCTAAGGCCATGCTCTACGACACCCCCGAGGCCCTGCACCTGCTGCTGGACAAGCTGGCCCAGGCGGTCACCGCCTACCTCAACGGCCAGATCCGCGCCGGCGCCCAGGCGGTACAGATCTTCGATACCTGGGGAGGCAACCTGTCCGCCGCGGCCTACCAGGAATTTTCCCTGGCCTACATGCGCAAGATCGTCGCCGGGCTGATCCGCGAGCATGAAGGACGCCGGGTGCCGGTGATCCTCTTCACCAAGAATGGCGGTCTCTGGCTGGAAAGCCTGGCCGACAGCGGCGCCGAGGCCCTGGGCCTGGACTGGACCTGCGACCTCGGTGAAGCCCGTCGGCGGGTCGGCAGCAAGGTCGCCCTGCAGGGCAACATGGACCCCAGCGTGCTCTACGCCAAGCCGGCGGCCATCCGCGCCGAGGTGGGGCGCATCCTGGAAAGCTATGGCCAGGGCAGCGGCCACGTCTTCAACCTCGGCCACGGCATCACCCCCGAGGTGGATCCGGCCCATGCCGGTGCCTTCATCGAGGCCGTGCACGAGTTGTCGGGGCGCTATCACCAGGGCTGAGTGTGCCGGGATCGGCACGACCGATCCCAAGTCGAGCGAGCGGGTCGTGGCCGGTTGCGGCATAGTCGGGGTTTTCCCAACGGAGCGCCGCCATGGCCCAGATGACCCCGGAAGACCTGCAGCACCTGGCCGAAGAGGTGCTCGCGGCCCAAGGTTTCAGTCAGCCGCAGGGCGCGGCCATCGCCGCCATGATGGTCGCCGGCCAGCGTGACGACTGCGCCTCCCACGGCATCTATCGGCTGCTGGGCATCGTCAAGACGCTCAAGGCCGGCAAGGTGGTGCCCGATGCCGAGCCGACGGTAGAGGACGTGGCTCCGGCCATCGTCCGGGTCGATGCGGATGGCGGCTTCTCCCCGCTGGCCTTCGAGACGGGGCTGCCCCTGCTCGACGCCAAGGCGCGCAACTGTGGCCTGGCAGCCCTGGCGATCAACAACTGCGTGCACTTCTCGGCGCTCTGGGTGGAGATGGAAGCCCTTACCGCCAGGGGCCTGGTGGCCCTGGCCTGCAATCCGACCCAGGCCTATGTCGCCCCGGCCGGTGGTCGTCGCCCGCTGTTCGGTACCAATCCCCTGGCCTTCGGCTGGCCGCGGCCCGAGGGTCCGCCCTTCGTCTTCGATTTCGCCACCAGCGCCGTGGCCCGCGGCGAAATCGAATTGCATCGTCGCGCAGGCAAGGCCCTGCCCGAGGGCTGGGGAGTGGATGCCGAGGGCGCGCCCAGCAACGATGCCCGCACCGTGCTGGAGGAGGGCGCCATGCTCACCTTTGGCGGTCACAAGGGCTCGGCGCTGTCGGCCATGATCGAATTGCTCGCCGGTCCGCTGATCGGCGATCTCACCAGTCCGGAGTCTTCCGCGGTCGACGCCGGTGCCGGCGGGCTGCCCTATCACGGCGAACTCATCCTGGCCTTCGATCCCCAGCGCTTTCTCGGCGCCGCGGTAGCCGACTACCAGCAGCGCGCCGAGCAGCTGTTCGCCGGCATCGAAGCCCAGGGCGCCCGCCTGCCGTCGCAGCGTCGTTACCAGGCACGAGAACGCAATACCACCCGTGGCTGGTTGGAGGTGCCCGACGAACTTCTGGCCGACGTCCGGGCGCTGCTGCCCGGCTGAGCCAGGACGCGATCCGCATCACTTCGAAGAGGCTGCGCCAACGCAGTCTCTGAACCCCGCCCCGGACGCAGGGTCCACGACTGGCCCCCTTAGTGCCAGCCTGGGTCTTCATGTACGCCGACGACACCGATCGCCCCCATCATCGCGGCCTGTTGCTGCTGAGCATCACCCTGATGGTGCTGGTGTACTTTCTCGACAATCTTTCCATCGCCCTGGCCAACCGCTATGTCTATGGCGGCCTGGGTATCGACCAGCGCAGCTACACCCTGGCCACCGCCTGCTACAGCGCCGCGGTCATCGTCACCAGCGCCCCGCACCAGTGGTTCGCCCAGCGCCTGGGCTATCGCAACCTGATCTTCGCCGCCGTCGGCATCCACCTGGTCGGCCAGGTGTGCTGCCTGGTGGCTACCGATCTGCCGACCTTCATCGTCGGGCGGGCGCTGATGGGCGCCGGTGCCGCCACCTTCTTTGCCGGGGCGCGGGTGCTGGTGCAGATGTATTTTTCCGGCCCCCAGCTGCCGACCGGGATTCGCGCCTTCGCCTCGGGCGTGCCCCTGGGTGGGGCGCTGGCCTCCTTCACCACCGCGGAGCTGCTGGAAGGTCACCAGTGGCGCGCCATCTTCATGGTGCCGGCGCTGGCCTGCGCGCTGGTGGCCGTCTGCGTCTGGCTGTCGCTGCCGCGGCGCTCCCATCCGCTGCAGAATTCCGGGGCGCCGTCGCTGCTGTCCATGGTGCTGCTGACGGTGGGCAGTCTGCTGCTGACCACCACCACCCAGCGCCTGGCCTTCGACTTCTTCAGCGATGGTCCGTGGCTGGCCGTGGAACTGCTGGTGGGAGCGGTCATCCTCGGACTCTATGTCTACTACGAGCGCGGCCTGGCGCGGCCGACCCTGGACTTCAAGCACGCCATTACCCCGGGCTTTCTCGCCGGCATGCTGTTCATGATGCTCAACTACTTCCTGCTCGGCGCCTACAACTTCATCATCCCCCAGTACGTGGTCAACGGCCTGCAACTGCCGGTCTATACCGCCGGGGGGGTCATGGCGCTGGGCTGGCTGTGCGGCCTGGCGCCGCTGCTGATGATCACCTCGGTGCGGTTGCGCGAGCGCTTTCCCTGGGGCGGCTTTCGCAAGTACCTGGTAGCGGGTTACCTGCTGCTGGCCGGCTACGGCTTCTGGATGGTGCGGCAGCACGCCGACGTGCCCCTCTACCAGCAGCTGGTGCCTGGGCTGATGATGCATGGCACCTACCTGATCGGCACCTTCGCGGTGATCATCATGTACACCTTCATGCGCGTCGAGCCGGCCTATTTCAGCCAGGCCTACCAGATCAAGAACATGACCCAGCAACTGGTCATGCCCATGGGCATCGTGCTGTCCAACGTCTTCCTGCAGTGGCGCGACGCCTTCCATGCCTCGGTGCTCAGCGCCGCGGTCACTCCCTATGCCCAGACCTACCAGGCCTATGGCGAGCGTTATCGGCTGGCCACCGGTGCCGACAGCGCCCTGGCGCAGATCTCCAGTCTGGTCACCCGCCAGAGCCAGGTGCTGGGCTATCTCGACTATTTCTGGCTGGTCGGCTGGATCGGTCTGGCGCTGGCCCTCTACATGGCCGTGCAACGGCATTTTCGCTAGGGCGCGACGTTTGCCGGCCCTTAAGCCGACGTTCAGCTAGCGACCACCATAATGCGGGCTTTTGCAGGCGGCGGCAGGTGCCGGACGCCTGCGCCGGTCGGCCGCGCCCCAGTCGGTCCGGAGCTTGCATTGCTGGGCTGTCGGGCTTTGTGGAACAATGCGGGCAACGACATTTTTCAAGGGTGGCAGCCGTGATCGACGCTGATGGTTTTCGCCCCAATGTCGGCATCATTCTCGCCAACGATGCCGGCCAGGTACTGTGGGCTCGCCGCATCAATCAGGATGCCTGGCAGTTCCCCCAGGGTGGGATAGACGACCGGGAAACGCCCGAAGAGGCGCTGTACCGGGAGCTGAACGAAGAAGTGGGGCTGAGCCCCGATGACGTCCGTATCCTGGCCTGTACCCGGGGCTGGTTGCGCTACCGTCTGCCGCAGCGCATGGTGCGTACCCACAGCCGTCCGCTGTGCATCGGCCAGAAGCAGAAGTGGTTTCTGCTGCGGCTGACCGCGGAAGAGCAGCGGGTGCGGATGGATGTGACCGGCAAGCCGGAATTCGATGGCTGGCGCTGGGTAAGCTACTGGTATCCGCTGGGCCAGGTGGTGACCTTCAAGCGAGAGGTCTATCGGCGGGCGCTCAAGGAGTTGGCACCCCGCTTGCTGGCCTGATTACCGGTTCGGCCGGTGCGAAAGAGGTGAGGAGAAGCTGTGGTCATGCAGGATGAACGACACGTGATGCACGCCGGCGGCTCCGCCGGACGTCGGCTGCGGAGGCGCTAGATGCTTGCAGTTCTGCGCAAGATCGTCCAGGAGGTCAATGCCGCCAAGGATCTGGGGTCGGCACTGTCCATCATCGTGCAACGTGTCCGCGCGGCCATGCAGTCGCAGGTCTGCTCCGTCTATCTGCTGGATCCCGACACCAACCGTTTCGTGCTCATGGCCACCGAAGGCCTCAACAAGAGGTCCATCGGCCGGGTCAGCATGGCCCCCAACGAGGGCCTGGTCGGCCTGGTCGGCACCCGTGAAGAGCCGCTCAATCTCGAAGACGCCGCCAGCCACCCGCGCTTTCGCTATTTTGCCGAGACCGGTGAGGAGCGCTATGCGTCTTTCCTCGGTGCACCCATCATCCACCACCGCCGGGTCATGGGCGTGCTGGTGGTGCAGCAGAAGGAACGCCGTCAGTTCGACGAAGGCGAGGAAGCCTTCCTGGTCACCATGAGCGCCCAGCTCGCCGGGGTGATCGCCCATGCCGAGGCCACCGGGACCATCCGTGGTCTGGACCGGCAGGGCCGCGGCATCCAGGAGGCCCGTTTCGTCGGCATCCCCGGTTCGCCCGGGGTCGGCGTCGGCAAGGCGGTGGTGGTCCTGCCGCCCGCCGATCTGGAGGTGGTCCCGGACAAGACCGTGACCGACATCGACGCCGAGCTGCAACTGTTCCGCTCGGCGCTCGAAGGCGTGCGGGCGGACATGAAGGCGCTATCCAAGCGGCTGTCCACCCAGCTGCGCAAGGAAGAGCAGGCGCTGTTCGACGTCTACCTGATGATGCTCGACGACGCCGCCCTCGGTAACGAGGTGACCACCATCATCAAGAGCGGCCAGTGGGCCCAGGGCGCCCTGCGCCAGGTGGTGATGGAGCACGTCCAGCGCTTCGAACTCATGGACGACGCCTATCTGCGCGAGCGCGCCGCCGACGTGCGTGACCTCGGGCGCCGCTTGCTGGCCTATCTGCAGCAGGCCCACCAGGCCTGCCTGATCTATCCGGAAAACACCATTCTGGTCAGCGAGGAGCTCTCGCCGGCCATGCTCGGCGAGGTGCCCGAGGGGCGCCTGGTCGGCCTGATCTCGGTACTCGGCTCGGGCAACTCCCACGTCGCCATCCTGGCACGCGCCATGGGCGTGCCGACCGTGATGGGCGCGGTGGACCTGCCGTATTCCAAGGTGGACGGCATCGACCTCATCGTCGACGGCTACCACGGCGAGATCTTCACCAATCCGTCGCCGACGCTGATCAAGCAGTATGGCGACGTGGTGGAGGAGGAGCGCCAGCTGACCCAGGGCCTAGACGCCCTGCGCAGCCTGCCCTGCGAGACCCTCGATGGTCACCGCATGCCGCTGTGGGTCAACACCGGCCTGATGGCCGATGTGGCCCGCGCCCAGCAGCGCGGCGCCGAAGGGGTCGGTCTGTATCGCACCGAAGTGCCCTTCATGGTCAACGAGCGCTTTCCCAGCGAGAAGGAACAGCTCTCCATCTATCGCGAGCAACTGGCCGCCTTCCATCCGGCACCGGTGACCATGCGCACCCTGGACGTCGGTGGCGACAAGGCGCTGTCCTATTTCCCGATCAAGGAAGACAACCCCTTCCTGGGCTGGCGCGGCATCCGCGTCACCCTGGATCATCCGGAAATCTTCCTGGTGCAGACCCGCGCCATGCTCAAGGCCAGCGAAGGCCTGAACAACCTGCGCATCATGCTGCCGATGATTTCCGGCGTGCACGAGGTGGAGGAGTCCCAGCATCTCCTGCACCGCGCCTGGTGCGAGGTGCGGGACGAAGGCGTCGACATTCCCATGCCGCCGGTGGGTGTCATGGTCGAGGTACCCTCGGCGGTCTACCAAGCCCGCGACCTGGCGCGCCAGGTGGACTTCATCTCGGTGGGCTCCAACGACCTGACCCAGTACCTGCTGGCGGTGGATCGCAACAACCCGCGGGTGGCCGATCTCTACGACTACTTCCACCCGGCGGTGCTGCAGGCGCTGCAACAGGTGGTCGATGGCGCCCACGCCGAAGGGGTGCCGGTGAGCATCTGCGGCGAGATGGCCGGGGATCCGGCGGCGGCGGTACTGCTCATGGGCATGGGCTTCGACACCCTGTCGATGAACGCCACCAACCTGCCCAAGGTGAAGTGGCTGCTGCGCCAGGTCACCCTGGAAAAGGCCCGCGAGCTGGTGCAGCAGATGCGCCAGATCGACAACCCCCAGGTCATCCACAGCGCCCTGCATCTGGCCTTGCGCAATCTCGGACTGGGTCGGGTGATCAACCCGGCTGCCAGCGTCCAGAGCTGAGCGTGCCCGGCGGGAAGGCCGCTTCCCGCCGGGCAGGCAGCGGCGTACCATGCCGCCTCCTGCGCCCGAGGTGATGATGGATCTCTTGCTCTTCCTGGTGCTCGGCGTCTGCGCCGGGCTGCTGGCCGGTCTGTTCGGGGTCGGCGGCGGCCTGATCATCGTGCCGGTGCTGGTCTACAGCTTTACCGCCCAGGGCCTCGATCCGGACATCCTCACCCACCTGGCGGTGGGTACCTCGCTGGCCACCATCGTCTTCACCTCGCTCAATTCCGTCTGGGCCCACCACCGACTCGGCGCCGTGCGCTGGCGGCTGTTCGCCTGGATGGCCCTGGGCATCGTTTTCGGCAGCGCCCTGGGCGCCCTGACCGCCGCCGCCATCCACGGCCCGCTGCTGCAGAAGATCATCGGCACCTTCGCCATCCTCATCGCCATCCAGCTGGCGCTGGACCTGCGCCCCAGGGCCCAGGCCGGCGAACCCGGCAAGCCGGCGCTGACGGTGGCCGGGGTGGTGATCGGCTGGGCCTCGGCCATCTTCGGCATCGGCGGCGGCTCGCTCACCGTACCCTTCCTGATCTGGCGCAGCCTGAGCATGCAGCAGGCGGTGGCCACCTCGGCGGCCTGCGGCCTGCCCATCGCCCTGTCCGGGGCGCTGTCCTTTATCCTGGTCGGCTGGCAGGAGCCGGGCCTGCCCGCCTGGAGTCTGGGCTATGTCTATCTGCCGGCCTTGCTGGGTATCGCCCTGACCAGCATGTTCTCGGCCCGTTTCGGTGCGCGGCTGGCCCATCGCCTGTCGCCCCGGCTGCTCAAGCGCCTGTTTGCCCTGTTGCTGTTCGGCGTCGGTCTCAACTTCTTACTCTGATCCCTTTCAAGGAGGCACCATGCTGCCGTATCCGCAAATAGACCCGGTGGCCCTGTCGCTGGGGCCGCTGAAGATCCACTGGTACGGCCTCATGTACCTGGTGGGGATCGGTGGCGCCTGGTGGCTGGCCAAGCGGCGACTCAATCGCTTCGATCCGCGCTGGACCAGCGAGACCCTGTCCGATCTGGTGTTCTGGGTGGCGCTGGGGGTCATCGCCGGCGGGCGACTCGGCTACGTGCTGTTCTACAACCTGGCGGAATACATCGCCAATCCAACGCTGATCTTCGAGGTCTGGAAGGGCGGCATGTCCTTCCACGGCGGCCTGCTCGGGGTGATCCTGGCGGTCTGGTGGTTCGGCAAGCGCCACAACAAGGGCTTCTTCGAACTGATGGACTTCATTGCGCCGCTGGTCCCCATCGGTCTCGGTGCCGGCCGCATCGGCAACTTCATCAACGCCGAACTCTGGGGCAAGCCCACCGACGTGCCCTGGGCGATGATCTTTCCGCCCTACAGCGATCCGGCCCAGCTGCCGCGCCATCCCTCGCAGCTCTATCAGTTCGCCCTGGAAGGGGTGGCGCTGTTCGTGATCCTCTGGCTCTACTCGCGCAAGCCGCGGCCGACCATGGCCGTGTCCGGCCTGTTCGTGCTCTGCTACGGCATCTTCCGCTTCATCGTCGAATTCGTGCGGGTGCCCGACGCCCAGCTCGGCTATCTGGCCTGGGGCTGGCTGACCATGGGGCAGGTGCTCTGCGTGCCCATGGTGCTCGGCGGCATCGCGCTGATGGTCTATGCCCATCGCCGCGCGCCGCAGCCGGTCGTCCGAGCCGAATGACGTCTGAGGCCCGCCCGCATGACAAGTGCGGGCGGGCTGTTATAGTTCAGGGACCACCATCACAACCGCGCAAGGGATCAGCCGTATGAATCCGTTCCGTAGCCTGGCTGCCGTGCTGGCGCTGGCCCTGACGATGCAGGTCTTGCCGGCGCAGGCGCAGCAGGCTCAGGGTGAAGTCACCGAATATCAGACCGCCGACCAGGCGTTCGGTGAAGCCCAGGCACCCGCTGCCTTTTCCATGATCGGCGACCTGCTGATCGCGCGGCCGCTGCTGATCGCCGCGACCGTGATCGGTGCGGGGGCTTTCGTGGTCAGTCTGCCGTTCACCGCCGCCGGCGGTAACATCGGCAAGGCCGGCAAGGCGCTGGTGGTCGAGCCGGGCAAGGCGGCCTTCGTGCGCTGCCTGGGCTGTACCCAGAGCGGGTACGGGCGTACCGAATAGGCCCTGGCGCCGGGCCTGGCCGCTCAGGCCTGGCCGCTGATCTTCAGATACTTGTCGTGCAGCTGCTCCTTGGTCTCGACATGGTTCTCGTCGAGGGGGATGCAGTCCACCGGGCAGACCTGCTGGCACTGGGGTTCGTCGTAGTGGCCCACGCACTCGGTGCACAAGTTCGGATCGATCACGTAGATCTCCGCACCCTGGGAGATGGCGCCGTTCGGGCACTCGGGCTCGCACACGTCGCAGTTGATGCAATCGTCGGTAATGATGAGGGACATCGTCGGCTCCACGCTGCGCGAACGCGCAGCGATCCAAAAGTCAGGCGCGCATTTTGCCCCATCCGCGCGCCGGCTGCACCCGACAGTCCTTGGGGTTAATCAACTGGCCGGGGCAAAACGCTCCAGCAGCGCCTGATGCACGGTGGGATGGACGAACTTGGTCACGTCGCCGCCGAGCGCCGCGATCTCCCGCACCAGGGTGGAAGACAGGTAGGAGTAGTGTTCCGACGGGGTCAGGAACATGCTTTCCGCCTGGGGCGCCAGCACCCGGTTCATGTTGGCCAGCTGGAATTCGAATTCGAAATCCGACACCGCGCGCAGGCCGCGCAGGATGATGGTCGCCTTCTGCTGCTCCACCAGGGTGGCCAGCAGGCAGCTGAAGCCGATCACCTCGACATTGGGCAGGTGCGCGGTCACCGCCTTGGCCAGCTCGACCCGGCGCTCCAGCGGAAACAGCGGATTCTTCTTGGGGCTGGCCGCCACCGCCACCACGACTTCGTCGAACAGCCGCGAGGCGCGCTCCACCAGGTCGCCATGGCCCTTGGTGATGGGGTCGAAGGTGCCGGGGTATAGCACTCGGTTCATGACGCTGTCCTGGGGGCGAAGCTGTTGGGGCTTGGATGGTAGCTCAGGGGCGGAGTGAGGCCAAGGCGACAGCCGCCGGGATCGCCGACCCGTGGGCGTTTATCGGCCGGATGGCGCTGCCCGCTGGCTGACCAGCCAGTCGGGGATGCGTCTTTCCAGGTAGTAGTCCGGATCGTGGAAGGGGCCGCCGACGAAGCCGACATGGCCGCCATGGGGCAGGCGCTCGAACAGGGTGTCGGGCGCCAGTTCGGCGCGGGCGGGCAGGGCGTCGGTGCCGATGAAGGGGTCGTCCTCGGCCTGGATCAGCAGCGTGGGGATGCGGATACCCCCCAGGTAGTAGCGGCTGGAGGCCTGGCGGTAGTAGTCCCGGGCATCGCGAAAGCCGTGCAGGGGCGCGGTGTAGCGATCGTCGAAGTCCCAGAAGGTCTTGAGTCCCTCGGGCGGCCCCAGGCGCGCGAGGATCTCGTGCTGTTCGGGGTGAAGGTCGCGGTCGAACAGCGCCTGCTTGTCGCGCACATAGCGCGCCAGTTCGCGGATGAAGTGCCGCTGATAGATGCGCGAGAAGCCGATGCCGATGCGATCGGCGCAGAGGTCCAGGCGAAAGGGTACCGAGACCGCAGCGGCCGCCTGCAGGCCGCTGTGCTCGCCCCGCTCGCCCAGGTACTTGAGCAGCACGTTACCGCCCAAGGAAAAGCCCACGCCATACAGTGGCGCGTCCGGACGACTGGTTTGCAGGTGGCGCACCACCGCGGCCAGGTCTTCGCTGACGCCGGAGTGATAGCCACGTGGCAGGCGGTTGGGTTCGCCGGAGCAGCCGCGCCAGTTGAGGCCGACGCTGGCCCAGCCGCGGGCGGCCAGGGCGAATTGCAGGCCGAGCACATAGTGGGAGCCGGAGCTGCCGGTCAGGCCGTGGGCGATCAGCACCAGTGGTGCCCGCGGATCCTCGGCGTTGTACGAGTCCAGATCGAGGAAGTCGCCGTCCTCCAGCCACAGTCGTTCCCGCGGCCGGGTGATGGGCGGCAGGCGGCGCCACAGTGAGCCCCAGAGGGTCTGCAGGTGCGGGCCGGGCAGCCAGCGCGCCGGCTTGAAGGGCGTGCTGGTCACGCCTGGCGGTGCCAGAGGGCGTAGTGGACGTTGCCGGTCTTCTTCTCGCGGTGCAGTTGCCAGGTCGCGGGCAGCGTCAGGCGCGAGGGCTGGGTCTCGCTCTCGGTGTAGATCCAGGCGTCCGCAGCCAGCCAGCCCTGGGCTTCCAGGGCCGCGCAGGCCGGTTCCAGCAGGTTTTTGCCAAAGGGCGGATCGAGAAACACCAGGTCGAAGGGCGCTTCCGCCGGCTTAACCAGGGCCTGCAGGGCGTCGGTCTGGCGCACCTCGGCCTGGGCACAGCCCAGGGTCTGCAGATGGCCGCGCAGGGCAGTGGCGGCCTGGGCATTGAGGTCGAAGGCCAGCGCCTGGCCGGCGCCGCGGGAGAGGGCTTCCAGCAGCAGCGCGCCGCTGCCGGCGAAGGGGTCCAGCACCCGCGCGCCTGGGGTGACGGCGGCCAGCCAGTTGAATAGGGTCTCGCGGACCCGGTCCGGGGTGGGCCTCAGGCCCAGGGCATCGGGAAAGACGAAGCGCCGGCTGCGCCAGTCGCCACCGATGATGCGCAGTTGGTTGGCGGTCTTCTGGGCCATGCTAGTGCTCCGGAACGCCGCTGGGCGGCAAGTTGGGAAGAGGGCGGGGGGGCGGCAGCGGCTGCTGGGCGACCCGCGGGCCGGCGCTGACCACGACGAAGCGCTCGGGATCGAGGTGGCGCTGCAGGGCCGCATGCACCTGTTCCACCGTCAGGCGGCGGACCTGCTGGAGGAAGTCGTCCAGGTAGCTGCTGGGCAGGTCGTAGAAACCGATGTTGCCCAGCTGGGCGACGATGGCGCCGTTGCTGGCGTTGGCCAGCGGGAAGCTGCCTTCGATCTGTCGCTTGGCGCGGTCCAGTTCGGCCTGGGTGGGACCCTGGGCCAGGTAGTCGCGCAGCAGGTCGCGGACCAGCGCCAGGGTGGCATCGCCCAGTTCGGCGCGGGTCTGCAGGCCGATGGTGAAGGGACCCGGCTGACACATGGGGGTGAAGCCCGAGCTGACGCCGTAGGTGAGACCGCGGCGTTCGCGCAATTCGGTCATCAGTCGACTGCCGAAACCGCCACCGCCGAGGATCTGGTTGCCGACGAAGAGGGCGGCATAGTCGGGATCGCGGCGGGTGATGCCGAGCTGACCGAGTAGCAGGCGGGTCTGCTGGGCCGGGACCTCCAGTTGCACCCGCGCCGGCGCGGCGGGAGCCGGCACGGGCAGCGGCGGCAGGGCCGGACCGCGGGGCAGGGCGCGCGACAGCTGGGCGGCGATCTGCTCGGCGCGGGTCCGATCCAGATCGCCGGTAAGGGCGATCACGGCATTGCCGGCGGCATAGGCGCGGGCATGGAAGGCCCGGAGGCTGGCCGCGTCCAGGCGGGCCAGGCCAGCGGCCGTGCCCCGTGGCGAATGGGCATAGGGATGGTCGCCGTAGAGGCGTTCCTGCAGCGCCTCACCCGCCAGGTTCGCCGGTTCGCGACGGCTGGCGGCGATCAGCGTCAGCAGCTGGTCGCGGATGCGCTGGATGGCCTCGGCGGGAAAGGTCGGGCGACCTACCACGTCGGCCAGCAGCGCCAGGGCCGGTTCGCTGTGGGCCGGATCGGCGAGGGTGCGCAGGCCGGCCACCGCCTGGTCACGATAGGCGCCGTTGCTGAAGTCGGCGCCCAGGCGCTCGAAGCCATCGGCGATGGCGCCGGCATCGCGTCCCGGGGTACCTTCGTTGAGCAGGCCGTTGGTCAGCATGGCCAGGCCCGGGGTGGCGCCATCCTGGCTGCTGCCGGCGGCAAAGATCAGGCGCACGTCAAACATCGGCAATTCCGGCGCCGGCACGAACAGCACCTGGGCGCCCTCGGCGGTGCGCCAGCGCTGGATGTCCAGCTGGCGCCCCAGGGGCGGCGCGTCCTTGAGCGTCTTGAGACTGTCCACGGCCGGATAGGCGCGCGCCAGATCGCCGACCGGGGTAGGGGACTGGCAGCCCGCGAGCAGGCACAGCGACAGCCAGAGCAGCGGCTTCATGGACGATTCTCCGCGGTGGCTGCGGGCTCGAGCTGGGCCAGGGTCAGGCGCTCGCGGGTGAAGTAGGTGCGGGCCACCCGGCGCAGGTCGTCGGGGGTGACCCGGCCCAGTTCGTCGAGCAGCCGATCCCCCTGGCGCCAGCCGAGGCCGACGCTTTCCAGCTGGCCGATGCTGCTGGCCTGGGCGGTGATGGAGTCGCGGCCATAGACCAGCCCGGCCACCAGCAGGGCGCGGACCCGGGCCAGTTCCTCGGTGCTGGGCGGCTCGCGCTTGAGCAGCTCCAGTTGCGCCCAGAAGGCCGCTTCCAGCTGATCGAGGGTCTTGCCGCGCGGGGTGTTGGGGGTGCCGCTGAGCAGGAAGAGGCTGTCACCACGGGTGTAGGCGCCATAGGCGGCGCGCACGCTGCTGGCCACTTCCGCGCCGCGTTCGAGACGGCTGGGCAGGCGCGCCCCCGAACCGCCGCTGAGCAGGGCGGCCAGCAGTTGCAGCGCATAGGCATCGCGCGGCTGGGCAGCGGTGGCCAGGCTGGGCACGTTGAAGCCCATCAGCAGGCTGGGCAGTTCGCGGGCCTGCAGGGCCAGGCGCCGCTCGCCCGGCGCCGGCAGTTCCAGCGGCCGCCGCGGCGCGGGCAGGTCGCTGCGGGGAATGCCGCCGAACCAGCGCTGCACCTCGGCGCGGATTGCCTGGGGTTCGACATCGCCGACCACCACCAGGGTGGCGTTGTTGGGTGCGTACCAGGTCTGGTACCAGCGACGCAGGTCGTCCACACCGAGGCGCTGCAGATCCTGGGGCCAGCCGATGGTGGGGTTGCGGTAGCCGCTGGCCGGGTAGGCGGCGGCCTTAAAGCGCTCGAAGGACAGCGCCTCGGGCCGGTCATCGGTGCGCAGCCGGCGTTCTTCCTTGATGACTTCCAGCTCGCGGCTGACTTCGTCCGGTTCCAGGCGCAGGTGCTGCATGCGATCGGCTTCCAGCTCCAGGGCCACGGGCAGGCGATCGCGGGCGAGCAGCTGGTAATAGACGGTGTAGTCGTCGGTGGTGAAGGCGTTTTCCTCGGCGCCCAGGTCGCGCAGCAGGTGCGAGGCCTCGCCGGCACCGAGCTTGCGGCTGCCCTTGAACATCAGGTGTTCCAAGGCATGGGACAGGCCGGTCGCCCCGGGCGCCTCAAGGCTCGAACCCACGCGGTACCAGAGTTGCACCACGGCGACCGGCGCCCGGTGATCTTCGCGGACCACCAGCTTGAGGCCGTTGTCGAGGGTGAATTCCTCGGTGTTCTGCCGGCTGGCCGTGGCCGTGGCCAGGGCGAAGGCGGGAAGCAGGCTGAGCAGGACGACCAGGGCGGTCCGACGGGAGCGGGAGGCGGGCATCGCGAGAGCAGGCCTTGTAGCGCGGTAGGGGACGAAGCGGCTGCGTCCTGGGGACGGTCGCGCGTTTTTCGCCGACGGGGAGGTCTTCCGCCCGGCAGGCTGCTAGGATACGCATCCCTTTTCCCGACGGCCATGCCTGACGGTCGAGCCCCGCCTGGCGGAGCTCCCGCAGCCGGTTCGTCCGTTCGATACAGAGCCCCGCATGTTTGGATCCGACGACAAGAAGTCTCCCGCCACGGAGAAGAAAGGCCTGTTCGGCTGGTTCCGCAAGAAGACTGCCGAACCCGTAGAGACGCCTGCCGAAGCCCCCGCGCCTGAAGCCGAGGAGCGCCTGCCCGAGCCGCTGGCCAGCGAGCCGGTGCAGCACCCGGAGCCGGTGCCCGAACCGCCGGAGGCGATTCCCTCGCTGACCCCGGTGCCGGTCGCCGAAGAGGAGGCGCCGTCGCCGGTGGCGCTCACGGCGCTGGTCGAGCCGCTGGTGGCCGATCCCATCGTGCCTCCGGTCGAGGTCGAGCCGGCTAGGGCGCCCGAGCCGGAGCCCGAGCCAGTGGCTGCGCCGGTCGCGCCGCTGCCTCCGGTTATGCCGGTGCCTGAGCCTGCTCCCGCCCCGGTCGTACCCGTTGCGCCCGTCGCCCCGGTCCGTCCTGAGCCCGAGGTGGTTGCGCCCGAACCCGAACCCGAACCCGCTCCACCCGCTGTCGCCGCCACCCCGGCCGAACCGGCCAAGCTGGGCTTCTTCGCCCGCCTGCGCCAGGGCCTGTCCAAGACCAGCGCCAGTCTCGGCGAAGGTATGGCCAGTCTGTTCCTCGGCAAGAAGGCCATCGACGACGACCTGCTCGAAGAGCTGGAGACCCGCCTGCTGACCGCCGACGTCGGCGTCGAGGCCACCGGCGTCATCATGCGCAACCTGACCCAGAAGGTGGCGCGCAAGCAGCTGGCCGACAGCGAGGCGCTCTATCAGGCGCTGCAGCAGGAGCTCACCGAGATGCTGCTGCCGGTGGAACAGCCCCTGGTGATCGATACCTCGCACAAGCCCTATGTCATCCTGGTTGTCGGCGTGAACGGCGCCGGCAAGACCACCACCATCGGCAAGCTGGCCAAGCGGCTGCAGAACGAAGGCAAGAAGGTCATGCTGGCGGCCGGCGACACCTTCCGTGCCGCAGCGGTCGAGCAGCTGCAGGTCTGGGGCGAGCGCAACCGCATCCCGGTGATCGCCCAGCACACCGGCGCCGATTCCGCCTCGGTGATCTTCGACGCCGTCCAGGCGGCCAAGGCCCGCGGCATCGATGTGCTGATCGCCGACACTGCCGGCCGGCTGCACACCAAGGACAACCTCATGGAGGAGCTGCGCAAGGTGCGCCGGGTGATCGGCAAGCTGGACGAGGCGGCGCCCCACGAGACCCTGCTGGTGCTGGACGCCGGTACCGGCCAGAACGCCCTCAACCAGGCCAAGCAATTCCACAACGCCGTGCCCCTGACCGGCCTGGCGCTGACCAAGCTCGACGGCACCGCCAAGGGCGGGGTGATCTTCGCCCTGGCCAAGCAGAGCGCCCTGCCGATCCGCTATGTCGGCGTCGGCGAGAGTATCGACGACCTGCGGCCCTTCGAAGCGCGGCCCTTCGTCCAGGCCCTGTTCGCGGAGCGGGGCGTCTCATGATCCAGTTCGACCGCGTCTCCAAGCGCTATCCCAACGGTCACGTCGGCCTGCAGGAACTGAGCTTCCGTGCCGAACGCGGCGAGATCCTCTTCGTCACCGGGCATTCCGGCGCCGGCAAGAGCACCCTGATGCGGCTGATCCTGGCCATGGAAAGGCCCACCGGCGGCAAGCTGACCCTGGCCGGCCAGGACATCTCGCGCATCACCAATGCGCAGATTCCCTTCCTGCGCCGGCAGATCGGCGTGGTCTTCCAGAACCACCAGCTGCTCTATGACCGCACCGTGTTCGACAACGTCGCCCTGCCGCTGCAGATCCTCGGCCTGTCCAAGCCCGAGATCGCCAAGCGCGTGGCCGCGGCCCTGGAGCGGGTCAGCCTCAAGGACAAGCTCGACGACTATCCGGCCGAGCTCTCCACCGGCCAGCAGCAGCGGGTCGGCATCGCCCGCGCCGTGGTGCATCGGCCGGCCCTGCTGCTCGCCGACGAACCCACCGGCAACCTCGATCCGCGCCTGGCCTCGGAGATCATGGGCGTCTTCGAGGACATCAACAGCCTCGGCACCACGGTGCTGATCGCCAGTCACGACCATGCCCTCATCGCCCGGCTGCACCATCGCATGCTGACCCTGCAGCGCGGCCGCCTGATCGGCGACGAAGAGGAGAGCCAGCCATGAGCGCCACCGAACTGCCCCGTGGCCAGGAACAGGGCGGCAAGCCCCAGCGTCCGCAGCGCCAGGCCCCGAAGAAACCCAAGAGCGACTGGCGCAGCCCGCTGCATGCCTACCTCGAGGCCCACCGCACCGGTCTGAGGGACAGCCTCAGGCGCATGGTGCAGCAACCCATAGGCACCTTCCTCACCTGCCTGGTGATGGGCATTGCCCTGGCGCTGCCCATGGGCGTGTCGCTGCTGCTGAAGAACGTCGAGCGCCTGGGCGGCTCCTGGCAGCGCGCGGCGCAGATCTCGGTGTTCCTCGACCTGCGCACCGGTCAGGACCAGGCCGAGGTGCTGATGAGCCAGATCAAGGTCCTGCCTGATGTGGCCGAGGCACGCTGGATCAGCCCGGACGACGCCCTGAAGGAATTGCAACAGGATGCCGGCCTCGGTGAGGCGCTGCGCGAATTGCCGCAGAATCCGCTGCCCGGCGTCATCGCCGTGACCCCCAAGGAAATCGACAAGAGTCGCCTCGACATGCTGCGCAGCCAGCTGGCCGAGATGAACGGCGTGCAGCAGGTGCAGCTGGACATGCAGTGGGTCGAGCGCCTCACCGCCATCCTCAAGCTCGGCGAGCGCTTCGTCTTCGGCCTGACCGTGGTGCTGGTGATTGCCCTGCTGCTGGTGATTGGCAATACCATCCGCCTGGCCATCGAGAATCGCCGCACCGAGATCGAGGTGGTCAAGCTGGTGGGCGGTACCGACGGCTACGTGCGCCGGCCCTTCCTCTACATGGGCGCGCTGTTCGGCCTGGGCGCCGGCATCGCCGCCTGGGCCCTGCTGGTGTTCGGCCTGAACTGGCTGAACGCCGCGGTGCTGGATCTGGCCGGCCTCTACGGCAGCGATTTCGCCCTGGGCAGCGTCGCCCTCGAGGACGGGCTGCAGCTGCTGATCGGTGCGGTGCTGCTCGGCTACATCGGCGCCTGGCTGGCGGTTGCCCGTCATTTGCGCGAACTCGCCCCGCGCTGACGAACGGCCGTTTCCGAAACCTCCGGAAACGGTCTAAACCCCTGATGGCACACGGCTTTCACGGTAGTTTTCAGCTGGGGTTAAGGGAACCTCGGCTAGTCTGGCGCTGTCCAAAAAATCAGTGTTAGACTGCCCAGTGCTTAGTGAATCGGAGGATTCGCATGACCACTTCGTTGCAACCTGTTCCTACATTGGTTCCCGGCGCCAGCCTGGAAGCCTATGTGCATTCGGTGAACAGCATTCCGCTGCTCACTCCGGAGCGGGAGCGTGAACTGGCCGAGCGCCTCTTCTACAAGGAAGACGTCGAGGCCGCCCGGCAGTTGGTGCTCGCGCATCTGCGTTTCGTGGTGCATATCGCCAAGAGCTATTCCGGCTATGGTCTGGCCCAGGCCGACCTGATCCAGGAAGGCAACGTCGGCCTGATGAAGGCCGTGAAGCGCTTCAATCCTGAAATGGGCGTACGCCTGGTATCCTTTGCCGTGCACTGGATCAAGGCCGAAATCCACGAATTCATCCTGCGCAACTGGCGGATCGTCAAGGTCGCCACCACCAAGGCGCAGCGCAAGCTGTTCTTCAACCTGCGCAGCCAGAAGAAGCGGCTGGCCTGGCTGAACAACGACGAGGTCCATCGTGTGGCCGAAACTCTGGGCGTCGAGCCCCGGGAAGTGCGCGAGATGGAAAGCCGTCTGACCGGCCATGACATGGCCTTCGACCCGGCCAGCGATGCCGATGACGACGCGGCCTATCAGTCGCCGGCCCAGTACCTGGAAGACAGCCGTTACGATCCGGCGCGTCAGCTGGAGGAAGCCGACTGGACCGACAGCTCCACTGCCAATCTGCACGAGGCCCTGGAGCGCCTGGACGACCGCAGCCGCGACATCCTCTACCAGCGCTGGCTGGCCGAGGAAAAGGCGACGCTGCATGAGCTGGCGGCCAAGTACAACGTCTCGGCGGAACGTATCCGTCAGCTGGAGAAGAACGCGATGAACAAGCTCAAGGGCAACATCGCCGCCTGATCCGGTTTGGGCTCGAAAAGCCGCGCCCCAGCCAGGGCGCGGTTTTTTTATGGTCGTGATCCCAAGAATGCTGCCCGAGTGTCTGCCAGGGCGGCAAATTTCACAGCATTCTCGAGCCGCGAACGCTCCAGCTCCGGGAGCCCGGGTCGAGGAGGGGATTCAGCGCTTGCCTTGCTAGGCCTCAGCCAGGCGCAGGTGCAACAGCGGAAAGGGCCGGCCCTGGCCGTCCAGTGGAGAGCGGCCCACCTGCTCGAAACCAAGGTGCCGATAGAATCCCAGGGCCTGGGGATTTTGCTCGTTGACGTCGACGTGGCGGATGCCCCGCTCAATGATGACCTGCTCCACCAATTGCCGCCCTATACCGGTGCCCCGGACCGCGTTGGACACGAACAACATCTCCAGGCGGTCGCCGTCGGTACCGGCGAAGCCTTGGATGACGCCCTGGCCATCGCGGTAGACCCGCAAGTCCACTGCCGGCAGCGCGTAGTCGCGAACCAGGCGGCGCAACGGATCGATGTCCGCTTCATCGAGAAAATCATGAGTTGCCCGGACCGCCTCTTCCCAGACCTCTAGCAGGCGGTCGAAATCCGCCGGCGATCCCTGCTGAATTTGCCCCTGGTTCATTGCCCGGTCATTCGCCGCAGGTAGTCGCTGCCGCCCAGCTGGCGTTCCTGCTGGCGGATCCAGGCGGCGCGTTCGGCGACGTAGGCGCTGGGGCGGCTCGGGCTCCATTCGCGAGGATTGGGCAGTACCGCGGCCAGCAGGCTGGCCTGGCGGTCGGAGAGATAGGGCGCACCTATGCCGAAATGGTGGCGGGCCGCGGCCTCGGCGCCGAACACGCCGTCGTCCCATTCCACGCTGTTGAGATAGACCTCGAGAATGCGCTGCTTGGACCAGAAGGTTTCCAGCAGCACGGTGAACCAGGCTTCGAAGGCCTTGCGCAGATAGCTGCGGCCGCTCCAGAGAAAGAGATTCTTGGCGGTCTGCTGGCTGATGGTACTGGCGCCGCGCAGGGAGCCGCCGGCTTCATTGTGGCTGAAGGCCTGGCGGATCGCCGCCATGTCGAAGCCCCAGTGCTCGGCGAAGTGCTGGTCTTCACCGGCGATCACCGCCATCTTGAGATCGTCCGGCAGTTCCTTCCAGGGCCGCCAGTCGCGCTGTAGATCGATGGGCTTGCCGTCGATCCAGGATTCGACCTTGCGCTCCACCATCAGCATGCTGCCCGGCGGCGGGACCCAGCGCAGGATCAGCACCAGGGCGGCGCTGAGGGCGGCGAACCAGAGGGCGATACGCAGGAGACGGCGGAGGAGGGTGAGCAGCATCGGCTTGGTCTTTGGCGGTTAGCGGGCCATTATAACCAGCGCTTCTCTCCCATCGCCCGGTAAAACCCATGTTGCGTCTCTTCCTGCTGTTCGCGGCCCTGGCCGGCTTCACCGGTGTCGGACTCGGCGCCTTCGCCGCCCACGGACTCAAGGGCCGGCTCACCGCCGACTACCTCGCGGTGTTCCAGACCGGCGTGCTCTATCAGCTCATCCACGCCCTGGCGCTGTTTGGCGTCGCCCTGCTGTCGCTGCACTTCCAGGGGCGCCTGGTGGCCTGGGCCGGTGGCTTCTTCATCGCCGGCATCCTGCTGTTTTCCGGCAGTCTCTATCTGCTGACGCTGACCGGCTTCTCGCGGCTGGGCATCATCACTCCCTTCGGCGGCCTGTGCTTTCTCGCCGGCTGGGCCTGCCTGGCCATCCTCGCCTGGCGCCTGAGCAGCCTCTGAGCGCGCACTGGCCGTCGTTCCCGGCCCGGCGCCGCTGCAATGAACGCCCGACCGGCGTAGAATGCCGGCTCACCCCGTGACGATGCCTTTGCCATGCAGATCCTGTTGAACGGCGAATTCCTTGAATTGCCGGACGGTGCCACCGTCGCCGACCTGCTCGTGCGTCTCGACCTGACCGGACGGCGAGTGGCGGTGGAACGCAACCTCGACATCGTGCCGCGCAGCCAGCACGCCACCACCGCCCTGGCGGACGGCGACCGGCTGGAAGTGGTCCACGCCATCGGCGGCGGCTAGCCGCGAAAGAGGAATCCAGATGAAAGACACTCCCTTCACCCTGGCCGGGCGTACCTATGCCTCGCGCCTGCTGGTCGGTACCGGCAAGTATCGTGACCTCGAAGAGACCCGCGTGGCCATCGAGGCCTCCGGCGCCGAGATCGTCACCGTGGCGGTGCGCCGCACCAACATCGGCCAGACGCCCGGCGAGCCCAATCTGCTCGACGTGATCTCGCCCGAGCGCTACACCATCCTGCCCAACACCGCCGGCTGCTATGACGCGGTGGAAGCGGTGCGCACCTGCCGTCTGGCGCGCGAGCTGCTCGACGGCCACAACCTGGTCAAGCTGGAAGTCCTGGCCGACCAGAAGACCCTGTTCCCCAATGTCATCGAGACCCTCAAGGCCGCCGAAACCCTGGTCGCCGACGGCTTCGACGTCATGGTCTACACCAGCGACGACCCCATCGTCGCCCGCCAGCTGGAAGCCATCGGCTGCATCGCGGTCATGCCGCTGGCCGGTCTGATCGGCTCGGGTCTGGGCATCTGCAATCCCTACAACCTGCGCATCATCCTCGAAGAGGCCAAGGTGCCGGTGCTGGTGGATGCCGGGGTGGGTACCGCCTCCGACGCCACCATCGCCATGGAGCTGGGCTGCGAAGCGGTGCTGATGAACAGCGCCATCGCCCATGCCCGCGAGCCGGTGCTGATGGCCGAAGCCATGAAGCACGCCATCGTCGCCGGTCGCCTGGCCTATCTGGCCGGACGCATGCCGCGCAAGCTCTATGCCACGGCGTCCTCGCCGCTGGATGGCCTGGTCAACTAGGACCTGGCGCCCTCCGTCACGCGCCCGGCCTCTGCCGGGCGTCTCTTTTTCCCACTATCGATAACGCCATGACCGATCATCAAGACGACCAGACCCCCGACCGCCCCCGGCGCACCATCAAGAGCTTCGTGATGCGCGCCGGCCGCATGACCGAAGGCCAGCAACGCGGTCTCGACCAGGGTTGGCCGCGCTTCGGTCTGGAGCTGACCGACGGCCTGCGGGATTTCGACCAGGTGTTCGGGCGCCAGGCGCCGCGCACCTTCGAGATCGGCTTCGGCATGGGCCATTCCACGCTGGAAATGGCCGCCGCCGCGCCGGAGCAGGATTTCATCGGCGTCGAGGTGCATCGCCCGGGCGTGGGCGCGCTGCTCAACGGTGCCATGACCCAGGGACTGACCAATCTGCGGGTCTACAGCTGCGATGCCCTGGAGGTGCTGCGCCAGTGCGTGGCCGATGCCAGCCTGGACCGGGTGCTGCTGTTCTTTCCCGATCCCTGGCACAAGAGCCGCCACCACAAGCGGCGGATCGTCCAGCCGGCCTTCGCCGAGCTGGTCAGGCAGAAGCTCAAGGTCGGCGGGGTGCTGCACATGGCCACCGATTGGCAGGCCTATGCCGAACACATGCTCGAGATCATGAACGCCGCCCCGGGTTACCGTAATCTCGGCGACGCCTCGGGCTATGTGCCGCGCCCCGAGGAAAGACCCATCACCAAGTTCGAGCGCCGTGGCGAACGCCTGGGGCATGGGGTCTGGGATCTCAAGTTCGAACGCCAGAGCTGACCGTGTATCGCTGACGAATCGAGCTTGAGCTGCCGAAGGGCAATTGGCATGATGGCCAATTGCCCTGCTGTGATGGCGGTTGCAGTCGAATTCACAGAGACATCTGGATGTCAGCCCTTCCCGAGAAAGCCAATCGGCTCCGCGCCGCCCTTCGTGCAGGCCGGATCCGATGACGGACCTGGTACGCCCCGACTCGCCGGCGGCCGAATTGCACGCCGTACGGCGTTGGCTCGAAGTCGAACGCAGCGCCCGGCAGCGCACCGAACGCTCGCTGCACCTCATCGCCTCGGCCTTCGCCCTCTGCCGCGACGCCATGGCCGTGCTGACCGAAAGCGGTCAGATCATCGAAGCCAATGACGCCCTGCGCGCCCTGATGCTCAGCGCGGAGCGCAGTGTCAGCGGCCAGTACCTGTCGCACTACATCAAGTTGCCCGAGGCGGCTATCCGCACCTTCGAGCGCGACGGCTATGCCCTGTGCGAAGCCCAGTTCCACGTCTCCGCCAAGCGCGTCACGCCGGTGGAGATCAGCCTGAGTCGCTTCGCCGGCGAGGCGGATCGCGAAGGCTATGTGGTCGCCAGCCTGAGGGACATCACCGAGCGCAAGCGCGCCGAGCAGGCCCTGGAACGCATGGCCCTGAGCGATGCCCTGACCCAGCTGCCCAACCGGACCTCCTTCTACCAGGCTTTCGAGACGCGCCTGCAGAAGCTGGAGGAGACCGGCAACCTGGCGGTGCTGTTCATCGATGTCGATGGCTTCAAGGAGGTCAACGACTCCCTGGGCCATGCGGCCGGTGACGAGTTGCTCTGTGCCCTGGTGCGGGAGTTGCGCCAGGTGCTGGGCGCCGGCGAGGTACTGGCGCGCTGGGGTGGCGATGAATTCGTTGCGCTGCTGGACGTGAGCGATCGTGATCAGGCCCGCCAGGTGGCCGAGCAGCTGGTGCAGGCGGTGGGTCGCCAGCAATGCATCGCCGGCCACGATATCCGCGTATCGGCCAGCATCGGCCTGAGTCTGGCGCCCGAAGAGGGGCTGGATGTGGAGACCCTGTTGCGCAACGCCGATGCCGCCATGTACGCGGCCAAGGCGGCCGGCAAGAGCCGGGTGCGCTGCTACGATCCGCAGCTGACCAGCGAGGCGCGCAGCAAGGTGACCCTGCTGGCCCATCTGCATGGCGCCATCGAGGCCGAGCTGATCACCTTTGTGCTGCAGCCCAAGTTCGATGCCCGTCAGCGCATGATCAGCGCCGAGTTGCTGGCGCGCTGGAATTGTCCGGGCGTCGGCGCCGTGCCGCCCAATGTCTTCGTCGCCCTGGCCGAGCAGAACGGCATGGCCTCGGCCCTCGGGCGCCTGGCCATCCGCCGCGCGGCCGGTTGCGCCCGGGCCCTGCAGGACGCCGGCCTGCAGATCCCGGTGGCGGTCAACATCTCGCCGCTGCAGGTGGCCGATGATGAACTGGTCGAAGTCCTGGCGGCGGCCTGCGCCGAATTCGCTATCGCGCCCAGGGCCCTGGAGCTGGAGGTGACCGAGTCGGTGTTCCTGCAGAAGGGCACCCCGGAGCGGCGCCTGGCCCTGTTGCGCGAGCAGGGCTTTCGGGTGGCGATGGATGACTTCGGCACCGGCTATTCGTCGCTGGGCTATCTGCACCGCTTGCCCTTCGACACCATCAAGATCGACCGCAGCTTTCTGCTGGCGGTGGACGCCGACGACAGATCCCGGCAGTTGCTGGCCGGCATCGTCAGCCTGTGCCGCGCACTGGACATGCAGATCGTCGCCGAAGGGGTGGAAACCCAGGCCCAGTTCGAATTGCTCAAGGACCTGGGCGTGGACACCTTCCAGGGCTTCCTGCTGGGGCGCCCGCAGTCACTGGAGTGCCTGCTGGACGCTATCCGCGCCGCCGACCGCTAGCCGCGACGCTCGGCCAGCACGCCCAGCAGGCAGACGCCGATCAGCAGCACCGGGGCCAGGGCGTAGTTGTTGAACTGCGCCAGGCCCTTGACCACCCAGGGGGTCAGGAAGGTCATGGCGGCGCCATAGATGGCCAGGCAGGCCAGGGCGAAGGCCGGGACCCGGACGGCGGTCGGCAGGCTGCCCAGGCGCGCCTGGATGAAGGCGTTGACCTGGCTGCCGAACAGCACCAGCAGGGTGGCGGTGACCGCCAGGGCCACCTCGTCCAGGTGGCTGCGACTCCAGCGGGAGAGGTCGGCGATATGGTCGAGTACGAAGTCCAAGGCAGAGCTCCTCGTCAGTCAGGCAGAAAGGATTGCAAGAGGTCGTTCAGGAACAGCTGGCCGCGGGCGGTGGGGCGCAGCCGCTCCTCGTCCTCGGCCAGCAGGCCGGCGCGGCGCGCCGCGGCCAGCGCCGGCGCCAGGCTGTCCAGCGACTGGCCGGTCCGCTGCGGATACCAGGCGGCGGGCACCCCGTCGACCAGGCGCAGGGCGTTCATCATGAAATCGAAGGGCAGATCGGCCGGCTCCAGAGCTTTCGCGCCGGCCTGGAAGGCCTTGGCCGGATCCAGGTAGTCCTTGGGCAGACGGGTCTTCCAGGTGCGCAGCAGGGTACCGTCCGGGGCGCTGAGCTTGGCGTGGGCGCCGGCACCGATGCCGAGGAAGTCGCCGAAGCCCCAGTAGTTGAGATTGTGCCGCGCCTGGCGCCCGGGCTGGGCATAGGCGGAGGTCTCGTATTGCCCGTAGCCGGCGGCCGTCAGCCGCGCCTGGCCGGCTTCCTGGATGTCCCATAGGGTGTCGTCTTCGGGCAGCTCCGGCGGCTGGCTCCAGAACACCGTGTTGGGCTCCATGGTCAGCTGGTACCAGGACAGGTGCGTGGGCGCCAGGGCGATGGCCTGCTCCAGGTCACCGAGGGCATCGGCCACGGTCTGCTCGGGCAGGCCGTGCATGAGGTCCAGGTTGAAGTTGTCGAAACCGGCGGCGCGCGCCCGGTCGGCGGCGCGGATGGCTTCCTCGCGCCCGTGGATACGCCCCAGGGCCTTGAGCTTGGCGTCCTGGAAACTCTGGATGCCGATCGACAGCCGATTGATGCCCAGGCCGCGATAGGCGACGAACTTGGCCTGCTCGAAGGTGCCGGGGTTGGCTTCCAGGGTGATCTCGATGTCCGGCGCGAAGCTCAGGCGCCGGGCCACGCCGTCCAGCAGACGCCCCAGGGCCTCGGCGGAAAACAGACTGGGCGTGCCGCCGCCAAAGAAGATCGAGGTCAGCGGGCGGCCATGGACGTGCACCAGGTCCCTGTCCAGATCCGCCAGCAAGGCGTCGACGTACTCCACTTCCGGCAGGGTCGGACCGGCCGCATGCGAGTTGAAGTCGCAATAGGGGCACTTGCGCACGCACCAGGGGATGTGGACGTAGAGCGCCAGTGGCGGCAGGGCGAACACCTGGGTCACAGGCCGAGCCGTTGCTTGAGCTGGGCCATGGCGCGGGCGCGATGGCTGCGCTGGTTCTTTTCCGCCGGCGCCAGTTCGGCTGCGGAGACCGCTTCGCCATCGGGCTGGAACAGCGGATCGTAGCCGAAGCCATGCTCGCCCTGGGCGGCATGCAGGATGCGCCCGGGCCAGAGGCCTTCGCAGAGGATCGGCAGCGGATCGTCGGCGTGACGCACCAGCGCCAGCACGCAGACGAATTGGCCGGTGCGCTCGGCGTCGGGCACCTCTTTCAAGGCCTCGAGCAGCTTAGCGTTGTTGGCCGCATCGCCCTGGCCGTCGGCGTAGCGCGCGGAATAGATGCCGGGGGCGCCGCCGAGGGCGTCCACCGCCAGGCCCGAATCGTCGGCCAGGGCCGGCAGACCGGACAGCCGCGCCGCGTTGCGTGCCTTGAGGATGGCGTTCTCGACAAAGGACAGCCCGGTTTCCTCGGGCTCCACCTGGCTGAATTCACCTACCGAGCGCACCCGCACCCGGTCGCCGAGCATGGCCTGGAGTTCCTTGAGCTTGCCGGCGTTGTGGCTGGCGAGCACCAGTTCGGTAAGGTCGGACATGGGAGACTCCGCGTCGCGTTGAGAAGGGCGGCGTATTGTACGCGAAGCCGTGCCCGGGCTGGATGCGCCCCCCGTGCCTTACGTCATATCGCGACGCGATGCTCCTGCAGGCGCGGCGCGCTGACCCGGTAGATGCCGATCTCGCCGAGCAGGTTGGGCCACAGCTTGCTGGCCCAGCCATGACGGTGCAGGCGGTCCACGGCGAGGCGATCCAGCACCTGGGCGCGCTGTTCGCGGCAGAGGCGCTCGAAGTCCTCGAAGGTGCAGAAGTGGATGTTCGGCGTGTTGTACCAGGTGTAGGGCAGGAAGTCGGAGACCGGCATCCGCCCCCGGCCGCCCAGGTACAGCCGGCAGCGCCAGTGACCGAAGTTGGGAAAGGTGATGATGCACTGGCGACCAACCCTGAGCATCTCCTGGAGGATGCGATCGGGGTACTGCATGGCCTGCAGCGACTGGGTCATGACCACCACGTCGAAGCTGTCGCTGGCGAAGTTGGCCAGGCCGCCGTCGAGATCCTGCTCGATTACGTTGACGTCCTTGAGCAGGCATTCGGCGATCTTGTCCGGGTCGATCTCCAGGCCGTAGCCGGTGACCTGCTTGTGATCGCGCAGCCAGGCGAGCAACTCGCCGGTGCCGCAACCGAGGTCGAGGACCCGGCTGCCGGCGGGGATCCATTCCTGAATGATGTCCAGATCGGCGCGCACGGCAGCTATACCTCGATGCGGGTCATGTAGTGGGAGAAGGCCTGCAGATAGCGCGGGATGGGGATGAGGAAGGCGTCGTGACCCTGGGGGGCGTCGACCTCCAGGTAGCTGACGTCCTTGCGCGCGGCCATCAGGGCGTTGACGATCTCCTTGGAGCGCGCCGGCGAGAAGCGCCAGTCGGTGGTGAAGGAGACGATCAGGAAGCGCGCCTGCACCCCGGCCAGGGTCTTGGCCAGGTCGCCGCCATGGGCGTGGGCCGGATCGAAGTAGTCCAGCGCCTTGGTCATCAGCAGGTAGGTGTTGGCGTCGAAGCGGCCGGAGAATTCCTCGCCCTGGTAGCGCAGGTAGCTCTCCACCTGGAATTCGACGCTGTGGAAGTCGTAGTTGAGCTGATCGGTCTTGAGTTCGCGACCGAATTTCTCGCCCATGGCCTCATCGGACAGGTAGGTGATGTGGCCGACCATGCGCGCCAGCATCAGGCCGCGCTTGGGGATCACGCCCTTTTCCTGGAAGTGCCCGGCGTGGAAGTCCGGGTCCGAGAGGATGGCCTGGCGCGCCACCTCGTTGAAGGCGATGTTTTCCGCCGACAGCTTGGGTGCCGAGGCGATGGCCAGGCAGTGGCGGATGCGCTCGGGATAGCTGATGGTCCACTGCAGCGCCTGCATGCCACCCAGGCTGCCGCCGATCACCGCCGCCCACTGCGCGATGCCCAGGCGATCGGCCAGCCGCGCCTGGCTGTTGACCCAGTCTTCCACGGTCAGCACCGGAAAGTCCGCGCCATAGGCGCGGCCGGTGTCGGGATTGGGACTGCTGGGACCGGTGGAGCCGTTGCAGCCGCCGAGGTTGTTGAGGGCGACGACGAAGAACTTGCGGGTGTCGATGGGCTTGCCCGGACCGATGCAGCTGTCCCACCAGCCCGGCTTGCGGTCGTCCAGGCTGTGGTAGCCGGCCGCGTGGTGATGGCCGGAGAGCGCGTGGCAGATCAGCACGGCGTTGCTGCGGCTGGCGTTGAGTTCGCCATAGGTCTCGACCATCAGGTCGTAGGCCGGCAGGGTGCGGCCACAGGCCAGGGCCAGGGGCTCGTTGAAGTGCAGCAGCTCGGGGGTGACCAGGCCGACGGAATCTTCGGGAATGACGCTGGGCATTGACGGCTCGTCCGGGGCGGGGCTCGCCAGTCTAAAGAGCGTCGCCAGGAGCGGCAAGGGCAGCCGTGGCGCGGCGGTCAGGGGCCGCGCCTCGGGTGGCGGGTGGGGCTAGCCGACCCGTGCCAGCGGCAGGGCGACCACGTTGTCGTGGCGCTGGGAAGGGGCCGGCCGGCTGATCTGCTTGAGCATGTCGCTGACCTCGCTGAGCTGCCGATGCAGGACGTCCTCGTGCACCTGCAGGCGGCGCACCTGCTCCTGGCTGTTGAGGTTCTGCTGGGTGAGCTGCTTGAGCGCCAGCATGCTGGTTTCCAGCAGCTGCTTCTGCTCGCGAGTGTGCTGCACCAGCGGGGTCAGGGCGCCGTCGTTCCAGCGCAGCACCTGGGCATGGGCGCCCTCCTGCAGGGCCTGGACCTCCTGGGCCACGGTGGCGAAGAAGCGGCGGGCCAGGGCGCTCTGCTCGGTGAGCAGGGTCTTGACCTGGCGCTGGACCTCCTCGGTCTTGAGTTGCAGCTGGCGCAGCTCGCGGACATAGGGGCGGATGCGCAGCCGCGGCGCTTCCAGGGGGTGCAGCGGATTCTCCACATTGTGCCGCTGGTAGACCGCGCCGAGCACCTTGTTGGCCCGGTCGGCCTCGTTGTCCAGGGCCAGCAGGTCATGCTCGACCACGCGGAAGAAGCGGGCGATGGACTGGTTGATGCCGACGGTGGTCAGGCTGGTGCGGAATTCCCGGCGCGCGGTGTCCAGATGGGCGTCCAGGCGCTCCGGCGCGACCAGGTCGGTCAGCAGCTTGCGCTGCCCGGCCAGCATGTTCTGGGTGGTGCGCAGATCCAGCAGGCGGCGGTGATAGAGGTCGTATTCCTGGCGGGTGCGCGCGGTCTGCAATTCCAGGCCGGCACCGGGCAATTCCTCGTCGGCCAGTTGCGCGTACTGGGCGCGAATGGCTTCCAGGCGCTGCTCGATCAGGCTGCGGCTGGCACCCAGCAGGCCACTGGCCTGCTGCACGATGCGCTGCTGCAGCAGGCGCTCGCGGGCGCCGACGATGCGTTCGGCGAGCAACTGTTCGAGGCTGTCCAGCTGGCTGCGCGCGAGCAGTTCCAGATCGCCGCGGACCTTGCCCAGCAAGGCCTGCTTGGCCGACAGCGGCAGGATGTGCTCGGCCGGCAGCGCCAGTTGCCGGGCGCTGGCCTGGCGGACGTTTTCCAGCGACTGGGCGACATGGGCGACGCCGCCGAGGTCGTCCCAGAGGCTGTCGATCTTGTTCATCACCGCGAACAGTCGCTCCGGGGCATCGCCCAGGGACGGCTTGACGCACTGCTCCCAGAGCGCGAGGTCCGAGGCGGTCACGCCGGTGTCGGCACCAATGAGAAAGAGCACGGCCTGGGCGTGGGGCAGCAGCGACAGGGTCAGCTCGGGTTCGGCGCCCAGGGCGTTGAGGCCGGGGGTGTCGAGGATGCGCAGGCCCTGGCGCAGCAGCGGATGATCGATGCTGATCAGCGCATGGCGCCAGGCCGGGATGCTGACCAGGCCGTCGCTGTCGAGTTGTTCCAGTTGCTCGGGATCGAAGCCCAGTTGCACGGCGACGGCGGTTTCCACCTCGCGGGTCTCGGTGACCTTGGCCAGCAGGGCGGCCATGGCGTCCGCGTGGCGGTCGTCCAGGGCGAAGCGCTGCCAGGCCTCGGGCGCCTTGCGCCAGGCGGTCAGGCTGCGTTCGTCCAGGCGGCTGTCGATGGGCAGCAGCTGCAGATAGGGGCCGTCGGCCCCGGCGTCGAAGAAGATCTCGGTGGGGCACATGGTGGTGCGCCCGGCCTGGGACGGCAGCATGCGCTGGCCGTAGTCGGCGAAGAAGAGGGCGTTGATCAGTTCGGTCTTGCCGCGGGAGAACTCGCCGGCGAAGGCCAGGGTGATGCCGTCGGCCTGCAATTCGCTCTGGCAGGTCGCCAGGGCGGCGTCCAGGGCCGGGGAGGCCAGACGATTACGCTGCAACCAGTCGCGGTAGCGGCCCAATTGGGTGTCGAGTTCGGCTTTCCACGCGGCATAGGCATCGACGTGGCGGAACAGGCGTTCCATAGGGGACTTCCTTGACCTGAACAGCAAAGGCTGGACGGTGCCCCAGCGTCCAGAGGACGTCAATGGCGCCTCCGCCACGACGCGGCGGGCGGTCGTGGCAGGTGCGCGAGTGGTGCGTCAGAGGAAGGGCGCGAGAATCTGCGGCATGCCGGTGGCCGCGGCCAGCTGGCCGATGACGAAGCGGTCCAGCAGGTTGATCACGATGAAGGCGAAGATCGGCGACAGATCCAGCCCGCCCAGGCTCGGCAGGATGCGGCGGAAGGGTGCCAGCAGCGGCTCGCAGATCTGGTTGACCAGTTCGGCGGCCGGATTGTGGGTCTGGGGCGCGACCCAGGAGAGGATGACGCTGACGATCAGGGCAAAGAAGAACACCTTGAGGAACAGCGAGGCCACGCCGAGCAGGGCCCAGATCAGCAGGGCGGGGAACAGGCCGCCGATGCTGGCGCCGAGCAGCACCACCACGACCATCATCAGCGCCAGCTGGACCAGCACGGCCAGCACCAGGGCCGCCAGATCGACGCCGCCGAAGCCGGGAATGATGCGTCGCACCGGCTTGAGCAGCGGCTGGGTGGCGCGCACGGTGAATTGCGACAGCGGATTGTAGAAGTCGGCCCGGACCAGCTGCAGGATGAAGCGCAGCAGGATGATCAGCAGATAGAGACTGCCGAGGGTCTGGATGACGTAGACGAGAGCTTGCGCGAGAGCGGACATGGATACTCCTTATCGATCCGGCAACTGGGCCAGTTCCGCAGCCCGGTCGGCCGCGGCGGTGAGGGCTTCTTCCACCAGGTCCTCGAAGGCCCCGGCTTGGAAGGTTTCGATGGCGCGCTCGGTGGTGCCCTTGGGGGACATCACCGAACGACGCAATTGTTCGGGGCTGCGGTGACCCTGGCAGGCCATGGCGGCGGCGCCGCGGGCGGTGTGCAGGGTCAGTTGCTGGGCGACCTCGGCCGGCAGGCCGAGCTTGGTGCCGGCTTGGGTCATGGCTTCCATCAGCAGGAAGAAATAGGCCGGGCCGCTGCCGGAGACGGCGGTGACCGCGTCCAGCTGCTGTTCTTCCTCGACCCACAGGGCCAGGCCGACCGCGGCGAGGATCTCCTGGGCACGGGCGCGCTGCTCGGCGCTGACCTGGTCATTGGCGAACAGGCCGCTGGCGCCCAGGCGCAGCTGCGAGGGCACGTTCGGCATGCAGCGCACCAGCGCGCGCGGGCCCAGCCAACGGGTCAGGCTGGCGCAGGTGATGCCGGCGGCGACCGAGACGATCAGCTGGTCCGGACGCAGATGGGGGGCCAGTTCCTGGCAGACCTCGCCCATGACCTGGGGCTTCACCCCCAGCACCACCACGTCGGCGTCGGCGAGCACGGCGCTGTTGCTGGCCTCGACGCGGATGCCGTGCTCCCGGGCCAGGGCTTCGCGCTTGGCCGGATTGCGATTGCTGGCGCTCAGCTGCCGGGCCGGCACGCCCTGGGCGAGCAGGCCGCCGATGATGGCGCCGGCCATGTTGCCGGCGCCGATGAAGGCGATGCGGGTGTCGTTCATCGAGACTTCCTAGGTTGAAGAGGCGGCGCCGTAGTCGCGGGCGCCAAAGAGGGCGGTACCGACGCGGACCCAGGTGGCGCCCTCGGCGATGGCGGCTTCCAGATCCTGGCTCATGCCCATGGACAGGGTGTCCAGGCCCAGGTTCAGGGCTTCGCTCAGGGTGCGCAGCCGGGCGAAGGCGGCGCGCTGGCTGGCCGGGTCGTCGGTGGGTTCGGGGATGGCCATCAGGCCACGCAGGCGCAGGTTGGGCAACCGGCTGACCGCGGCGGCCAGGGCCGGCAGCTCGTCGGGGTGGCAGCCGGACTTGCTGGCTTCGCCGCTGACGTTGACCTGCAGGCAGATGTTCAGCGGGCCGCGCTCGGGCGGGCGCTGCTCGGCCAGGCGCTGGGCGATCTTCAGGCGATCCACCGAATGCACCCAGTCGAAATGGCTGGCGATGGCGCGGGTCTTGTTGGACTGGATGGGACCGATGAAATGCCACACCAGGGGCAGGTCGGCCAGCGCCGGCTGCTTGTCCAGCGCCTCCTGTAGATAGTTCTCGCCAAAGTCGCGCAGACCGGCAACGGCGGCCTCGCGCAAGGCGGCGGCGGGCTTGGTCTTGCTCACCGCCAGGAGGCCGACAGTCGCGGGATCGCGGCCTGCCGTCCGGCTGGCGGCGGCGATGCGTTCGAGTACGGTTGCGCTATTCTCGGCTATCGTGGACATTCAGCCCCTGCTTGCGTCGGCGCATCCGGCAGGCCTCGGCGTACCGGATGAGTGAGTGGCGGTGACCAGGTCAGACCGCCAGTGCTGCGCGGCATTCTACCTGCTTGCTCGACATCTGGGAGTCCCATGGATATCACCGAATTGCTGGCCTTTTCCGCGCGGCAAGGCGCCTCCGACCTGCACCTGTCCGCCGGCCTGCCGCCGATGATCCGCGTCGACGGCGACGTGCGCCGCATCAACCTGCCGGCCTTCGAGCACAAGCAGGTGCACGCGCTGATCTACGACATCATGAACGACAAGCAGCGCAAGGACTTCGAGGAATTCCTGGAGACCGACTTCTCCTTCGAGGTGCCGGGTGTGGCGCGCTTCCGGGTCAACGCCTTCAACCAGAATCGCGGTGCCGGCGCGGTGTTCCGGACCATTCCATCCAAGGTGCTGAGCATGGAAGAGCTCGGCATGGGCGAGGTGTTCAAGAAGATCACCGACGTCCCGCGCGGCCTGGTGCTGGTGACCGGGCCGACCGGCTCGGGCAAGTCCACCACCCTGGCGGCCATGCTCGACTACCTCAACAACACCAAGTACCACCACATCCTCACCATCGAGGATCCCATCGAATTCGTCCACGAATCCAAGAAGTGCCTGGTCAACCAGCGCGAGGTGCACCGCGACACCCTGGGCTTCTCCGAGGCCCTGCGCTCGGCGCTGCGCGAAGACCCGGACATCATCCTGGTGGGCGAGCTGCGCGACCTGGAGACCATCCGCCTGGCGCTGACCGCGGCCGAGACCGGGCACCTGGTCTTCGGCACCCTGCACACCACCTCGGCGGCCAAGACCATCGATCGGGTGGTGGACGTCTTTCCGGCGGAAGAGAAGTCGATGGTGCGTTCCATGTTGTCCGAATCCCTACAGGCGGTGGTTTCCCAGACCCTGCTCAAGAAGGTCGGCGGCGGCCGGGTGGCGGCCCACGAGATCATGATCGGCACGCCGGCCATCCGTAACCTGATCCGCGAGGACAAGGTGGCGCAGATGTATTCCTCGATCCAGACCGGTGGCGGCCTGGGCATGCAGACCCTGGACATGTGCCTCAAGGCGCTCCTGGCCAAGGGCCTGATCAGCCGCGACGCGGCCCGCGAGAAGGCCAAGACGCCGGAGAACTTCTGATGGATTTCGACAGGTTCCTGCAGCTGATGGTGGACAAGGGGGCGTCCGACCTCTTCATCACCACCGGCGTGCCCCCTTCGATGAAGATCAACGGGCGCATGACGCCGGTCACCAAGGACTCGCTCACGCCCGAGCAATGCCGGGCCCTGGTGCTGGGGGTGATGAACGACGAGCAGCGGCAGGAATTCCAGCAGAAGCGTGAGTGCAACTTCGCCATCAGCGCCCGCGGCATCGGCCGCTTCCGGGTCAGCGCCTTCTACCAGCGCAACCTGGTGGGCATGGTGCTGCGTCGCATCGAGGTCAATATCCCCACCGTCGAACAGCTGCGCCTGCCGGAGATCATCAAGAAGCTGGCCATGACCAAGCGCGGCCTGGTGATCTTCGTCGGCGCCACCGGCACCGGCAAGTCCACCTCGCTGGCGGCCATGATCGGCCACCGCAACAAGAACTCGGCGGGGCACATCATCTCCATCGAGGACCCCATCGAGTACATCCATCAGCACCAGGGCTGCATCGTCACCCAGCGCGAGGTGGGCATCGACACCGAGTCCTTCGAGGTGGCGCTGAAGAACACCCTGCGCCAGGCGCCGGACGTCATCATGATCGGCGAGATCCGCAGCCGGGACACCATGGAGCACGCCCTGGCCTTCGCCGAGACCGGCCACCTGTGCCTGGCCACTCTGCACGCCAACAACGCCAACCAGGCGCTGGACCGCATCATCCACTTCTTCCCGGCCGATCGGCACAGCCAGACCTGGATGGACCTCTCGCTCAACCTCAAGGGCATCGTCGCCCAGCAACTGGTGCCCACCATCGATGGCCAGGGCCGCCGCGCGGTGATCGAGGTGCTGCTCAACACCCCGCTGGTCGCCGACCTGATCCGCAAGGGCGAGGTGCACGAGCTCAAGGCGCTGATGAAGAAGTCCGGCGAGCTGGGCATGCAGACCTTCGACCAGTCGCTCTACGGGCTCTATCGTGATGGCGAGATCACCTACGAGGCCGCCCTGGCCCACGCCGACTCCGCCAACGACCTGCGCCTGATGATCAAGCTGGGTTCGGAAACGGATGCCGATCACCTCAATCAGATCACCCGCAACCTCTCGGTGGACATGGGCGACGAGCCGCCCAAGCGCTTCCGCTAGCCTTCGGCTGTGCTGCCGGCCGCCAGGGCCCTGGCCTCGCGCAGGGCGGCGACAAGAGCCTGGCGCGCCTGGTCCTGCTGCTCGGCATCCGGGGTGCGCAGGATGTAGGAGGGGTGATAGGTGGCGATGATCCAGCGCTCGTCCAGTCGCAGGGGCCGTCCCATGAATTGCGCCAGACCCCTTGGCTTGCGCTTGAGCAGGGCTTCCAGGGCGGTCGAGCCCAGGGCCACCACGACCGTCGGCTGGATGTCGCGCAATTCCTGCTCCAGCCAGTAGCGGCAGGGGGCAATCTCCGGTCCCGGGGTGACGTGCTTGCGTCTTCTGCCCTGGGGAATCCACTTGAAGTGCTTGACCGCATTGGTGAGGAACACCTCGCTGCGCTCGAGGCCGGCTTCGGCCAGCGCCGCCATCAGCACCTGGCCGGCCGGGCCGACGAAGGGCCGGCCCGCCAGGTCCTCCTGATCGCCGGGCTGTTCGCCCAACAGCAGGATGCGCGCGGTGCGCGGGCCTTCGCCGGCCACCGGCTGGGTGGCCTTTTCCCAGAGTTCGCAGCGACGGCACTCGTCGAGGGTGGTGGGCAGCGGGCGTTCGGGCTGGGCGCGCTCGGCCGCGATCAGCACCTCGCGACCGCTCTGGCGACCCACGGCTTCGGCCTGGGCCAGGCGCTGGGCGCCGGCCCGCGCCTCGCTGAGCAGCGCCGGGATCAGCGGCCCTTCCGGCAGATCCTTCCAGAAACGCGCCGGCATGTTGCCCCTCAGGGTGCGCGGATTGGCCCGCGCCGGATTGAAGGTGCTGCGGTAGTAGGCGCGCCAGAGTTCGTCACCAGCGTTGCGGTCGTCGTCTTCCGGCGTCTGCCGGGCCAGGCGTTGCAGCTCGGCGGGGCAGGGCTCCACCAGTTGCAGCGCCTGACCGTCCCAGAGCGCGGCGGCTTCGGGGGTCGCGATCAGCCAGCTGCTGTTGCCCATGCGGTCGCAGAAGTGCGGCGCCGCCAGGGCCAGGACGTCGTGGGCCGGCTGGTGCCAGGCCACCCAGGCCGGCGGACCTGCGCTTTCCGCGCGCGGCCGAAAGCGCAGGAAGGCATGCACATGGTGGATCTCGCGGCGGATCGCCTTGACCCGGCGCTGCAATTCGCTGCCGTCTTCGTCACCGGCCAGCATGGCTGCCCGTTCGCCGCGGGCGACGCGCCAGAGCACCTGGTAAAGCAGCGCCCAGCGATCGTCGCTGCGAAAGCAGGCGGCGTAGGTCAGGGCTTCGGCCAGTTGCGGCGGGATGCGTATGGCGCCGCTGGGCGGGGGCGCCACGACTTCGGCCGGTTCGTCGAACAGATCGCCCAGGCCGCGACTCTCCTGCCAGCTCACCTGGGCCGGCGGGATACCGGCCTGCAACAGCCGCCGCGCCTCCTTGCGCCAGCCGGCGAAGGTGCCGTCGAAATCGACTCTCTGCATCTAGAGCAGGGCGAGCTGGGCGGGCGGTTCGGCGAGCTGCCGGCGCAGGTCCAGGGACTCGGCCAGGCGCGGTTGCGGGCGATAGTCCTGGGTGACGATGAAGGGGCGCGCCTTTTCCACGCTGCATTTCAGGCGGATCAGGTCGGCGTAGCGGATGCGTCGCTCGCGTCTGAGCTCCACCAGCCGCTTGGCCGAGAGCACGCCGATGCCGGGTACCCGGGCGATCAGCGCCTGGTCGGCGCGATTGAGATCCAGCGGGAAGATGGCGCGATTGTGCAGCGCCCAGGCCAGCTTGGGATCGACATCCAGCGGCAGCTGGCCGTCTTCGGTGGGCAACTCATCCGCTTGGAAGCCATAGCCACGCATGAGGAAGTCGGCCTGGTACAGGCGATGCTCGCGCAGCAGCGGCGGCGGTTGCAGCGGCACCGTGCCCGGGCTTTCCGGGATGGGGCTGAAGGCCGAATAGTAGACCCGCTTGAGGCGATAGGCGCCGTACAGCGTCTGGGCGGTATCGAGAATGGTGCGGTCGTCGGTGGCATCGGCGCCCACGATCATCTGGGTGCTCTGGCCCGCCGGGGCGAAACGCGGCGCCTTGGCTTCGGCCTCGGCTTCTTCCAGGCCTAGGCGGATGTTGCCCATGGTCTTGCGGATGCTGCTGCCGTTCTTTTCCGGCGCCAGCTTGATCAGACTGCTCTCGGTGGGCAGCTCGATGTTGACCGACAGGCGATCGGCATAGAGACCCGCCTGGGCGATGATCTCGGGATCGGCGTCGGGAATGGTCTTGAGGTGGATGTAGCCGCGGAACTGGTGCTGCTCGCGCAACAGCTGGGCGACCCGGGTCATCTGCTCCATGGTGTAGTTGGAGGAGCGGATGATGCCGGAGCTGAGGAACAGTCCGCTGATGACATTGCGCCGATAGAAGTCGAGGGTCAGCTGCACCACTTCCTCGGGCGTGAAGCGCGCCCGCGGCACGTTGCTGCTGCGGCGATTGACGCAGTACTGGCAGTCGTACTGGCAGAAGTTGGTCAGCAGCACCTTGAGCAGCGCCACGCAGCGCCCATCGGGGGTGAAGCTATGGCAGATGCCCATGCCATCGGTCGAGCCCAGGCCGTCCTTGCCCTTCGAGCTGCGTTTGGGCGCGCCGCTGCTGGCGCAGGACACGTCGTACTTGGCGGCATCGGCGAGAATGATCAGCTTGTCGGCGAGCTCCATCGAGATCTCCTGGACTGTGATTGCATACAGTATCCAGGAAGCGGAGCGTCGTTCAATGGCTTTGCGCCGGGCGGCGCCGAGTGGAGCGACACTCCGCCGGGCGGTAGTGCCCGGCGGAGCGAGGGGGAGGGATCAGGACTTGCGGGTACGCTTGGTACGCGGCTTGTCCGCGACGGGATCGGCTTCCGCCGCCAGAGTGGTGGGCTGCTGCAGCACGCGCTTGGCCGAGGCGAAGCGCTTGGTCCAGTAGGGCTTGCTCAGGTGATCGACGCGCACGCTCTCGCCACTGCGCGGGGCATGGACGAATCTATCGTTGCCCAGGTAGATGGCGACGTGATCGATACCGCTGCGCTGACCGGTCTTGAAGAACACCAGGTCGCCGGCCTTGAGATCGCCACGGGCGACCTTGGGTCCCTTGAGCTGGGCCAGTTCCCTGGAAGTACGCGGCAGCTTGACGTTGTGCACGTCGCGATAGACGTAGTTGACCAGGCCGCTGCAATCCAGACCGTTCTGCGGATTGGTACCGCCGAAACGATAGGGCGTGCCGACCAGGTCCATGGCGCGGGTCGCCACCTGGGCGCCGACGTTGCGGGTGGCGGCCTGGGCGGTGGCCTGTTTGCGGTGCAGGGCGCTGGTCGCACGGGCGGCGCGCTTGGCGCGGGCCGCGGAGGCTGCCTGGGCACGGTCGACGCTGGCGACGTGGCGAGCGGCGGCCTTGGGTGCGGGAGCAGCGGCGGCGTGCCGGGCGGTCTTGGGAGCTGAGGCGGCGGTGACATGCCGGGCTGCGACCTTGTGGACCGGAGCGGCAGTGCGCGCTGCAGAGTTCTCTTTCGCTTGCACTGCCGCGGGCAGTACAAGACAGGCGGAGAGCCATGTCAGAAGAAATAGACGCATTGTCGTAGGGGTGTCTGAAGATCGAAGCGAGGGATTCTATACCAACCCTGTGGATATTTTGTGCACCTCTCATCAAGAAATTATGTAATTTTTAGCGGAAAGTGAGGTCCCTTGAGCGCCAGCCAGTGAGACTCCCTGGGCATTCATCCAGTTTTCGACATAAAGTCACGGTGAAGGTAAGGGTGTAGGTAAGGCGGGTCTTTTCCTTCAGTCGCGAGGTAGTAGGCATGCGGTATCAGGACACCCACAGCAAGGTTATGGGCTATCTGCTGTGGATCTTCGGCTTTCTCGGCGCCCACCGCTTCTACTATGGCAAGCCGGTTACCGGCACGATCTGGTTCTGCACCCTGGGCCTGCTGGGCATCGGCTGGCTGATCGACCTCTTCCTGATCCCGGCCATGGATCGCGAGGCGGACCTGCGCTTCCAGTCCGGCTCGCTCAACTACAGCCTGGGCTGGATCCTGCTGACCTTTCTCGGCATCTTCGGCGTGCACCGCCTCTACCTGGGCAAGTGGATCACCGCCATCCTCTATTTCTTTACGGCGGGTTTCTTCCTGCTGGGCGTGCTCTACGACTTCTGGACGCTTAATTCGCAGATCTCCGAAGAGAATCGCCGGCGGCTGGTGCGCTAGCGTCGGCTGGATGGCAAGAAGAAGGGGCTCCATGGAGCCCCTTCTTCTATTCAGGCGTCACGGCGATAGGTGGTGCGGCCACCCACCAGGGTGCGTTCGATGCGTCCCCCCAGGGTGAGGCCCTGGAAGGGGCAGTTGCGTCCACGGGACAGCCAGGGCGTGGCGGCCTGGGCGGTCGGCTGCTGGGCGAACAGCACCAGGTCCGCCGGCAGGCCCTTGGCCAAGCGGCCCGCCGCGAGGCGCAGGGCTTGGGCCGGGCCGCTGGTGAGGCGGGCCAGCAGGGTCGGCAGATCCAGCAGGCCATCGTCCACCAGGGTCAGGGCCAGGGGCAGCAGCAATTCGACGCTGCTGATGCCCGGCTCGGTGGCGGCGAAGGGCGCCAGCTTGGCGTCCGCCTCGTGGGGCTGGTGATGGCTGGAGATGGCGCCGATCACCCCGTCCCGTACCCCGGCGCGCAGGGCGTCGCGATCGCGCGCGGTGCGCAGCGGCGGCTTGACGTGATAGAGACTGGAAAAGCCCTGCAGGGCCTCGTCGGTGAGCAGCAACTGGTAGAGCGCCACATCGGCGGTCACCGGCAGGCCGCGCGCCTGGGCGGCGGCGATCATCTCCACCGCGCGGGCACTGGTCAGCTGCCCGAAGTGGGCGCGCACGCCACTCTGTTCCACCAGCAGCAGGTCACGCGACAGGGCGATGGTCTCCGCGGTCTCCGGGATGCCGGTGAGCCCCAGGAAGCTGGCGGTGGGTCCTTCGTGGGCGAGACCGCCGTGGGCCAGATCGGCGTCCAGGGCGGTAAAGACCACGGTGAGGTCGAAGGTGGCGGCGTATTCCAGCGCGCGTCGCTGCACCCGCAGATTCTCGAAGGGCTGCAGACCGTTGGTGAAGGCCACGCAACCGGCGTCGCGCAGGGCCATCAGTTCGGCCAGCTGCTCGCCGGCGAGGCCTTTGGTCAGGGCGCCGATGGGATGGACGCGGGCATGATCGGCGGTGCGCGCCCGGTCGAGGATGAGTTCGGCCACCGCCGTGGTGTCCAGCACCGGGCGGGTGGTGGGCGGGCAGCACAGGCTGGTGACGCCACCGGCCGCGGCGGCGCGGGTCTCGCTGTCGACGTTGCCCTTGCGGGTCAGGCCCGGTTCGCACAGGGCGACATCCAGATCGACCAGGCCGGGCGCCAGGATCAGGCCGCTGGCGTCCAGCTGCTCGTCGGCCTGGAAGCCCAGGGGCGCCTCGCCGAGGGCGAGGATGCGACCCTGGTCGACATGGACGTCGCTGATCCGGTCGAGACCGGTGGCCGGGTCGATCACCCGGGCGTTGCGGATGCTCAGGCTCACTGCGCATTCTCCTGTAGCTGACGCTGGGCCGTCTGCCCGCTCATGGTCATCGACAAGACCGCCATGCGGACCGCGATGCCGTAGGTGACCTGGTTGAGGATGACCGACTGCTCGCCATCGGCGACCGCGGATTCGATTTCGACGCCCCGGTTGATCGGCCCGGGGTGCATGACGATGGCATCGGGCTTGGCGCGCGCCAGGCGCTGGCGGGTCAGGCCGAACAGCCGGTAGTACTCGCCTTCGCTGGGCAAGAGGCCGCCCTGCATGCGCTCGCGTTGCAGGCGCAGCATGATCACTACGTCCACGCCGTCCAGGCCCTCGGCCAGGTCGGTGAAGGTGCGTACGCCATAGAGTTCTTCGAGGCCGACCGGCAGCAGGGTGCGCGGGGCGATCACGCGGATGTCGCGGCAACCCAGGGTGCGCAGCGCCAGCATGTCGGAGCGGGCGACCCGCGAATGCAGGATGTCGCCGACGATGGCCACCGACAGGTTGGCGAAATCGCCCTTGTGGCGGCGAATGGTCAGCATGTCGAGCATGCCCTGGGTGGGGTGCGCATGGCGGCCGTCGCCCCCATTGATGATGGCCACATCGGGGCAGACGTGCTCGGCGATGAAGTGGGCGGCGCCGGAATCGGCGTGGCGCACCACGAACATGTCGGCGGCCATGGCTTCCAGATTGCGCAGGGTGTCGAACAGCGTCTCGCCCTTGCTGGTGGAGGAGGTGGAGACGTTGAGGGTGATGACGTCCGCCGACAGCCGCTTGGCCGCCAGTTCGAAGGTGGTGCGGGTGCGGGTCGAATTTTCGAAGAAGACGTTGCACACGGTCTTGCCGCGCAGCAACGGCACCTTTTTCACCGCCCGGGCACCGACCTCGAGAAAGGAGTCGGCGGTGTCGAGCAATTCGGTGAGGAGTTCGGCGGGCAGGTCGTCGAGTGACAGGAAGTGGCGCAATTGGCCCTGGGCGTTGAGTTGCAGCGAACGCGTAGCGTCGGTCATGGCGGCAGATCCAGGTCAGGCGGCGGGGACGTCGCGGTATTCGAGGGCGAGCGGCGAGGGGCCGGTCAGCTTGACGCGCTGGGTGGGGGCCAGGGTCAGGGTGGCGCCCACCACGTCAGGCTGGATCGGCAATTCGCGGGCATTGACGTCCAGCAGGCAGACCAGGGTCACACTGGCGGGACGGCCATAGTCGAAGAGTTCGTTGAGCGCCGCACGCACGGTGCGGCCGCTCATCAGCACGTCGTCCACCAGCACCAGGTGGCGCCCGTCGATCTCGAACGGTAGGGCCGAGGGGCGCACCTGGGGGTGCAGGCCCTTCTGAGTGAAGTCGTCGCGGTAGAAGGAGACGTCCAGGCTGCCCAGCGGGGTGTCAAGGCCGAGTTCGGCCAGCAGGGCCTCGGCGACCCAGAGGCCGCCGGTGTGGATGCCGACGAAGCCGGGGTCGGTGATGCCACGACGATCCAGCGACAGGCGCAGGTCGGCGGCCAGCCGCGGCAGGAGCTCGGCGGGAGAGGGCAGATGCATGGCTACTCCGATTGCGGGCGCGCGGCCCGTTCCAGTTGTTGGGTCAGCCAGCCTTCCAGGAGAAGGGCGGCGGCAAGGGCATCCACCGGGCGCTCGCGATAGCCGTCGCGCTGACCGCCCTGCAGGCGCTCGCCCTTGGCGGCATAGGTGGTGAGGCGCTCGTCATGGGTATGCACGGGCAGGCCGTAGCGGCCGTGCAGGCGGCGGGCGAAGCGTTCGGCGCGCTCGCTCATCTCGCTGGGGGTGCCGTCCATGTTCAGCGGCAGGCCGACCACCAGGGCGGTGGGCCGCCACTCGTCCAGCAGCCGCTGGATCTGCTGCCAGTCGGGTACGCCGTTCTGCGCCTTGAGGGTGAGCAGTTCGCGGGCCTGACCGGTCACGGCCTGGCCGACGGCGACGCCGATCTGCCGGGTGCCGTAGTCGAAGCCCAGGTAGAGCCCGCTGGGCGCGCTCATGCGTGGCCCGCCTGGCGCGACAGCAGGCGCAGGTCGACCCCCAGCAGGGCGGCGGCCGCGCCGAGGCGCTGCTCGCTCGGCGTCTCGAACAGCAGGGCGCTGGTGGCCGGGGTGGTGAGCCAGAGATTGGCGGCGAGTTCTTCTTCCAGTTGGCCGGGCCCCCAGCCGCTGTAGCCCAGGGTGATCAGGTGGCGGCTCGGACCGGTGCCGTCGGAGAGGGCGAAGAGCACGTCCGGCGAGGTGGTCAGGCTCAGTTCTTCGAGTTCCAGGGTGTTCTGGAACACCGGGCCGGCGTCATGCAGGACGAAGCCGCGATCGGTCTGCACCGGACCGCCGGCATAGAGCACGACCCGGGTGTCTTCCGGGGTGGCCGGTATGTTCGGACGCAGCTGTTCGAGCAGGTCGTCCAGGTGCAGGCCATTGGGCCGGTTGATCACCAGGCCCATGGCGCCGTCCGGGCCATGGTCGACGAGGTAGATCACCGTCTCGGCGAAATTGGGATCGTCCATCTGCGGCATGGCGATCAGGAGCTGGTGCTGTAGGGTGGTGCTGGAGGTCGGCTTCATGACCGGCAAGTTTCCCGGTTGCGCGGTCCGGCTTCAAGTCCAACGGCGTCCCGGGCTATTGACTGGACAGGCGGTCGCCACGCTCGAAGCGCCAGGTGCGGATGATCTCCAGCCGGTCGATGTCGGCCAGGTCGCCGCTGAAGGGGGCGAAGGGCGCCGCCAGCCGGACGATGCGCAGCGCCGCCTGATCGAGTACCTGGCGTCCCGAGGACTCCAGCACCTGGACCTCGTAGAGCGAGCCGTCCTTGTTGATGGACACCAGCAGGCGCAGGCTGCCGTAGAGGCGGTCGCGCTTGGCCTGCTCGGGGTAGTTGAGATTGCCGATGCGCTCGATCTTGCGCCGCCATTCTTCCTTGTAGCGGGCGCCCTTGTCCTTTTGCGTCGAGGCGGCGTTGATCCGCCAGATCTTCGGCCGCTTGGCGTATTGCTGGCGCTCTTCGGCGAGCTGGGCCTCCAGGCTGGCGAGTTCGGCGGCCTGGCTGTCGGACTCGGGACTCGGCGCATCGCGCTGCTCCCGTTCGGGCGTCTCGCGACTGGGTTCGGCCTTGGTCGGCCGCGCGGCGCGGGTGGTCACCGCCGCCTTGGGTGCCTGGGCGCGATCCGCTGCGGGCGGGCGGGCCGGAGGCGCGGCCTGGCGGATCTCGCTGTCGTGGAAGGGCGCCTGCACCGGGGTGCTCGGGGCCGCCGCCTTGTCCAGGGTACCGCTGCCCTGCTGGTTCTCCTGGGCGAGGAAGTCGGCCTGCTTGGGCGCCTCGTCGCTCTTGAAGCTGGCCAGCGTCACCTCCAGGGTGCGGCTGATCTGGGTGGGCTCGGGCAGCGAAAAGCCGACGCCGAGAATCAGCACGACGTGCAGCAGGGTCGCGATGAGCAGCGTGAAGCCCAGGCGGTCGGCGGGACGAACCTGGCTGGCGGGGGAGGAGGCGGTGCTGGGCATTGACTGGGTCGGCAAGGGCAGAGGACGCGCGGCAGGGCTGGCGCCAGTCTGCGGATTGTGTCCGCGGTTGTCCATGCCGCCACGGGCGGCACGGACCCTCGCCTCAGCCCGCGCGTTGCTGCGCGATCACATCCATGAGGCGCTCGGCGATGCGGGTGTCATAGGCCGCATCGATCTCGCGGATGCAGGTCGGACTGGTGACGTTGATCTCGGTGAGGTGCTCGCCGATCACGTCCAGGCCGACAAAGAGCAGGCCGCGCTTGCGCAGTTCCGGGCCCACCGTGGCGGCGATTTCGCGATCCCGCGCCGACAGCGGCTGGGCGACGCCCCGGCCACCGGCGGCCAGGTTGCCACGGGTCTCGCCCTGGGCCGGAATGCGCGCCAGGCAATAGTCCACCGGTTGACCGTCGATCATCAGAATGCGCTTGTCGCCGTCCTTGATGCCTGGCAGGTAGCGCTGGGCGATGATCTGCTGGGTGCCGTGGGCGGTCAGGGTCTCGAGGATCACCGAGAGGTTGGGATCCCCTTCGCGGTGGCGGAACACGGAGCTGCCGCCCATGCCGTCCAGCGGCTTGAGGATGACGTCGCCATGGGTGCGGGCGAATTCGCGGATGATGTCGGCGCGGCGGCTGACCAGGGTCGGCGGCGCCAGCTCGGGAAACAGGGTGGCAAAGAACTTCTCGTTGCAGTCGCGCAGGCTGGCCGGGCGATTCACCACCAGGGTGCCGCCACGCTCGGCCTGCTCCAGCAGGTAGGTGGCATAGACGAATTCGTTGTCGAAGGGCGGATCCTTGCGCATCAGGATCACGTCCAGCTCGCGCAGGGGCAGGTCGACGTCCTCGCCAAAGGCAAACCAGCGCTCCGGATCCTGGAACACGTCCAGCTGCCGGCCGCGACCGCGGGCCTCGCCGTCGACCTGGTACAGATCCTGCATCTCGAAGTAGTGCAGGGTCCAGCCGCGCGCCTTGGCCGCCCACAGCATGGCCATGGAGCTATCCTTCTTATAGGAGATGCGTTCGATGGGATCCATGACGATCCCCAGGCGGATACTCATTGACGCTAGACCTCGGTTGTACGTGGGCAAGGCGTCAGAATAGCCCTTCGATCCCCTCCAGTGCCAATGCTTGCGCGATCGTCGTGGCGGGCGGGCCGGTGGTCCGCCACCAGGGGATCTGCGTGGTACGTCACGGTATTGTGTGCTACAAAGAGGCGCCGCCAAAGTGCCCGGATCGACATCATTCACGTTTCATCGACGATGAGCTGGTAGCTTGAACATGGAACAGTATTCGGAAGGGCTGAAGGTCATGGTGATCGACGACTCGAAGACGATTCGTCGGACCGCCGAGACCCTGCTCAAGAAAGTTGGCTGCGAGGTCATCACCGCCATCGATGGATTCGATGCGCTCGCCAAGATCGCCGATAGTCACCCCCACATCATCTTCGTGGACATCATGATGCCGCGACTGGATGGCTATCAGACCTGCGCGCTGATCAAGAACAACAGCGCCTTCCGCGCGACGCCCGTCATCATGTTGTCCTCCCGTGACGGGCTCTTCGACAAGGCCAAGGGCCGCATCGTCGGCTCTGACCAGTACCTCACCAAACCCTTCAGCAAAGAAGAGCTGATCGGTGCGATCAAGACCCACGTCCCCAGTTTCACTCCGCTCGAACAAGCGTCCTGAGTGTCCTGAGGCGGGCGATTCAATCTAGTAGGAAATTTTCATGGCTCGAATTCTGATCGTCGACGACTCTCCCACCGAGATGTACAAGCTCACCGCCATGCTGGAAAAGCATGGGCATCAGGTGCTCAAGGCCGAGAACGGTGCCGACGGCGTCGCCCTGGCCCGCCAGGAGAAGCCGGATGCGGTGCTGATGGATATCGTCATGCCCGGCCTCAATGGCTTCCAGGCCACCCGGCAGCTGACCAAGGATGCCGAGACCAGCCATATCCCGGTGGTCATCGTCACCACCAAGGACCAGGAAACCGACAAGGTCTGGGGCAAGCGCCAGGGCGCCAAGGACTACCTCACCAAGCCCATCGACGAAGACACCCTGCTGCGCACCCTGGCGGGTGTCCTGCAAGGCTGAGGTCTTTCGTCCGTTTCTCGCGGCAGCGCCCCACTGGGCAGGGAATCCTATGAGCGACGCCACCACGCCCTACGAACTCTTGCGCCTGATCGATCTGCGCTGCCGCGAGCGGGCGGCCGGCCTGCCGGCGCAGCAGGAAAACCAGCGCAGCTGGAGCGGTATCGGCTTTCGCCTCGGTGAATTGCGCTTCGTGATTCCCATGGGCGAGGTCAGCGAGATCCTGCCGGAGCCGCGCTTCACCGCGCTGCCCGGCGTCAAGCCGTGGCTCAAGGGCGTGGCCAACGTGCGTGGTCGCCTGCTGCCGATCGCCGACCTGGGGCAATTCCTCGGCGTGAAGATCCAGGCCCTGCGCAAACAGCGGCGCATCCTGATCGTCGACCATGGCGACCTCTTCGTCGGGTTGGCGGTTGACGAAGTCCTGGGGATGCAGCATTTCGACATCGAGGCCTATCGCGAGCACGCCGACAGCGTGCCGGCGGGCCTGCACTTCTTTCTGGAAGGTGTCTTCCAACGCGACGTGCCCTGGCTGGTCTGCAGCCCGCGCGCCTTGGTCGAGCATCCCGAGTTCATGGACGTCGCGGCCTAGCGGGTCGGAGGTCCGGACGCTGCAAGGCGGATCGGGGTCGGGATGGCAGGAGCCGTCGCCGACGGGTGGGGGTAGGGCGACGAGCACCGGCTTCAAGCAAACCGGTCCGGCGTCCGACAAGGATAGAACTAAAGGAACCAAGGTCCAGGCGGGGGCCGCTGATGAACAAACTCAATACCGGGAAACTCAACGCGTGGGTCGCGGGCATGTTCGTGGTGCTGATCGTCGCGATCGTGCTGCTGTTCGCCAACTTCGCGTACCTGGGCACCCAGACCAACTACGATAACCAGTATCAGGGCCAGGCCACCGAGCTGCGCATCCTCTCGCAGCAGCTGGCCAAGAGCGCCAGTGAGGCCGCGACCGGCAAGGCCGACGCCTTCAAGGACCTGCGCCAGGCCCGTGCCGAATTCGAGCGCCGCCTGAACATCCTGCGCAGCGGCGATCCGCAGACCGGTCTGCCGGCGTCGCCGGCGATCCTCCGTCCGCGTCTGGACACCCTGGAATCCCAGTGGGAGGCCCAGCGCAAGCAGGTCGACACCATGCTCGGCAGCGAGCAGACCGTACTGTCCCTGCACCAGCTGTCCGGCGCCCTGGCCGACACCATCCCCCAGCTGCAGGTCGAGAACGAAGAGATCGTCGACATCCTGATCGAGCGCGGCGCGCCCGCCAGTCAGGTGGTGGTGGCCCAGCGGCAGGCGCTGCTCGCCGAGCGGATCCTCGGCGCCATCAACAAGATCCTCACCGGCGACGAAGCCGCCGTGCAGGCCGCCGACAGCTTCGGCCGCGACGCCAGCCTGTTCGGCCGGGTGCTCAAGGCCATGCGCGAAGGCAATGCCTCCATGGGCATCGCCAAGATCACCGATCCCGAGGCGGTCGGCCGCCTCAACGAAGCCAACAAGCTGTTCGAATTCGTCTCCGGCAACGTCGACGAGATCCTCGCGACCTCGCCCGAACTGCTGCAGATCCGTTCCGCCGTGGGCCTGATCTACCGTGGTTCCCAGGCGCTGCTCGGTTCCGCCTCGGACCTGAGCGCCGGCTACGCGTCGCTGGCCCAGAGCCGCAAGATCAACACCGTGGGCAGCTACCTGCTGGTGTTCATCGCCCTCGGCGCCATCCTCTGCATCGGCTACATCCTGGTGCGCGACACCCGCCGCCGCCTGGCCGAGACCGACGAGAAGAACCAGCGCAACCAGACCGCCATTCTGCGTCTGCTGGACGAGATTGCCGACCTCGCCGACGGTGACCTGACCGTGCAGGCCACGGTGACCGAAGACTTCACCGGCGCCATCGCCGACTCCATCAACTACTCCATCGACCAGCTGCGCGAACTGGTGGAAACCATCAACCAGACCGCCGTCCAGGTGGCCGCCGCCGCCCAGGAGTCCCAGGACACCGCCACCGTGCTGGCCGAGGCCTCGGAACACCAGGCCCAGGAAATCGCCGGGGCCTCCGCGGCGATCAACGAGATGGCCGTGTCCATCGACCAGGTATCCACCAACGCCTCCGAATCCACCGCGGTGGCGGAGCGCTCCGTGGCCATCGCCAACAAGGGCAACCAGGTGGTGCACAACACCATCATCGGCATGGACAGCATTCGCGAACAGATCCAGGACACCGCCAAGCGGATCAAGCGCCTGGGCGAGTCGTCCCAGGAGATCGGCGACATCGTCGGCCTGATCAACGACATCGCCGACCAGACCAACATCCTGGCCCTGAACGCCGCCATCCAGGCCTCCATGGCCGGTGACGCCGGCCGCGGCTTCGCCGTGGTCGCCGACGAGGTCCAGCGCCTCGCCGAACGTTCCTCCGGCGCCACCAAGCAGATCGAGGCCCTGGTCAAGGCGATCCAGACCGACACCAACGAAGCGGTCATCTCCATGGAGCAGACCACCTCGGAAGTGGTGCGCGGAGCCGCCCTGGCCCAGGACGCCGGTGTGGCCCTGGAAGAGATCGAGAAGGTATCGCAGAGCCTCGCCGGGCTGATCCAGAACATCTCCAATGCCGCGCGCCAGCAGTCTTCGTCCGCCAGCCACATCTCCAGCACCATGAACGTGATTCAGGAGATCACCTCGCAGACCTCGGCCGGCACCACCGCCACCGCGCGCAGCATCGGCGAGCTGGCCAAGCTGGCCAGCGAGATGCGGCGTTCGGTCTCGGGCTTCAATCTGCCGAACGAGCAGCCGCTGGGCTGACCGCAGCGGCCGCATCGCGGTGTGGCGAGGGGGAGACGGGGTGAGGGAGTCGAGTTGGGCGTTGCGCCGTGCTCCCGAGCTGCCGGATGCGGACTTCGAGCGTTGGCGACAGCTGCTCGAGATGCGCGCCGGCATGGTACTGGACGATCGCCAGCGCAGCTTTCTGCAGATCCAGCTGGCCGCGCGCATGCGCGAACTGGAGATCGCGGATTACGACAGCTACTACCAGGTCGTCTGCGCGGGCATCGGCGGGCGCATCGAATGGGTCCGGCTGCTCGATCGGCTGACCATCCAGGCCACCCGCTTCTTCCGCCATCCACCGTCCTTCGCGCTGCTGGAAGCCTATGTGAGTGAATTCGCCCGGACCACCGAGGGCAACGGTCTGACCCTGTGGAGTCTGGGGTGCGCCAGTGGAGAGGAAGCGTTTTCGATGGCCATCAGTACCGCCGAAGCTCTGGCCCGGCAGCCACGCCCCCTGACGTTCGCCCTGACCGGTACCGACATCAGCAGCGAAGCCCTGCGCCAGGCGCGGCAGGGAACCTACAGCCTGCAGCGGCTGGCTGGGGTGCCGGCCAGCCTGCGCGAGCGCTATTTCCGCACCCATGCAGACGGCAGTTTCGAGGTCACCGCGGGCCTGGCGGAGCGACTGTGCTTCGCCCGACTCAATGTGCTGGAACTGGGGCAGGCCCCCTTGCAGGGGCTCAATGTCATTTTTTGTCAGAACTTGCTGATTTATTTCCGCCGCTGGCTGCGTCGAGACCTGCTCAACCAGCTGGTCCAGCGGCTTGCACCGGGTGGGCTCTTGGTCCTGGGTGTCGGTGAGGTGAGCAATTGGAGCCACCCGCAACTGGTACCCGTCGATCATCCCGAAGTCCTGGCGTTCACCCGCCAGGTAAGCCCCCCGGCATGACAGGAGCCGAGATGATCGATCGACACGACTACGTAGCCCTCGAGTGGGTCAAGGGAGAGATCGCCGAAACCTTGCAGCAGGCCCGCAAGGCGCTCGAGGCGTTCGTCGACAACCCGCACGACCGTAGCCGCCTGGGTTTCTGCCGGACCTATGTGCACCAGGTCTACGGCACGCTGCAGATGGTGGAGTTCTATGGCGCCGCGCTGCTCGCCGAAGAGATGGAGCTGCTGCTGCAGGCCCTTCACGAAGAGCGGGTGAACAGCTCGGACGAGGCGATGGAAGTCCTGATGCAGGCCATCCTGCAGGTGCCGCCCTATCTGGACCGGGTTCTCGAGGCCCGCCGCGATCTGCCACTTGCCATCCTGCCGCTGCTCAACGACCTGCGCTCGGCGCGCGGGGAAAAGCTGCTCTCGGAAACCAGCCTGTTCTCGCCGGATCTGTCCGCCACGCCGCTGTCGCTGAGCGATGCCGAACTGGCCGACCGCGCGGCGCCGGACTGGCTGCCACGCCTGCGCAAGCTGCGCCAGGCGCTGCAGGGCGCCCAGGTCGGACTGTTCCGCGACCGCGACGTCCAGCTGCACCTGGACTATCTGCTGCGGGTCTTCGAGCGGCTGGATCAGCTCTGCGCCGGCTCGCCCTTTGGCGCGCTCTGGCCGGTGGCGGCGGGTCTGACCGAGCTGTTGCAGGCCGGCGAGCTGGACAACAGCAGCTCGATCCGCGGTCTGCTCCGGCAACTGGATCGTGAACTCAAGCGACTCATCAGCGATGGGGTGACCACCCTCAACCAGCCGGCGCCGGCCGATCTGCTGAAGAATCTGCTGTTCTACCTGGCCAAGGCGCCGGTGCAGAGTCCGCGCATCGCCGCGCTCAAGGCGCACTATCGTCTCGACGAGGCCCTGCCGGATGCCGAGCTGGTGGGCTTCGAGCGTTCGCGCATCGTCGGTCCGGATCGCGAAGCCATGCGCTCGGTGGTGACCGCGCTGTGCGAAGAGCTGGTACAGATCAAGGACAGCCTGGACCTTTTCGTGCGCAGCGATCGCCAGCAGCCTGCCAGCCTGCGCGGCCTCCTGGCGCCGCTCAAGCAGATCGCCGATACCCTGGCGGTGCTGGGCTTCGGGCAGCCGCGCAAGGTGGTGCTGGAACAGCACGAAGCCGTGGCCGAACTGGCCGAAGGCGTGCGCGAGGCCAGCGACGCCGCCCTCATGGATATCGCCGGGGCGCTGCTCTATGTCGAAGCCACCCTGGCCGGCATGGTCAGTGGCAACGAGGTCGGCGATGCCGAGGAGAGCCGGCTGCCCACCACCGACATCGATCAGCTGCATCGGGTGGTGGTGCGCGAGGCGCGCAACGGCCTGGAGCAATCCAAGGACGCCATCATCGAGTTCATCGCCTCCCAGTGGAACCATGTTCACCTGGAGTCGGTGCCCCTGCTGCTGACCCAGGTCCGTGGCGGCCTGGCGATGATTCCGCTGGAACGGGCCGCGGCCCAGGTCCAGGCGGCCAACGACTACATCTGCCAGCAGCTGCTGGGCAAGCAGGCCGTGCCCGACTGGCAGAGTCTGGACACCCTGGCCGACGCCATCACCAGCGTCGAGTACTACCTGGAGCGCCTGGCGGAAGACCCGTCTACGCCTCACGACATGATTCTCGACATCGCCGACGAAAGCCTCATCGCTCTCGGCTATCCGCCCAGGGCGGCCGGCGAAGGCGAGGCGGCGGCCGCGCCCCTGGCCTCCGGCGAGGTCGAGCCGCCGGCTCAGCAGCTGCCCGAAGAATTGCCACCGCCGGCGGAGCCGGTGGCTGAAGAGGCGCTGGAACCTACCGCCCTGCCGGTCGAGGAGCCTGCGGACGCCGACGAAGAATTCCTGGTCGAATTCGAGCCTGCCGCAGCGCAGGAATCTCCGACCTCCGCGCCCCAGGCAGACGAGCAGGACGCGGCCGCAGTGAGCGATGAAGCGCCGCAGGCCGAGGCCGAGCCGGAGGGTGCAGAGCCCGAGGAGTTGCTGGCCGGCATCGAGCTGGACAGCCTGCCGCCGCCGACCCCCGATGCCTCGGCGATCGCCGAGGTGCTGGCGACGCCGGTCAACCCCATCAATCCTCCGGCGGCGCAGGTGCCGCAGGCGCTGCTGCCGCCCGCGGCCGATGCCGAGCCGGTCGAGGAGGAGCTGCGCGAGGTCTTTATCGAAGAGGCCGGCGAGGTCCAGGCCGAACTGGAGCGCTGGCTGCCGACCTGGCAGGCCGAGCCCGAGCAGCGCACCGCGCTGAGTGAATTGCGGCGCAACTTCCACACCCTCAAGGGCAGTGGCCGCATGGTCCAGGCGCTGGTCATCGGCGAACTGGCCTGGGCGCTGGAGAATCTGTTCAATCGCCGGCTGGATCACAGCGTCGCGCACAGCGCTGCCGTGCAGACGGTGGTCGAGCAGACCTGCGCGCTGCTGCCGGAGCTGGTCGCGGAATACGCCGCGGATCGTCAACGGCAACGTGACGACGTCGACTGGCTGGCCCACGCCGCCCATGCGCTGGCCCGCAACGAAGCCCTGCCCGAGCGAGCGCCGGCCGGCAGCGTGGCCCCGTCCGTGGCAGCTGCGCTGCCTGTGGCAGAGGTCTTCGAATCCGCGAGCCCGGCGCCTGCCGCCATCGAAGCCGATACCCAGCTGCTGGATATCTTCCGTACCGAGGCCCAGGCGCATCTGGAAACCGTGCGCCGTTTCCTCGAGTCGGCCGACGCCGGCAGTGCCCAGCCGGTCTCCGACAATCTCCTGCGCGCCCTGCACACCCTCAAGGGCAGTGCCCATATGGCGGGCAGTTCGCCGATGGCCGAGCTGGCGTCGGCGCTGGAGCGGCTGGCCAAGGAATACAAGCTCGCCCATGTCGCCTTCGCCGAACCCGAGTGCGGCTTGCTCGCCCAGGGCGCCGAGTTGCTGGAGCAGCGACTGGCCGAACTCGACGAAGGGTCGCTGGCGACCCCGCTGGCGGGTGCGGCGGAGGTGATCGCGCGCTGCGAAGGGCTGCTGGAGGAGCTGAATCCCCAGTTGCCGATCCCCGCGGCGCCGCTGCCAGAGCAGCGTGACGTCCTGCGCCTGACCGATTTCCTGATGCCGGCCATGGATCTACTGCTGGAAGCCGACGAGCGCCTGCATGCCTGGCGCACCGGCGGTGATCTGGCCGCCTGCCCGGATCTGCTGGCCGAACGCCTGAACACCTTTGCCGACGGGGCCGCCCGGGTCGGGCTGGCCGATGTCGAGCAACTGGCCGAAGCCCTGCAGGTGGTCTATGCCGCCGCGGCGAGCGGTTCGCTGCCCGCCGATGCGGCCTTCTTCCGCGAGGCGGAAGAGGCCCAGGAAGCCCTGATCAGCATGCTCAATCAGCTGGCCGGCGGCATGCGGGCGACGCCCAGCGAGGAACGCATCCAGGGCCTGCGCGGCCTGCTGGCCGGCATTCTCGCCGGGTTGCCCATGGCGGACACCAGCCTGCTGGCCGAGCCCGAACCCGAAGAGCTCTTCGATCCGGCAACGGCCACGCCGGTGGCACCTGAGCTGGCGCTGGACGTCGAACTGCCCGCCGAAGCCGAAGCCGAAGCCGAAGCCGAAGCCGAAGCCGAAGCCGAAGCCGAAGCCGAGCCTGACCTCGAGCTGCCGGAAGAGCCGCAAGAGCCGCAAGAGCCGCAAGAGCCGCAAGAGCCGCAAGAGCCGCAAGAGCCGCAGCCGCTGGTAGCGGACAGCGAGCCGGTGGCGGTCGAGCCCGAGGCTGCCGAGCCCGTCGATCCGGAAATGCAGCTGATCTTCCTTGAAGAGGCCCAGGATCTGCTGGACAGCGCCGACCGGGCGCTGAAACGCTGGCTGGTGGAGCCGCAGCAGCGCTTCCACCTCGGCACCCTGCAGCGCGATCTGCATACCCTCAAGGGCGGCGCCCACCTCGCCGGGGTGGCGCCGGTCGCGCACCTGGCCACGGAGCTGGACGCCATCTACGAAGGCCTGCTCGACGGCCGTCTCGCCGGCGGTGCCGAACTGGCCCAGCCCCTGCGCGATGCCCATGGCTGCCTGGCGGCGCAACTCGAAGAGCTGGCGGCGGGGGAGCCGGTCAGCGAGCATGCCGACCAGGTCGAGCGCCTGCAGCGGATCCGTAGCGGTCATCTCGATGACCTGCCGGCGCTGGACGACAGCGGATCGGCCCCGGGCGAGCCCGCGCTCGGCGAATCGCTCGCGGACCACCCGGCGGACGCCGAGTCCGCGCTCCTGGAGCCGGTGCCCATGGCGGCCGCGCCGGCGGCGGCGGAAGGTCCCGACGCCGAGTTGCTGGCCATCTACATCGAAGAGAGTCGCGACCTGCTCGACAGCATGGCGACCTCGCTGCGCGCCTGGGAAGCCGAGCCGCACAACAGTCTCGAACTGGAATCCCTGCTACGCGACCTGCACACCCTAAAGGGCGGTGCGCGGCTGGCCGAGGTGGATGCCATCGGCGATCTCGCCCATGCCCTGGAAGCCTTCTACGAAGGACTGGCGCGCGGACGGATCAAGCCCGGCGCGGACCTGGGCGACCTGCTGCAGCGCTGCCATGACCGCCTGCACGAGCAACTCGAAGCCCTAGCCCGGGGCGAGACCCCGGTCCCGGCCGCCGATCTGATCGCGGCCTTGCGCGACTACCGCGGCGAGCCACTGGCGACCGGCGTGACCGCCGCGGCCGTGGTGGCGGCACCGGTCTTCGATGCCGACACCGATGCGGAAATCCTCGAGATCTTCATCGAGGAAGCCCAGGATCTGCTGGTCAGCATGGACGAGGCCCTGGCGGACTGGTCGGCCGCGCCCGATGTGGCGGTGGACGAATTGCTGCGCTGCCTGCATACCCTCAAGGGTGGCGCGCGCCTGGCCGGTCTGCACGGCCTGGGCGAGCAGGCCCATGAACTGGAACAGCAACTGGCGGAATTGCGCTCGCTCGCCGTGGGGCTGAGCGAGGGCGACCGCGAGCGGGTACGCGCCCTGGCGACCCAGGGCGTCGACGGGCTGCAACTGGGGGTCGCCCAGCTGTCGCTGCCGGCCGCCGCCCAGGCGAATGCGGCGGCCGAGCCGGTCGAGACGGCCGAGGCCGAACCGGACGTCGTGCGCGAGGCTGAGCAGCCACCGGTCGCGGACGTCGCCGAGGAGGAAGCGCCTGCCGACCCTGACGTCGAGCCCGCCGTCGAGGGCCTGCCTGTTGCCCTGCCTGAGCAAGACAGCGCGGCGGCCCCCGTCATGGTCGCGGCCGAGACACCCGCGGCCCCGGTGGCTCCGCTGCCCTTCGTGCAACGCCTGCAGCAGGTCCGCCAGCAGGCGGCGCAGCGGCGTTCGTCACAGGAGCTGGTGCGGGTACCGGCCGCGCTGCTGGAGCAGCTGGTCAACCTGGCCGGCGAGACCTCGATCTTCCGTGGTCGCGTCGAACAGCAGGTCAGCGACATCGGCACCACCCTCGGCGAGATGGAAGCCACCATCGAGCGGGTGCGCGATCAGCTGCGCCGGCTGGATACCGAGACCCAGGCGCAGATCATCAGTCGTCACCACGAAGACGTGGATCGCGCCGGCTACGAGGATTTCGACCCCCTGGAGCTGGATCGCTATTCCCAGCTGCAGCAGCTGTCCCGCGCCCTGTTCGAATCGGCGTCCGACCTCCTGGATCTGAAGAACACCCTGGGCCAGCGCAATCGCGATGCCGAGACCCTGCTGCTGCAACAGGCGCGGGTCAACACCGAGCTGCAGGAAAGCCTCATGCAGACGCGCATGGTGCCTTTCGAGCGCATGGTGCCGCGCCTGCACCGGGTGGTACGCCAGGTCAGCGCCGAACTGGACAAGCCGATCGAGCTCAGGGTCGGCAACGCCGAAGGCGAGCTGGACCGCACGGTGCTCGAGCGGATCATTCCGCCGCTGGAGCACATGCTGCGCAACGCCATCGACCATGGCGTCGAGGACGCCGCCGGACGCCAGCGCGCCGGCAAGCCGGCCGAAGGCGTGATCAGCCTGGATCTGCGCCGCGAAGGTGGCGACATCATTCTGACCCTGGCCGACGACGGCCGTGGCATCGACCTGGCCGCGGTACGCCGCAAGGCCATCGAGCGCGGCCTGATGGCGGAAGACGCGCAGCTCGCCGATGAGGAGCTGCTGCAATTCATCCTCGAATCGGGCTTCTCCACCGCGCCGACCGTCACCCAGATCTCCGGGCGGGGCGTGGGCATGGACGTGGTGCACCAGGAGGTGAAGCAGCTCGGCGGCAACATGGACATCCACAGCGTGGCGGGCGAGGGGACGCGCTTCACCATTCGCCTGCCGTTCACCGTGTCGGTGAACCGCGCGCTCATGGTGCATGCCGGCGACGACCTCTATGCCGTGCCGCTCAACACCATCGAAGGCATCGTGCGGGTGACCGCGGCCGATCTCGAACGCTATTACCGTCCGGGAGCGGGCACCTTCGAATACGGCGGCCAGCACTATGACCTGCGCTACCTGGGGCACCTGCTCGGCAATGGCCAGCAGCCCAAGCTGAGCGGCCAGAGTCTGCCGCTGCCGGTGGTGCTGGTGCGCGCCGCCGAATACGCGGTGGCGGTACAGGTGGATGCGGTGGCCGGTTCGCGTGAGATCGTGGTGAAGAGCCTGGGTCCGCAATTCGCCGGGGTGCCGGGTCTGTCCGGTGCCACCCTGCTGGGGGACGGGCGCGTGGTGGTGATTCTCGACCTGCTGGCGATGATCCGCAGTCAGCGCGCCAGTGGCGAAGAGCTGGCGCGGCTGGCGCAGGGTCCGGCCACCGTGGCCGAGGTCACCCGCCCGGCGCTGGTCATGGTGGTCGACGATTCGGTCACGGTGCGCAAGGTCACCAGCCGCCTGCTGGAACGCCACGGCATGGAGGTCTTCACCGCCAAGGACGGGGTGGACGCCATCGCCCAGTTGCAGGAGCGGCAGCCGGACATCCTGCTGCTGGACATCGAGATGCCGCGCATGGACGGCTTCGAGGTGGCGACCCTGGTGCGCCACGATGCGCGCCTCAAGGACCTGCCGATCGTGATGATCACCTCCCGTACCGGGGAAAAACACCGCGAGCGGGCGCTGAGCCTGGGCGTGAACGAATACCTGGGCAAGCCCTACCAGGAGAGCGAACTCCTGGCCCACATCCATCGGTTGGTCAGGGAACATGACTGAGATGCACACCGCCCGCGTCGCCATCCTGGCCGACAGTCCGCTACAGCGTCACGTACTGCAGCAGGTGCTGGCCGACAATGGCTATCACGTCGTCCTCAACAGCGATCCGGAGCGCTTCGACGAAGCGGCCTGGCCCTCGGTCGCGACCGACCTGTGGCTGATCGACCTGAGCCAGACCGAGGAATCACCGCTGGTGGACGCGCTGCTGGAGGGGGCCGAGGTGCCCATCCTGTTCGGCGAAGGCCAGGCGCCGGAGCGCTTCACCGACCCCTTCACCCAGTGGGAGAAGCGCCTGATCGGTAAGCTCAAGCGGCTGATCGGCGATCCGGTGGCGGCGGTCGGTCCGGCCCTGGAGACCCTGTTGCAGGACCAGCCGCGACCGCCGCGCCTGACCCTGCCGGAACCCCTGGCCAATCTGCCGCTGCCCGCCGGCGATCCGGCTCCCGAGGTCTGGTTGCTGGCGGCCTCCCTGGGCGGTCCGGCGGCGGTAAAGGCCTTTCTCGACGCCTTGCCGGGCGGTCTGCCGGTCGGTTTCCTCTATGCGCAGCACATCGGTGACGGCTTTGCCGCCAACCTGCTGCGCGCGGTCGGCCGGCACAGTCAGTGGCACATCCAGGGCGTGCGCCCGGGTGAGCCGGTGCGCTGTGGCGAGGTGGTGGTGGTGCCGACCCAGCAGGAGCTCACCTTCCGGGCCAACGGCGCCCTGGACATCGTCGAGCGCGCCTGGCCCGAGCCCCATACGCCGTCGATCAGCCAGATGATGCTGAACCTGGCGCAGCACTTCGGCGCCCGCTGCGGGGTCATCGTGTTCAGCGGTATGGGCAACGACGGCACCGCCTCGGCGCCCTATGTGCGGCGGCGCGGTGGCACGCTCTGGACCCAGTCGGCGAGCACCTGCATCGCCCCGAGCATGCCGGAAAGCCTGCGCGAATCGGGTCTCGCGACCCTTACCGCCGATCCCCGCGGCCTGGCCGAAGCCCTGGTGGCACGCCTGGCCGAGCAGCAAAGCTGAAGGAATCTCCCATGTCGACCGCCGCGCCCGCCGAACACCTGACCGGTCTGCTGCTGACCCTGGCCGATCGCACCCTGCTGCTGCCCAACGCGGCGGTGGCCGAGCTGGTGCCCTGTCGCGAGATCCGGCCACTGCCGGTGCAACCCGACTGGTGCCTGGGCCAGGTGGCCTGGCGCGACCTGCGTCTGCCGCTGATCAGTTTCGAGGCGCTGTCCAGCGGCAGCGCCGCGCAATTCGATGGCGACCGCCATGCGCGGGTGGCCATCCTCAACGCCCTGGGCGGGCGTGAGCGGGTGCGCTTCCTGGCCCTGCTGATCCGCAGCATTCCGCGCTCGTTGCGCATCACCCCCGAGCTGGTCGCCGCCGAGGTGCCCCTGGCCGCCCTGGAACTGGGCGCCGTGGCCTACGAAGGCGGCACGGCGCGCATTCCCGATCTGATCGGGGTGGAAGAGCGCCTCGCCGCCGCCGGCGTCTTCTAGTCCTTGCGGATTAGGCGCAGGGCGCCGTCTTCGTCACGGCTGATGCCGACGCCGCGGTAGTCGGCCAGGGTCGGCAGCCCCAGGTCCAGCGGCTGGCGATGGGTCGCGGTGATGGCCACCGCATCGGCGCCGGCGGCCTTGGCCGCGGCAAAGCCGGCGTGGGCATCCTCGAACACCAGGCAGTCGCCGATCTCCACCCCCAGCTTGCGCGCACCCGCCAGGAAACAGTCCGGCGCGGGCTTGCCCTGGGTGACGTCTTCGGCGCAGATCATCACCGGCGGCAGGGCCATGCCGGCCGCGGCGAGCCGCACTTCGGCCAGCCGGCGCGAGGCCGAGGTGACCAGCGCCCAGCTGCCGGCCGGCAGGCTGGCGAGAAAGGCCGCGGCACCGGGGATTTCCTGGATATCGGCGACGTCGGCGATCTCCAGTTCGGTGATGGCGCGGGTCTCGGCGTCGATGTCCGCGCCCGCCGGGGCGAAGCGCTTGACCGTCTCCACCGCCCGCACCCCGTGCATCACGGCGAGGACGTCCGCCGGATCGAGGCCATGGCCGAGGGCCCAGGTGCTCCAGGCGCGTTCGGCAGAGGCCACGCTGGTGAGCAGGGTACCGTCCATGTCGAACAGGAAGGCGGCGTAGGGGCGAGAGGGCAGGGTCATCCGGGGCTCCAAAACTATCCGTGGGAAAAGGGACGGACCGCCGCGGGGCAGCGGTCCGGGGGGCAAGTCAGGGGGTCTGGAAATCACCCCAGAGTTGCTGGGCCACGCTCAGGGCCACCACCGGCGCGGTCTCGGTGCGCAGCACTCGCGGCCCCAGGCGGGCCGGCTGGAAGCCGGCGGCGCGGGCGGCTGTGACTTCGGCCTCGCTCAGGCCGCCTTCCGGGCCGATCAGCAGGGCCAGGCGGCTGGGGCGGGCATGGCTTTCCAGGGGCTCGGCCACCGGGTGCAGGACCAGCTTGAGATCGGCGTCCAGCCCGGCCTGCCAGTCGGCCAGCAACTGCGGTGGATGGATCAGCGGCACCGTGGAGCGACCGCACTGTTCGCAGGCGCTGATGGCGACCTGGCGCCAGTGCTGCAGGCGCTTGTCGGCGCGTTCGTCCTTGAGGCGCACCTCACAGCGTTCGCTGACCAGTGGGGTGATCTCGGCCACCCCCAGCTCGGTGGCCTTCTGGATCGCCCAGTCCATGCGCTCGCCGCGGGACAGGCCCTGGCCGAGGTGGATCCGCAATGGCGAATCGGGTTGGCCGGGCAGTTCCTCGGTGAGCTCGACGCTGAGGGTCTTCTTGCCCACCTCGGCGACCTGGCCGAGGTATTCGCGGCCGCTGCCGTCGAACAGTTGCACGGCATCCCCCGGCGCCAGGCGCAGCACGCGGCCCAGGTAGTGGGCCTGGGCCTCGGGCAGGTCGAGACGGCCGAGGGCCAGGGGCAGGTCGAGGTGGCAGCGGGTGAGACGCATGGCGGACTCCAGATCAGCCGGGATCGCGGTGGTTGGGGTGCAGGTCGCTCAGGGCGACGCTGACCGAGGTGCGGGTGGCGAGGTCGATGCCTTCGCTCGCCACCTCGGCGAGGAAGTCGATCTGCTCGGGGGTGATCACATAGGGCGGCAGGAAGTAGACCACGTTGCCCAGCGGCCGCAACAGGGCACCGCGAGAGAGGGCGTGCTGGTAGACGGCCAGGCCGCGGCGCTCCTGCCAGGGGTAGGGCGTGCGGCGGGCCTTGTCGGCGGTCATCTCGATGGCCAGGGCCATGCCAGTCTGGCGCACCTCGCCGACCTGGGGATGCTCGGCCAGGTGCGCGGTGGCCTCGGCCATGCGCCGGGCCAGGGGCTTGTTGGCTTCGATGACGTCGTCCTCGGCGAAGATGTCCAGGGTCGCCAGGGCGGCGGCGCAGGCCAGCGGATTGCCGGTGTAGCTGTGGGAATGCAGGAAGGCGCGCAGGGTGTGGTAGTCGTCGTAGAAGGCCTGGTAGACCGCATCGGTGGTCAGGCAGGCGGCCAGCGGCAGGTAGCCGCCGGTCAGGGCCTTGGACAGGCAGAGGAAATCCGGACGGATACCGGCCTGTTCGCAGGCGAACATCGTCCCGGTGCGACCGAAGCCCACGGCGATCTCGTCATGGATCAGGTGCACGCCATAGCGATCGCAGGCCTCGCGCAGGAGGCGCAGATAGACCGGGTGGTACATGCGCATGCCGGTGGCGCCCTGGATCAGCGGCTCGACGATGACCGCGGCGACGCTGGCGTGGTGCTCGGCCAGGGTGCGCTCCATGTGCACGAACATCTGCCGCGAATGCTCTTCCCAGTCCATGCCTTCGGGGCGCAGGTAGCAATCGGGGCTCGGCACCTTGAGGGTGTCCAGCAACAGGCCCTGGTAGGTCTCGGTGAACAGCGCCACGTCGCCCACCGACATGGCCGCCACCGTCTCGCCATGGTAGCTGTTGGTCAGGGTGACGAAGCGGCGCTTGTCCGGCTGGCCCACGTTGCGCCAGTAGTGGTAGCTCATCTTCAGGGCCACCTCGATGCACGAGGAGCCGTTGTCGGCATAGAACACCCGGTCGAGACCGGCCGGGGTCAGGGCGACCAGGCGCTCGGACAGCTCGATCACCGGCTGGTGACTGAAGCCGGCGAGGATGACGTGCTCCAGCTGATCGACCTGGGCCTTGATGCGGTCGTTGATGCGCGGATTGGCGTGGCCGAAGACATTGACCCACCAGGAACTGACGGCGTCCAGGTAGCGCTTGCCGTCGAAGTCTTCCAGCCAGACGCCCTCGCCGCGGCGGATCGGGATCACCGGCAGCTGCTCGTGATCCTTCATCTGGGTGCAGGGGTGCCAGAGCACCTCCAGGTCACGGCGCATCCAGTCGTGATTGGTCATTGGCGGTCTCCTGGCGACGGGCCCGGCGATAAAAAGGGGGCGCAAGCCTAAGCCAGGGCGCGCGACGGGAGCAAGGCGCGGGCCGATTGCCGGTCGTGGCGCCGTCTGGTTGCCCCGGGGCCGCTGGCGTATGCTGCGCCACCGCCGTTTCCCGGTCCCAGGAGTCTAGAAAAGATGTCGTCGCGTTGGACAGGTTTTACCGTCTGCTTGGCAGCCGGCGTATTCGCTACCAGCCTGAGCGCAGGCGCTGCCGAGAAGGCCCATAAAGAGTCGCACAAGGCGCCGGAAAAGGCTGCCGCGGCGCCCGTCGCGCCCAGTGGTCCCTCGGTGATCGTGGTCGGTGCCGGCATGGCCGGTCTGGCCTCGGCCTATGAACTGCAGCAGGCCGGCTGGAACGTGACCCTGCTGGAAGCCGGCGCGCGCGTCGGCGGTCGCTCCGGTCTCGCCTCCAGCGAATGGATCGGCGACACAAAGGCCCAGCCGGTGCTCAACCACTACCTGGACACCTTCAAGCTCAAGACCGTGGACGCGCCGTCCTTCGTGCGCACCCCGGGCTATCTGATCGACGGCCAGTACTATTCCCAGGACGACCTGGTGCAGAAGATGCCGGCCGTGGCCGATGCCCTGAAGCGCGTCGACAAGTCCCTGGACGACCTGGCCGCCGCCATCAGCGATCCGCTGCAGCCGACCGCCACCCCGACCCTGCACGCCCTCGACCAGATCAACGCCGCCACCTGGCTGGACAAGCAGAATCTGCCGCCGGTGGCCCGCCAGCTGATCAACCAGCGCATCCGCGTGCGCTATGACGAGCCCTCGCGGCTGTCGCTGCTCTATCTGGCCCAGCAGACCCGCGTCTATCGCGGCGTCGAGGACAAGGACCTGCGCGCCTCGCGCCTGCCCGGCGGCAGCGACGTCCTGGCCCAGGCCTTCGTCAAGCAGATCAAGACGATCAAGACCGACAGCAAGGTGTCGAGCATCGTCCAGGATCCGAGCGGCGTGACGGTCAAGGCCGGCGCCAATGGCTACAAGGCCGACTACGTGGTGATGGCGGTGCCGCTGCGCGCCCTTGGTCAGGTGCAGATGACCCCGGCGCTGGACGGCACCCAGCAGGCCGCCATCAAGGGCACCACCTATGGCTGGCGCGACCAGATCCTGCTCAAGTTCAAGACCCCGGTGTGGGACAGCAAGTCGCGCATGAGCGGCGAGATCTACAGCGACCAGGGTCTGGGCATGCTGTGGGTGGAACCGGACGTCAAGGGCGGCGCCAATGTGCTGGTCAACCTGGCCGGCGACAGCGCGCGCCTGGTGCAGGCCTTCGGCGACAAGCAGATGGTCGATCAGGTGCTGATCCGCTTCCACGCCCTCTATCCCAAGGCGCGCGGTGCCTTCTCCGGCTACGAAGTCCGTCGCTACAGCCGCGATCCGGGCGTGGGCGGTGCCTACCTGGCCTATGGTCCGGGCCAGATCACCCGCTACTGGCGGCTGTGGGAAAAGCCCACCGGCCGGGTGATCTTTGCTGGCGAGCACACCGATCCGCTGCATCCGGGCACCCTGGAAGGGGCCCTGGCCAGCGGTCAGCGCGCCGCCGGCCAGGTCCGCGACCTCAAGGCCGGCAAGGCCGTGGTGCCGGTCGTCGCCAGCGCCAAGGCCCCGGCTCAGCCGGCTGCCGCGCCCAAGGCCGCCGACGCCGCGCCGGCCAAGGACAGTGGCGAGCACGGCTTCTTCTGGAAGCTGTTCCACTGGTCGTTCTGATCCAGACCCGCGCCGGGAGGCTGCCCCTGCGCAGCCTCCCGGCCGCAGCGGACGGGGCCTCCATGCGCCGTCCGATCCATCGATTCCTTCGATATTGATTCGACACTTTTTCCGCTTTCCATCGATACGTTTGCGGCTAGGCTTAGGCAAAGCTTTTTCAGGAGAGAAAAGCGATGCACTGGCGCAACGATGGCCTTCGCTACGGTCTGGTAAGTCTGGTTCTGCATTGGGTCATGGCCCTGGCGATCGTCGCCATGTTCGCCTCCGGCCTGTGGATGCGCACCCTGGACTACTACGACACCTGGTACCACACCGCCCCCGAACTGCATAAGAGCGCCGGCATCCTCCTGCTGATCGCCCTGGTGCTGCGCCTGCTCTGGCGCCTGGTCAGTCCGCCGCCGCCGGTGGAGGGCAGCCCCCTGGTGCGCCGCGCCGCCGGGGCCGGGCACTTCCTGCTCTATGCCTTGATGCTCAGCGTCATGGTAGCCGGCTATCTGATCTCCACCGCCGATGGTGTGGCCATCGATGTCTTCGGCTGGTTCAAGGTGCCGGCGACCCTGAGCGGCTTGCCGGACCAGGCCGATACCGCCGGCAAGATCCACCTCTGGTTCGCCTGGACGCTGATCGTCCTGGCCGGCCTGCACGTGCTGGCCGCGCTCAAGCACCATTTCGTCGATCGCGACGGCACCCTGGTGCGCATGCTCGGCCGGGTCCATACCCCTTCCTGATGTTCGCTTCCCACCACCACATGGAGCTCCATCCAATGCTGAAGAAAACCGTTGCCGCCCTGGCCCTGGGTACCGCTCTGCTGGGCGCCGGCCAGGCCATGGCCGCCGATTACAAGATCGACAAGCAGGGCCAGCACGCCTTCATCCAGTTCCGCATCCAGCACCTGGGCTACAGCTGGCTGTACGGCACCTTCAAGGACTTCGACGGCAACTTCAGCTTCGATGCCAAGGATCCGTCCGCCGACAAGATCAAGGTGACCATCAACACCGACAGCGTCGACACCAACCACGCCGAGCGTGACAAGCACCTGCGCAGCGCCGACTTCCTCAACGTCGCCGCCCATCCCCAGGCCAGCTTCGAATCCACCAAGGTCACCCCCACCGGCGACGGCACCGCCGACGTCACCGGCAACCTGACCCTGAACGGCGTGACCAAGCCGGTCACCATCAAGGCCCACTTCATGGGCGAGGGCAAGGATCCGTGGGGCGGCTACCGCGCCGGCTTCGAGGGCACCACCACCCTCAAGCTCAAGGATTTCAACATCCAGAAGGACCTCGGTCCGAAGTCCCAGGAAGTGGAATTCATGCTGTCCTTCGAAGGCGTGCGCCAGTAACGGGACGCCCTCAGGTTGTAACCAAAGATGCCGGATTCGTCCGGCATTTTTATGCCTGGTCGTTTTTGGCGACGAGGCGGGCGCCAGAGGAATCCCCCGGCAGAACTCGCCTTCAGCCTGATGGTCTGCTACCGAGGTCGGTCGTCTAGGCCTGATGTCGTAGGAATAGCCGTTTTCACGAGGCGCCGGAGCCGCCGGCGAGATACCCGAGCATGGCGCTTGGGTTATTTACAAACAGTCGTGAACGTAAGTATATTTGTCTGATAATAATTCCTATGCTCGAGCCGGTGCGGATCCACAAGGCGCGCTGCGCATGCTCATTTCCCCGCTTTCAAGGACTTTTGATATGCAGATCAAGCCGGCGCATGCCTTTTTCGCCCCCGCCCTGCTGGCCGTGGCCCTGGCCCTGGGCGCCTGCGGCAAGCAGGACAACAAGGACCAGCAGCAGCAACAGCAGCAGAAGCCCGCGGAGGTCGGGGTGGTGACGATGCAACCCCGCACCGTGACCCTCACCGACGAACTGCCCGGGCGCACCTCGGCCTTCCGCATCGCCGAGGTCCGTCCCCAGGTCAGCGGCATCCTGCTCAAGCGCTACTTCACCGAGGGCGCCGACGTGAAGGCCGGCACCCAGCTCTATCAGATCGATCCGCGCACCTACGAAGCCAACGTCAACTCGGCCAAGGCCTCGCTGGCCCAGGCCCAGGCGACCCTGGCCTCCAACCGGCTCAAGGCCCAGCGCTATGGCGCCCTGGTCAAGGAGCAGGCGATCAGCAAGCAGGAAGCCGACGACGCCCTGTCCATGCAGCGGCAGAACGAAGCCCAGGTGGAATCGGCGAGAGCCGCCCTGCGCAACGCCGAGATCAACCTGGCCTACACCAAGGTCGCCGCGCCGATTTCCGGCCGCATCGGTCGCTCGATGATGACCGAAGGCGCCCTGGTCACCGCCGACCAGACCACCGCCCTGACTAGCATCACCCAGCTCGATCCCATCTATGTCGACGTGACCCAGTCCGCCACCGACCTGCTGCGCCTGCGCCGTGAACTGGACAGCGGTCAGCTGCAGCGCGTGCAGGGCGAGAACGCCGCCGAGGTCAAGCTGATGCTGGAAGACGGCAGCGCCTACAGCCGTCCCGGCAAGCTCAAGTTCGCCGAGGTCTCGGTGGATCAGGGCACCGGCTCGGTGACCATCCGTGCCGAATTCCCCAACCCCGACAAGCTGCTGCTGCCCGGCATGTTCGTGCGTGCCCAGCTGCAGTCCGGCGTTCGCCAGAATGCCCTGCTGGTGCCGCAACAGGGCGTGACCCGCGACATCAAGGGCCAGCCCACCGCCATGGTGGTCAACGGCGAAGGCAAGGTCGAGCAGCGAATCCTCAAGACCGAGCGTACCGTGGGCTCCGACTGGCTGGTCACCGACGGCCTGAAGGCGGGTGACAAGGTCATCACCGAGGGCCTGCAGAAGATCAAGCCGGGCGCCACCGTCACCACCAAGCCGGCGAGCAACATCGCCTCCGCCGAGCAGAAGCCGGCGGGTCAGGCTCAGTAAGGGGAGCGCCCGATGTCCAAGTTCTTCATCGACCGGCCCATCTTCGCCTGGGTGATCGCCCTGGTGATCATGCTCGCCGGTATCCTGTCGATCCTCAATCTGCCGATCAACCAGTACCCGAACATCGCCGCCCCGGCGGTCTCGATCCAGGTGAGCTACCCGGGCGCCTCGGCGCAGACGGTGCAGGACACCGTGGTCCAGGTCATCGAGCAGCAGATGAACGGGATCGACAACCTCAGGTACATCTCCTCGGAGTCCAACTCCGATGGCAGCATGACCATCATCGTGACCTTCAACCAGGGCACCAACTCCGACATCGCCCAGGTCCAGGTGCAGAACAAGCTGCAGCTGGCGACGCCGCTGCTGCCGCAGGAAGTGCAGCAGCAGGGCATGCGCGTGGCCAAGTACCAGCGCAACTTCATGATGGTGGTGGGCCTGGTCTCCATGGACGGCTCCCTGACCAAGGAAGACCTGTCCAACTACATCGTTTCCAACATGCGTGATCCCATCGCGCGGACCAGCGGTGTGGGTGACTTCCAGGTGTTCGGTGCCCAGTACGCCATGCGCATCTGGCTCGATCCGCAGAAGCTGGTGAAGTACCAGCTGACGCCGGTCGACGTCAGCAGCGCCATCCAGAGCCAGAACGTGCAGATCGCCTCCGGTCAGCTCGGCGGCCTGCCGGCGGTGCCGGGGCAACAGCTCAACGCCACCATCATCGGCAAGACCCGCCTGACCAGCGTCGAGGAATTCGGCAAGATCTTCCTCAAGGTCGATCAGAGCGGCGCCCAGGTGCGCCTGCGCGACGTGGCACGGGTGGAGCTGGGGGGCGAGAACTATTCCATCGACGCTCAGTTCGACGGCAAGCCGGCCTCCGGCATGGCCCTGCGTCTGGCCACCGGGGCCAACGCCCTGGACACCGCCAAGGCGGTCCGCGCCACCATCGAACGGCTCAAGCCGTTCATGCCGCCGGGCATGGAAGTGGTCTATCCCTATGACACCACCCCGGTGGTGACCGCTTCCATCCACGAGGTGGTCAAGACCCTGGGCGAGGCGATCCTGCTGGTGTTCCTGGTGATGTTCCTGTTCCTGCAGAACTTCCGGGCCACTCTGATCCCCACCATCGCCGTACCCGTGGTCCTGCTGGGCACCTTCGCGGTGCTGCTGGCCGCCGGTTTCACCATCAACATCTTGACCATGTTCGGCATGGTGCTCGCCATCGGCCTGCTGGTGGACGATGCCATCGTGGTGGTGGAAAACGTCGAGCGGGTGATGGCCGAGGAGGGGCTCTCGCCCAAGGAGGCGACGCGCAAGTCCATGGGTCAGATCCAGGGCGCCCTGGTCGGTATCGCCATGGTGCTGTCGGCGGTGTTCGTGCCCATGGCCTTCTTTGGCGGCTCCACCGGGGTGATCTATCGCCAGTTCTCCATCACCATCGTTTCTTCGATGGTGCTCTCGGTGCTGGTGGCCCTGATCCTGACTCCGGCGCTGTGCGCCACCCTGCTCAAGCCGGTCAAGCAGGGGCACCACGAGAAGCGCGGTTTCTTCGGCTGGTTCAACCGCAAGTTCGAGAGCGGTCAGCACCGCTACGAGCGCAGCGTGGCCGCGGTGATCCGCCACAAGGTGCCCTTCCTGCTGCTGTACCTGCTGATCGTCGGCGTCATGGTGTTCCTGTTCACCCGCATCCAGTCGTCCTTCCTGCCGGAAGAGGACCAGGGCGTGATCTTCGCCCAGGTCACCACGCCGCCGGGCTCCAGTGCCGAGCGGACGCAGAAGGTGCTCGACACCATGCGCGAGATGATGATGAAGAACGACTCGAGCGCGGTCAGCTCGATGTTCACCGTCAACGGCTTCAACTTCGCCGGTCGCGGCCAGAGTTCGGGTCTGGCGTTCATCCAGCTCAAGCCCTGGGAAGAGCGCCCGGACGCCAAGGACGGGGCCAGTGCCGTGGCCGGTCGCGCCATGGGCTACCTGTCGGGCATCAAGGACGCCATCGTCTACGCCATCGTGCCGCCGGCGGTGCTGGAGCTGGGTAACGCCACCGGCTTCGACTTCTATCTGCAGGACCAGGGCGGCATCGGTCACGAGGCGCTCATGGCCGCGCGCAACCAACTGCTCGGCATGGCCGCGCAGAATCCCAAGCTGATGCAGACCCGTCCCAACGGCCTCAACGACGAGCCGCAATTCAAGCTCATCGTCGACGACGAGAAGGTGCGCGCCCTGGGGCTGTCGCAGAGCGACGTCAACCAGACGCTGTCCATCGGCTGGGCGTCCAGCTACGTCAACGACTTCATCGACCGCGGTCGGGTGAAGAAGGTCTACCTGCAGGGCGAAGCCAGCGCGCGGATGAATCCCGAGGACTTCAACAAGTGGTACGTGCGCAACAGCGCGGGCGAGATGGTGCCGGTGTCGGCCTTCGCCCGCGGCGAGTGGATCTACGGCTCGCCCAAGCTGGAGCGCTACAACGGCATCTCCTCGCTGGAGATCCTCGGTTCCGCGGCGCCCGGCTACAGCACCGGTGACGCCATGGCCGAGATCGAGCGCATGGCCAAGGACCTGCCGCAGGGCGTGGGTATCGCCTGGACCGGTCTGTCCTACGAGGAGCGGCTGTCGGGCTCCCAGGCGCCGGCGCTCTACGCCCTGTCGCTGCTGGTGGTGTTCCTTTGCCTCGCGGCGCTGTACGAGAGCTGGTCGATTCCGATCGCGGTCATCCTGGTGGTGCCGCTGGGGGTGGTGGGGGCCTTGCTGGCCACCTACTTCCGTGGCCTGGCCAACGACGTCTTCTTCCAGGTCGGTCTGTTGACGACCATCGGTCTGGCGGCGAAGAACGCCATCCTGATCGTGGAATTCGCCAAGGAGCTGCACGAGGGCGGCAAGAACATCGTCGATGCGGCGGTGGAAGCCTCGCGCATGCGTCTGCGGCCCATCATCATGACCTCTATGGCCTTCATCCTGGGCGTGGTGCCCCTGGCGATCTCCTCGGGCGCGAGCTCCGGCAGTCAGCACGCCGTGGGTACCGGCGTGATCGGCGGCATGCTCACCGCCACGATACTGGCGATCTTCTGGATTCCCATGTTCTACGTGGTGGTCAGCAGCCTGTTCAAGGACAAGGCCACCAAGGACCAGGAAGCCCATGGCAAGGAAGGACACTGATATGAAGAAGTCTCTCTTGGCGGTGGTCGTGGGCATGCTGGCCGTCTCCGGCTGCAGCCTGATCCCCGACTACCAGCGACCCAACGCGCCGGTGGAGAATGCCTGGCCCCATGGCCAGGCCTACGATGCCCTGACGGTCAACCGCGACCAGCAGGCGGCCGACATCGGCTGGCGCGATTTCTATCGCGATCCGGCCCTGCAGCAACTGATCCAGCTGTCACTGGACAACAACCGCGACCTGCGCCAGGCCGCGCTGAACGTGCGCCTCTACCAGGCGCAGTACCGCGTGCAGCGCGCCGAGCTGTTTCCCGACATCAGTGTCAGCGGCACCGGGACCCGTACCCGCCAGCCTGAAGACCTGAGCCAGGTCTCCGCCATCCGCGAACTGCTCGCCGGCAACAGCGCCAACGGCGCGGGTGGCGGTGGCGGCGGCAGCATCAGCAGCCAGTACAGCGTGACCCTGGGCTTCACCTCCTATGAGCTGGACCTCTTCGGTCGCCTGCGCAGCCTCAGCGAGCAGGCGCTGCTCAACTACTTCGCCACCAGCGAAGGACGTCGCAGCACCCAGATCTCGCTGGTCTCGGAAGTGGCCAACGCCTACTACGCCTGGCTCACCGACCAGCGCATGCTGCAACTGACCCGCGAGACCCTGGACGCCTATCAGCGCTCCTACGACCTGACCCGTCAGACCGTGGAGAACGGCGTGGCCAGCGGCCTGGACCTTCGCCAGTCGCGCACCGCCCTGGAAGGGGCGCGGGCGAATCTGGCGCAATACACCCGCCAGGTGGCCCAGGATCGCAACGCCCTGGCCTTGCTGCTGGGCACCTCGATCCCGGCCGACCTGCCGCAGGGCAAGGGCCTGGACGGCAAGGACCTGCTCGCCGACCTGCCGGCCAACCTGCCGTCGGATCTCCTGCAGAAGCGCCCGGACATCCTCCAGTCCGAGCTGCAGCTGCGCGCCGCCAACGCCAACATCGGCGCGGCGCGGGCGGCCTTCTTCCCGCGCATCAGCCTGACCGCCCAGGGTGGCACGGCCAGTCGCGATCTGAATGGCCTGTTCGACGCCGGCTCCGGCTACTGGACCTTCTCGCCGAGCATCAACATCCCGATCTTCACGGCCGGCAGCCTCAAGGCCAGCCTGGATGCGGCCAGGATCCAGAAGGACATCAACGTCGCCACCTACGAGAAGTCGATCCAGACCGCCTTCCGCGAAGTGGCCGATGCCCTCGCGGCGAAGGGCACCTACGACGACCAGTTGCAGGCCCAGCAGGACCTGGTGCAGGCCAGCCAGGAGTACTACGACCTTGCCAACCTGCGCTATCGCCAGGGCATCGACAACTACCTCACGGTGCTCGACGCCCAGCGCTCGCTGTACAGCGCCCAGCAGCAGCTGATCACCGATCGACTCAACCAGCTCAACAGCGAGGTCACCCTGTACAAGGCCCTCGGCGGTGGCTGGCTGGAGCGCAGCCAGACGCGACCGCCGCTGGCGGCCAAGCCCTGATCCTGCTCCAGCAAGACGCCGGCCTCGTGCCGGCGTTCTTCTGTCCGGGGTGCCCGTCTATCGACGCCGCTGGGGGGCTGGGTATACTGCCCCCTGTCCCTTTCTCTGGAGTCTCTGCATGCGCTATCGCCTGTTGCTCGGCCTGCTCGCCGCCACTGGTCTGACCCTGGCCGGCTGCGCCAGCAGCCCCCAGCAATTGAGTCCGCAACCCCAGATCACCGCGCCCATCGCCCCGGTCGGCCAGGGCCAGCCGGTCTCGGTCCGGGTGGTCGACGGTCGCTCCTCCTTTACCCTCGGCACCCGTGGCGGTCTCTATCCCGACACCAGCGTGGTGGTGGTGCAGACCCAGGACGTGATTCCCAAGCTGCAGGCCGAAGCCGAGAAGGCGGTCCGCCAGATGGGCTTCACCCCGTCGCCCAATGCCGGCCCCGGCGCGCCCCAGCTGACCCTGACCCTGGCCGAGCTGAACTACCAGTCGCCCAAGGAACTGTACGTCACCGCCTCCGACGTCGCCGCGGCCTTCCAGGTCGACGTGCGCAACAGCCAGCGCGGCTACCGCGGCCGCTACGGCGCCAGCCTCAACCAGCGCTTTGGCATGGCGCCCAACGCCGAGGCCAACACCAAGCTGGTCAGCGATGTGCTGAGCGACGCCCTGACCCGGGTGTTCAAGGATCCGACCGTGGTCCAGGTGCTCAGCGGTCGCTGAAAACCCGTCGCCCACAAAAAAGCCCGGCCAGTGCCGGGCTTTTTCATGGGTCGCCGACCGCTATTCCAGGCCGGCCAGCACGCGGTACTTGTTGAGCACCGGCTGGGCGTACTGGCGCACCAGCTGTGCCCGGTATTCCGCCGGGCACTCGGCCAGGCGCTTTTCCCACTCGCCGCGGGCGACCGCGATCTCCTCGACGGGAAACAGGGCGTCCACCGCGGGCACGGCCAGCTCCGGATCGCGGCCCTCCCAGGCGACATAGGCCAGGTAGCTGGCCGGGAACAGCCGGTAGTTGCCGAGGATCTGCCGGTCCATTTCCTGGGCCAGCGCCTTGGCATCCTCGAACTCACCCGTGACCGGCCCGCCAAAGGCCACGTGCACCCGGCCCTTGTAGCCGGTAATGCCCAGGGCGATGCTGACGTCGTCTTCGCCCGGTGCCTTGGTATAGCCGCCGGTGGTGGCGCGGATGTGCAGTTCGCGGGCCTTGGCCTGGTCGCAGGGATCGAATTCGTAGCTGATGGACACCGGGACGATATTCAACGCCTTGACCAGCTCGGCGAAGGGCGCGTCCTTGCAGCTCATGTGGAACATCTTGAGGATGGCCGAATCGGTACGGTCGTCGCCATCCTTGGCCCGGCCCTCGGCCTGGGCGATCCAGATGGACTGGCCGTCTTGGCGGATCGAGTGATTGATGTAGGCGGACAGATTCTGGTACGCCGCCAGCTTCTCGCGCCGACCGCTGATGGAGCGGTGCACGATGAAGCTCTTGTTCAGCCGCATCAGGTCGCTGACGAAGGGCTTCTGCAGGAGGTTGTCGCCGATGGCGATGCGCGGCGTTGGCAGGCCGGCGTGGTAGACGGCATAGTTGACGAAGGCTGGGTCCATCACGATGTCGCGGTGGTTGGCCAGGAACAGATAGGCCCGGCCACTGCGCAGCTGGTCGATACCGGAGTAGGTGACGCCGTCCGAGGCCTTTTCGATGGCGCGATCCACATAGGGTTCGAGCTTGTCCTGCAGCGCGGCGACGCTCTGGATGCCGCCCAGTTCCTGGCGCAGGCGGGTGCGCAACAGGGGCCGCACCACCCAGCCGAGGCCTTTGGACAGGCGCGGGAAACGGTAGCCGGCGAGGATGGCGATGAAGTGGTCGTCGTCGATCAGGCGGGCCAGAACCCCGGGGACTTCCGCGTCGTTATAGGGTCGAATGGCTTCGAACTCGCCCATGGTGTTCTCTTGTAGAAATTCCGGCGGCCATAGTAGTGGGCGTGGCGCCAGATGCAAGCGCCAGGGGCCGGATGGGCGGCAGGTTGGCGGTCGAGGAGTGCAGGCAGATGCTGGAAAGCCAGGAATACGATTGCCCTTATTGCGGCGAACCGGGCGAGGTGGTGCTCGACCTCAGCGGTGGTGATCAGGACTACTACGAAGACTGCGAAGTCTGCTGCCGGCCGATCCGCTTCGGCCTGCACACCGATGGCGAGGACTGGAATCTCGAGGTTCGTCGGGAGGACGACTGATGCGGCGCATCTACGAGCCGGGTTCGCTGCACGAGGGTGAATTGCTCCTGGCGGTGCTGGCCAGCGAAGGCATCAGCGGCTTTCTTGCCGGGCGCCATCTGCTCGGGGGCATCGGCGACCTGCCAGCGGCAGGGCTGCTCGGCCTGCTGGTCGAGGATGAGGAGGCCCTCCGCGCGCAGGCGCTGATCGCCGCGTACAATGCCGCCACGCCCCTGCCGGGAGAGGATCCCTCCCCCGAGCAGGGCATCCTCGTCTGCTAGGTTCTAGACGAAAAGTGCCTACGCATCGGTGATGCTTCGTTGAAAAACGCTTCGGAATGCTCATTTACCACTTGTAAACTCCGCTTCCTCAGCATTTTTCGCCTCGCCTGACCTTCGCTCGGTGACTTTTCGTAAAGAACCTAAAAAGGTTTTCATGTCCGGACGCTACGCCCTGTTCCGCTGGCCCGCCGAATTCGCCGCCCTGGCGGGATTCCCCGAAAAGCATGCGCCGCGCTGGAACATCTCCCCCCATCAGCAGGTGCTACTGCAGCGGCGGACCGCCGAGGGCGAGCGGGTCGACAGCGGTCGCTGGGGACTGACTCCGCCCTGGCTCACCGATCTTTCCCGCACCCCCACCCACGCCCGCGCCGAAAGCCTGGCCACCCAGCCGATGTTTCGCGAGCCCTTTCGCCTGCGGCGTTGCCTGCTGCCCGCCAACGGCTTCTACGAATGGCGCGGCAATCATCGCAAGCGGCCCTACTGGATGCTCAATGGCGAACCCCTGGCCTGGTTCGCCGCGCTCTGGGAGGCCTATCCGGCCGGGGACCAGCTCTGGCTGTCGGTGGCCATGGTCACCCAGGCCGCCGGCCCGCTGCGGCGGCCGATCCTGCTGGATGAAGCGGGGCGTGCCCTCTGGCAGGATCCGGACAGCCCGCCTGAAGCCCTGCAGGCGCTGTTGGCCACGGGCGGCATGCCGCTGCGCGAGCGGGTGCTGGCCGATATCGTCAACCGACCCGAGGTGGACGGGCCGGAGTGTCTGACCCCGCTGTAGACGCGGCCCTCACCCCTGCCTCTCCCAGGAGGGAGAGGGGGTGGCTTGGCACTTGAGGGGAGGGGGCTAGACCCGGAACCGTCCCGCCAGCTGGCGTTGCTGTTCGGCCAGTTCGCGCAGTTGCTGGCCGGCGCGGGAGGCGCTGTCGGCTTCGCCGTGGACCGCCTGGGCGCTCTGGCCGATATTGACCACGTTGCGATTGATGTCCTCGGCCACCGCGCTCTGTTCTTCCGCGGCGCTGGCGATCTGCAGATTCATGCTGGTGATCTCGCCCACCGCCGCCAGGATGGTGTCCAGGGCCTGGCGGGTGGCCTCGGTCTGGGCGACCTGGGTGCTGGTCTGGGCACCGCTGGCCTGCATCACCGTCACCGCCTCGCGGGTGCCCTGCTGCAGGCGCTGGATCATCTCCTGGATCTCGCCGGTGGCGACCTGGGTCTTTTGCGCCAGGTTGCGCACCTCGTCGGCCACCACGGCGAAGCCGCGGCCCTGCTCGCCGGCCCGCGCCGCCTCGATGGCGGCGTTGAGTGCCAGCAGATTGGTCTGCTCGGCGATGCCGTTGATGGTGGTGAGGATGGAGCCGATGTTCTCGCTGTCCTCGGCGACCCGGCGGACCTGCTCCACCGCGCGCTCGATCTCCCGGGCGAGGGTGGCGCTGCTGGCGACGTTCTGCTGCACCAGCCGCTGGCCTTCGTTGACCGCGCCGTCCGCCTCGGTGGCGGCCCGCGCCGCGCGACCGGCATTGCCGGCCACGTCCTGGGCGGTGGCGGTCATCTCCTGCATGGCGGTGGCCAGCTGGTCGATCTCCTGCAACTGGCGCTGCACGCCGTCGCGGGTGCGCTGGGCGATATGGGAGGTGTGCTCGGCGGCCGAGGCCACCTCGCCCACGGAGCGGATCAGCTGGCCGATGAGGCCCTGCAGCGAGGCCAGGAAGCGATTGAAGCCGCCGGCCATGGCACCGACCTCGTCGCGGCGCTCGGTGGCGAGGCGCTGGGTGAGGTCACCGTCGCCCTGGCCGATGGCGTCGAGCATGGTCACCATCTGCCTCAGCGGCCGGGCGATGCGCAGGCTGATCAGCCAGAGTACCAGCAGACCGGCGCCGGCGACCGCCAGGCCCACCAGCAGCATGCCGATCACGTCCTGGTGGCGTTGGCTACCCAGGGTGTCCTTGAGGCTGTAGAGGTCGGCCAGCACGGCTTCGCGGGGGAGTTCGATGATCAGCGTCCAGACCTGGCGGTTGTCGCCGGCGAAGCGCAGCGGCAGATAGACCTGATAGCGCTCGCTCTGGGCGTCGAAGCGACGGGTGACGCCTTCGCCGAGGTCCTTGAGGCCGGTCAGGGTCGCGCCCAGCACCGGTTCGGCCGGTTTGCCCAGCTGGCTGGCATCGGCGGTGTAGGCGACCAGGGTGCCGCGCCCGGCCACCAGGGCCATGCGGCCCACGCCGCCATAGAGGCGGCCATTGGCCTTGACCAGCTGGCGCTGGATGAAGTCCAGCGGCACGTCGGCACCGACCACGCCCTTGAAGGCGCCGCCGACCAGGATCGGCACGTTGAAGGAGGCGATCAGCACCTGCTGCTCGTTGACCGTGTCGGGCATGGGATCGAGCACGCAGGTGGTGCGAATTTCCCGCGGGCAGAGGTAGTACTCGCCTTCGCGCACGCCCGAGGGCAGCCGGGTCTGGCTTTCCACGGTCGGGCCGATCGGTTCCACCGTCACATCGCCGTCGAGGGTCTTGTGCCACCAGGGGGTGAAGCGCCCATGCTCGTCGTAGCCGGCCGCGGCATCACCGCGATGGCGGTCGTCCTGGCCGTCGATGGCATTGGGTTCCCAGACGGTATAGAGACTGAGCAGGCCGGACTGGCGCTGCAGACTCCGGCCCAGCAGGCGGACCAGACTCTGGCGATCCAGCTCGACCTGCTGGTCGCCCGGACTGGCCATGGCCACGTTGAGTTGCGCCAGCTGACTGGCCAGTTGCAGGGGGACGTCCAGCTGGCGTTGCAGCTGGTTGCCCACGGCCTCGGCCTCGGCCGTGAGCCGGGCTTCGGCGGCCGTGGCGGCCAGGGCCTCGGTATGGCTGTCGACCAGGGCGCGGGTGCGCTGACCGGCGAACAGGGTGTAGGCGATCAGGGCAGCGACCACCGCCAGGATGCAGGCGCCGGCCAGCAGGGTGATGGAGGTGCGGATGGAGCGGGAATTCATGGGGGACTCCGGGGCGTTCGATACCGGGAGCTATCGGCGCAGATGTCTGTCCATTGAGGCCTCCGGTCGGCTGGCAGGAGAGCGTTGCCGGGCATTACCGGACGTTGCCGGGTCTGACGCCCCTCTCTAGACTGTATCCGCCTCGATACCTGGAGATTCCCATGCGCCGTATCCTTCCCCTCGCAGGCCTGTCCCTGAGCCTGCTGCTGGTCGCCTGCCAGACCGTCAATACCACCTCCGGTGGTGCGGTCGGGGTGCAGCGCAAGCAGTACATGTTCAGCATGCTGTCCGAGCAGCAGGTCAACCAGATGTACGCCCAGTCCTATGCCAAGACGGTCAGCGAGGCCAAGTCCGCCGGCAAGCTGGCCAACGACACGGCCGACGGCAAGCGCGTGGCCGCCATCGCCAAGCGGCTGATCCCGCAGACCGCGGCCTTCCGTCCGGACGCGGTGAACTGGGATTGGCAGGTCAACCTGGTGCAGAGCGACGAACTCAACGCCAACTGCGGCCCGGGCGGCAAGATCTTCGTCTACAGCGGCCTCATCGATCAGCTCAAGCTGACCGACGACGAACTGGCGGCGGTGATGGGCCACGAGATCGCCCACGCCCTGCGCGAGCACAGCCGCGAGCAGATGTCGCGGGCCTATGCCATCCAGATGGGCGAGAACCTCGGCGGCGCCCTGCTGGGCGTCGGCCAGGGCGGCATGCAGCTGGCCGACCAGGTGTCCCAGGTGGCCCTGACCCTGCCGTTCAGCCGCGGCAACGAGAACGAGGCGGATCTCATCGGTCTGGAGCTCTCGGCGCGCGCCGGCTACAACCCCAATGCCGCCATCACCCTCTGGCAGAAGATGGCCCAGGCCAGCCAGGGCAAGCAGCCGGCGGAATTCCTCAGCACCCACCCCTCCGACGCCAACCGCACCAAGGCGCTGCAGGCGGCGATTCCCAAGGTGATGCCGCTGTACGAAGCGGCGAAGAAGGGTTGAGGGTTTGGGTTGGGTGAGAGGGTTTCCCTCACCCCAGCCCTCTCCCAGGGGGAGAGGGGGCGGGTAGGCGCCGTAGGCTGGGTTGAGTGCAGCTAAGCCCGGCAGGGCTCAGCGTCGCTACCGCCGCCGGGCGCTGTAGACCTTGAAGCCGTCGCGTTCGGCCAGGGTGCGGCAATTGCCGAAGGCGGCCTCGATCAGTGGCGGATAGCGCAGGAAGCTGTTGGCCACCAGGCGCAACTCTCCGCCGGGACGCAGATGGCGCACCGCCTCGGCCAGCAGGGTCTCGGTGGTGCGGTAGTCGGTCTTCACGCCGCTGTGGAAGGGCGGATTGCTGACGATGGCGGCAAGACCGCTAGGCGCCGCGGCGATGCCGTCACCGGCGATCACGGTTCCGGCCAGGCCATTGGCCGCCAGGGTCTGGCGACTGCTGGCCACGGCGAAGGCGTCCACGTCGAGCAGGTGCAGGGTGCTGGCGGGATAGCGGCGGGCCAGGGCGGCGCCGACCACGCCGGCGCCACAACCGAAGTCCAGCACCGCCCCCTCGGGCAGGCCGTCGAGGTGTTCCAGCAGCAGCGCCGTGCCCACGTCCAGCCGGCCGTGGCTGAACACGCCCGGTAGGCTGAGAATCTCCAGACTCATCCCCGCCCGCTCCAGCCGGTGGCGTTGCAGCCAGGCGTCCGGCTGCGGATCGGCCGAGGTACGAGCGCCCTGCACCACCCACAGTTGGCAATGGCGGGCACTGTCGAGCTTGCTGGCCTGGCCCAGGGCGCCCAGCTGGCGCGCCGCGCGTTCGATCCCGGCCTTCTTTTCCCCGACCAGAAAGAGACTGCCCGCAGCCGGCAGGCGCTGGCTCAGGGCGGTGAGCAGGAAGTCGGTGGCCTCGCGGGACTTGGGCAGGAACAGCACGGCAGCGGTGAAGTCGCCCGCCGGGGGCTCGATCCCCAGGCTGACGCGACCCGGATAGCGCCGCATCAGTTGTTCGGCCTCGCCCGCGTGCCAACTCCAGCCGCTGGCCGCAGGCAGGGCGCCCAGCAGGTCATCGGCCGGCAAGCCGGCCAGCAGCAAGGCGCCGCCAAAGCGCTCGGGGTGACGGAGGAGGACTTCGCTGCGCGGATCCATGGGGCTACCTGGCGAAAAAAGCGCGAACTTTAGCAGACCACCCGCTGCGGCGTGCCGGCGAAATGACCCTCGGCATTGGCGGCGAGCTGGCCAATGATCCGCTGGCGCGCCTCGCGACTGCCCCAGGCGTTGTGCGGGGTGACGATCAGTCGTGGAATGTCACCGGTCAGCAGCGGATTGCCGTCGCGCGGCGGCTCGACGCTGAGCACGTCGGTGGCGGCGCCGGCCAGGTGGCCGCGTCTCAGGCAGTCGGCCAGGGCCTGTTCGTCGACGATGCCGCCGCGGGCGGTGTTGACCAGGAAGGCCGTGGGTTTCATCGCCGCCAGTTCCGCCGCACCGATCAGGCCGCGGGTCTGCTCGGTCAGCGGACAGTGCATCGTCAGGGCATCCACCTGGGGCAGGAGCTCGGCCAGGGGCAGGCTGCCCGGGCGGGCGGGCCGACCGGGCAACTGGCCCACCAGGGTCTGCATGCCGAAGGCTTCGGCCAGCCGCTTGACCGCGCTGCCCAGTTCGCCGAGGCCGAGCAGACCGAGGGTCTTGCCCTCCAGCTCGACGATGGGGTGATCGAGCAGGCAGAACTGGCTGGCGCTCTGCCAGCGACCGGCGCGGATGTCCGCCTGGTAGTCCGGCAACCGGGTGGCCAGGGCCAGCAGCAGCGCCAGGGTGTGCTGGGCGACCGAGGCGGTGCCGTAGCCCTGGCAGTTGCAGACGCGCACGCCCTGGGCACGTGCGGCTTCCAGGTCGATGTTGTTGGTGCCGGTGGCGCTGACCAGGATCAGCTTCAACTCGGGGCAGGCGGCCAGGATGGCGGCGTCCAGCACCACCTTGTTGACGAGGGCGACCTGGGCGCCGGCCAGGCGCGCCGCGACCTCCTCCGGGGCGCTCGCCGGATGGAGTTCAAGTTCGTCGAACACCGCGCGCAAGGGCGCCGGGTCCAGATCGCCCAGGTCGAGAGAGGCATAGTCGAGGAACACGGCGCGAACGGGCATGACGACTCCAGCGGACAGGGAAGGGAGGTCCGAGCCTAGCAGCCGCGGGTCGTCCAGGAAAACCGCCCGGGCGCGGCTGGAGTATGCTGAGGGGATGAATTATCTCGCGCACCTGCACCTGGGCGGCCCCGGCCGCGAAGATCGCCTCGGCAGTCTCTACGGCGATTTCGTCAAGGGCTCGGCGGACGTCTGGCCGGCCGGGATTGCCGCCGGCATTCGGCTGCACCGGCGCATCGACGTCTATACCGACGACCATCCCCTGGTGATCCGGGCCAAGACCCGGTTGCCCGCGGCGCGGCGGCGGGTGGCCGGACTGCTGGTGGATGTCTTCTTCGATCACTGCCTGGCGCGCCTCTGGCACGACTATGCCGAGCAGCCGCTGCCGGATTTCGTCGCGGACTGCTACCAGACCCTGCTGGAGGAGCCGGAGCTGCCGCCGCGGCTGGCCCGCATTGCGCCCCTGATGGCGCGTCAGGACTGGCTGGGCAGCTACCAAGACTTCGCCGTGCTGGAGCGGGTGGTGGAAGGCATGGCGCGGCGGCTGTCACGCCCGGAGCTGCTGGCCGGGGCCTTCGCCGAACTGGACGCCGCCTACGATGGCCTGCTGGCAGACTTTCGCGACTTCTATCCGCAGTTGCAGGCCTTTGCCGCCGCCGAGCGGGCGGCGCGGGTTTCCAGCTGAATCCCGAGGCGGCCGGCGATGGCCGCCTGGCAGCGACCCGCCAGTACCTGGCGCGCCTGGCCCTGGGGCAGCACCGCGGGCAGCAACTCGATCCTCAGGGTGGTCCCGCCGTTGTCCAGCAGCCGCAGCAGATGACTCACCAGGTCGTCGTCGCCGATGAAGGCCGCGTCCCGATCCGGCTCGCCGTGGCGCCAGTAGCTCAGGGCCACGGGTTGCAGCGGGGTGCCGGTGGCGATGGCCGGACTCAGCAGCCGACCATGAAAGGTGCGCAGCACGCTGCCGTCGGTGGTGGTGCCCTCGGGAAAGAGCGCCAGTGACAGGCCCTGGGTCAGGCGCGTGGTCAAGGCCTCGCCCAGGGCGTCGCCGCGTTCGGCACCGCGGCGGATGAACAGGGTGCCGGCCTGACGCGTCAGCCAGCCGGCGAAGGGCCAGTCCGCCACCTCCGCCTTGGACAGGAAACCCAGCGGCCGCAGGCTGCCGAGGGCGACGATGTCCAGCCAGGACACATGATTGGCCAGCCACAGGTGGGTGCCGCGCGGCACCTCGCCCCGGACCTCCAGGCGCAGGCGCAGCGCCCGGGCCAGCAGCTGGAAGAAGCGCCGCGTCAGCCGTTGCCGCAGCCCCAGGCAGGGCCGCCGACCGAGCGTTACCGCCAGCGCCACCGTCAGGGCGAACAGCGCCCCGAGCAGCAGCGCGGCCAGCACCGGCAGCAGCCGCAGGGCGAGGCGCAGTCGCCTCATACCGCGGCCTTGAAGTGGCGGGCATAGCGCGGGCAGAGGTCTTCGCGCTTGAGCAGGATGAAGACGTCGGCCACGCCGAATTCCGGATCCCAGCAGGGCGCGCCGCAGACCTGGGCGCCCAGGCGCAGATAGGCCTTGAGCAGGGGCGGCAGCTGCACCACCAGGTTGTCGGGCACGGCGACGAAGGGCAGCGGGCGCCGCGGCGTGGCGCGGATCGCCGGGATGCGTTCGTCCCGCGCGGCCTGGCGCAGCAGGGCGGCGGCCTGCAGGCCGCCATCGGCCATGGGCACGCTGGCGCAGCCCATGAGGTAGCGATAGTCGCCACAGGCCATGATCTCGGCCAGTTCCGCCCACAGCAGGGCGATGGCCGCGCCGGTGCGATGCCCGGGCGCCACGCAGGTGCGGCCGATTTCCAGCAGCGGACCCTGCAGGCCGTCCAGGCCTTCCAGCTGGAATTCGCTTTCGCTGTAGAGACTGCCCAGACGCTCGCGGCGGCGCCCGTCGAGCAGTCGCGTGGTGGCGATCAGTTCGCCGCTGCGCAGGTCGCGCACCCCCAGGTGCAGGCAGTGGGCGTCGTAGGCGTCCTGGTCGAGGTTGTCGGCGAAATGCACGCCGTAGGTACTGCCGAAGACCGCGGCCCGCAGGCGCTGGGCGGCGCGGATATCCGCGGCGGTCGACAGGCGTTCGGCGCGCAGCGCGGGCGGTGCGGACACTGGAATCGGCATGGCAGGGCTCCGGCAGTGGGTATGCAGCAAACCCTAGGTAGCCGGGATGACAGCCCCGTGAAGCGGCCGTGGCGATCTCGTGACGAGCGGTCGGGCACCGTTGCAGGGGCGCCCTCCAGATGCCTCCGGGCGCCAGGGGACTGACCGAACGCATTCGCAATTGCTAGGTTGGACGCGTAGACTGATGCGTCAATCCTATTTTTTCCCAGCATGAAGGTTCTGGCCATGCAGATCGCGGCGAACACGGCAGTATCCATCGACTACACCCTGACCAACGACGCCGGCGAAGTCATCGACAGCTCCGCTGGTGGTGCTCCGCTGGTGTACCTGCAAGGCGCGGGCAACATCATTCCCGGCCTCGAGCGCGCCCTGTCCGGCAAGCAGGCCGGCGACGAGCTTAAGGTGGCCATCGAGCCGGAAGACGCCTACGGCGAATACACCCCCGAACTGGTTGCCACCCTGGGCAAGGAAATGTTCGAAGGCGTGGACGAGCTGGAAGTGGGCATGCAGTTCCACGCCTCCGGCCCGGACGGCGCCATGCAGATCGTCACCGTGCGTGACATCGACGGCGACCAGGTCACCGTCGACGGCAACCACCCCCTGGCTGGCCAGCGTCTGAACTTCGACGTCAAGGTGGTCAACGTGCGTGCGGCCAGCGACGAAGAAATCGCCCACGGCCACATCCATGGCGAAGGTGGTCACCACCACTAAGCCTGGCCTCAGGCTCCTGCGACGCCCGTGTCCGGCCTTGCCGGCGCGGGCGTTGTCGTTTGTGGCGTCCATGCGGGGTGGCCCTCACCCCAACCCTCTCCCAGGGGGAGAGGGGGCTGGTAGGGTGCCTTAGGGACGCACCACCAGGGCCTTGTCGCCCCCTTCCCGCACCCAGAACAGCGTCGCCCCGGCCACTGCGGCGGGCATGAACAGGGCGTTCAGGCCAGGGACCAGCAGCGCCAGGTAGGTCACCCCGCCAAAGCCCAGGCAGCGCAGGCGGCGGGTGCGCAGCCAGGCGAGCATGGCACGGAAGTCCAGCTTGTGGTTGTCGGCGGGAAAGTCGATGTACTGCACCGCCATCATCCAGACGCCGAACAGGATCCACAGCGGCGCGGCGATCAGGTTGAGGCCGGGGATGAAGGTCAGCACCAGCAGGCCCAGGGCGCGCGGCAGGTAGTAGCCCAGCTTGCGCAGTTCGCGCTGCAGGGTGCGTGGCACCATGGTGACCAGTTCGGTGAGGTTGAACGGCGGGAAGTCGTCCTGGCCGCGCACCATGACCTCGACCTTTTCCGCCAGAAAGCCGTTGAAGGGCGCCGCCACCAGGTTGGCCAGCATCGTGAAGGTAAAGAAGATGATCGCCAGCAGCAGGAGCACGAACAGTGGCCAGAGCAGCCATTCGACGAAGCTCGCCCAGGCCGGCAGGCTTGGCATCAGCTGCTCCAGCCAACCCTCGAAGCCGCGCACGGCAGAGGTGAGAATGGCGGCGTAGAGCAGTAGGTTGATGGTCAGCGGGATGACCACGAAGCGGCGCATGCCGGGGCGGGTCACCAGGCGCAGCCCTTCGGCGAAGTAGGCGGAGCCGGACAGCGGAGCGACGGCCATGAAGATTCCTGACAGGTGGCGGGAGGCACAGCTTACCTCAGGGCTCCCTGGCCGAAGCGGTCGACATAGGCGCGCCCTATGGTCTGGATTTAGAATGGTCGCTTCTGTGGAGGGGCGGCACCCGTTAGGCTGAGCCCCATCCCTGGACCCGGTGTCCGCCTTTCGGCGCCGGTCGCGCCGTCGCCAGGAGCGACCGGCGCTTGCGGAACGGCTCCGCACGCACACCGGCCGGCATGCCCCCAGGGCGCGCCGGCCACTCTACTCTTAGGTCTGCCGGAGACCCCGGCAGGGAGAATGTCATGTCTGAAGTCAGCAACTCGCGCCATTCGCGTCTCATCATCCTCGGTTCCGGTCCGGCCGGTTACACGGCCGCGGTCTATGCCGCCCGTGCCAACCTCAAGCCGCTGCTGATCACCGGCATGCAGATGGGCGGCCAGCTGACCACCACCACCGAAGTCGACAACTGGCCGGGTGATCCCCACGACCTGACCGGTCCGGCGCTGATGGAGCGGATGCGCGAGCACGCCGAGCGCTTCGAGACCGAGATCGTCTTCGATCACATCAACGCCGTGGACTTTGGCGGCAAGCCCTACACCCTCAAGGGTGACAGCGCCACCTACACCTGCGACGCCCTGATCATCGCCACCGGTGCCAGCGCCCGCTACCTGGGCCTGGCCAGCGAGGAGGCCTTCATGGGCAAGGGCGTGTCCGCCTGCGCCACCTGCGACGGCTTCTTCTATCGCAACCGCGAGGTGGCGGTGGTCGGCGGCGGCAACACCGCGGTCGAGGAAGCCCTGTACCTGGCCAACATCGCCAGCAAGGTGACCCTGATCCACCGCCGCGAGACCTTCCGCGCCGAGAAGATCCTGCAGGACAAGCTGCGTGCCCGGGTTGCCGAGGGCAAGATGGCGCTCAAACTCAACGCCAGCGTCGACGAGGTGCTGGGTGACAACATGGGCGTCACCGGCGTGCGCATCAAGAACAACGATGGCAGCAGCGAAGAGCTGCAGGTGGCCGGTCTGTTCGTCGCCATCGGCCATACCCCCAACACCGGGTTGTTCGAAGGCCAGCTGGAGACCCACAACGGCTATCTGGTGGTGAAGGGCGGCCGCGAGGCCAATGCCACCGCCACCAACGTGCCGGGCGTGTTCGCCGCCGGCGACGTGGCCGACCACACCTACCGCCAGGCCATCACCTCGGCCGGTGCCGGCTGCATGGCGGCGCTGGACGCCGAGCGCTACCTGGATGGGTTGGGCGATCTCCAGGTCCTCTAAGGCCTGATCAACGCCTGACAAAGAAAAACCCCGGCACTGGCCGGGGTTTTTCGTTTTCGGAAGCTTCCGGCGTGCGGCAAGAGCTGGCCTGGCTGCCTTGACGACCCTTCTGGAAATGCAAAGAGCCCCGGCCGATTGGTCGGGGCTCTTTGTTCTGGGGGTTCCCTCACCCCGGCCCTCTCCCAGGGGGAGAGGGGGAAGGCGTGCCTCTTACTTGCCGTAGACCGGCAGGCGAGCGCAGACGGCCTTGACCTTTTCACGGACGGCGTCGATCACCGATTCGTCGCCCATGTTGCCGAGGATGTCGCAGATCCAGCCGGCCAGTTCGCGGCACTCGGCTTCCTGGAAGCCACGGGTGGTGACGGCCGGGGTGCCGATGCGCAGACCGGAGGTGACGAAGGGCGAGCGCGGATCGTTCGGCACCGAGTTCTTGTTCACGGTGATGAAGGCGCGACCCAGGGCGGCGTCCGCGTCCTTGCCGGTGATTTCCTGCTTGATCAGGCTGAGCAGGAACAGGTGGTTGTCGGTGCCGCCGGAGACGACGTCGAAGCCACGCTCGATGAACACGCCGGCCATGGCCTGGGCGTTCTTGATCACCTGCTGCTGGTAGGTCTTGAACTCGGGCTGCAGGGCTTCCTTGAAGCACACCGCCTTGCCGGCGATGACGTGCATCAGCGGGCCGCCCTGGGCACCGGGGAAGACCGCCGAGTTGAGCTTCTTCTCGATGGCTTCGTTGGCCTTGGCCAGGATCAGGCCGCCACGCGGACCGCGCAGGGTCTTGTGGGTGGTGCTGGTGACCACGTCGGCGAAGGGGACCGGGTTGGGGTAGACGCCAGCGGCGACCAGGCCGGCGAAGTGGGCCATGTCGACGAACAGGTAGGCACCCACGGCATCGGCGATGGCACGGAAGCGGGCGAAGTCCAGCACCTGGGAGTAGGCGGAGTAGCCGGCGACGATGACCTTGGGCTTGTGCTCCTGGGCCAGGCGCTCGACCTCGGCGTAGTCGATCAGGCCCTGCTCGTCGATGCCGTACTGCACGGCGTTGTACAGCTTGCCGGAAGAGGACACGGTGGCGCCGTGGGTCAGGTGACCGCCGTGAGCCAGGCTCATGCCGAGGATGGTGTCACCGGCTTCGATCAGCGCGAGGTAGACGGCCGAGTTGGCCTGGGAGCCGGAGTGCGGCTGGACGTTGGCGTAGTCGGCGCCGAACAGCTGCTTGGCGCGGTCGATGGCCAGTTGCTCGACCACGTCGACGTATTCGCAGCCGCCATAGTAGCGCTTGTGGGGATAGCCTTCGGCGTACTTGTTGGTCAGCACGCTGCCCTGGGCTTCCATGACCGCCGGGCTGGTGTAGTTCTCCGAAGCGATCAGCTCGATGTGATCTTCCTGACGCTGGGCTTCCTGCTGCATGGCGGCATACAGGTCGGCGTCGAAGCGGGCGAGGGTGGTTTCACGGCTGAACATGGCGGCAGGGTCCCCTGAGGCATGGCGAAGAGCGAGCCCGATCGGGCTCGTGAGGGGCAGTATTCTACCCCATCGCGGGAACTCTGAGGTATGAGCGCCGGTCATGCGGTGGCGCCATCGGTCTCATGTCAGGACCGGAAACAGCCCCTGGTGCTCCAGCCGTTCGCGCAGCAGATCCGGCGGCAGCGGACGGTCGAAGAGGAAGCCCTGCACCTCGTCGCAGCCATGCAGGCGCAGGAATTCCAGTTGCGCCGGTTCCTCGACGCCCTCGGCGATCACCGAGAGATTGAGGCTGTGGGCCATGGCGATGATGGCCCGGGCGATCTGCGCATCCTGCTCGCCGTGGGGCAGGCCGTCGACGAAGCTGCGGTCGATCTTGAGGATGTCGATGGGGAACTGCTTGAGGTAGTTGAGCGAGGAATAGCCGGTGCCGAAGTCGTCCACCGCGATGCACAGGCCCAGGCTCTTGAGTTCGCCGAGCAGTTGCAGGGCCTCGCCGACGTCGCGCATCAGGATGCTCTCGGTCAGTTCCAGTTCCAGGCAGGCCGGCGCCAGGCCGGTCTCGGCGAGGATCGCGGCGATGCGCTGGCCGAGCTGGCCGTCGCTGAATTGCCGCGCGGAGAGATTCACCGAGACCTTGGGAATGCGCACCCTGGCCGCGTGCCATTCGCGCATCTGCCGGCAGGCCTCGCGAATCACCCAGTCCCCGACCTGGACCACCAGGCCGATCTCTTCGAGCACCGGGATGAATTCCGCCGGCGAGACGTGGCCGCGCACCGGATGCTCCCAGCGCAGCAGGGCCTCGACCCCGGTCAGGCGCCGGTTGTCGCAGCGGTACTGCGGCTGGTAGTGCAGGCGGAATTCGCCCTGCAGCAGGGCGTGCCGCAGATCGGCTTCCAGTTCCAGGCGTTCCAGGGCGCGGGCGTTCATCTCGGCCTGGTAGAACTGGAAGTTGTTCTTGCCCATCTCCTTGGCGTGGTACATGGCGGTGTCGGCGTTCTTCATCAGCTGGCTGAGCTCATGGCCGTCCTGCGGCGAGAGGGCGATGCCGATGCTGGCGGAGACGAAGAATTCGCGGCCTTCGAGCACGAAGGCCTCGGACAGCTGGGTGAGGATCTGCTCGCCGACGCGGATCGCCTGGGCCAGGGCCACCTCGCGGGTTTCCAGGCCCGACAGCAGCAGGGTGAATTCGTCGCCGCCCATGCGCGCCACGCTGTCCTCGGTGCCCACGCAGGCGGTCAGGCGCATGGCCACCTCCTTGAGCAGGCGGTCACCGGCGGCGTGGCCGAGGCTGTCGTTGATCGGCTTGAAGCGGTCGAGGTCGAGGAACATCAGCACCACCCAGCTGCCGTTGTGGCGACTCTGCTGCAGGGCGTTGTGCAGGCGGTCCTGGAACAGGGTGCGGTTGGGCAGCAGGGTCAGGGCGTCGTAGTAGGCGAGGCGATGGATGCGTCTTTCGCTGGCCTTGCGCTCGCTGATGTCGACAAAGAAGCAGACATAGCTCATCAGGTCGCCGTCGTCGTCGCGGATGGCGGTGATGCCGACCCAGGAGGGGTAGGGCTCGTTGTCCTGGCGTCGCTGCCAGAGTTCGCCTTCCCAGCTCTCCTGGGTGCGCAGCTGCTGCATCACGTGCTGCAGCTGGTTGGCTTCCTGCTTGTCCGCGCAGAGCATCATCGGCTGCTGGTCGAACACCTCTTCGGGGCTGAAGCCGGTGATGCGGGTGAAGGTGCGGTTGACCCGCACGATGTAGCCGGCCGGGTCGGTGACCAGGATGGCGCCGGCGGAGTGGTCGAAGACCGTGGCCGCCATGCGCATGTCCTTTTCCGTGCGGCGCTGGGCGGAGATGTCGCGGCAGATGCCGAGCAGGCCGGCGAAGCGCTCGTGGTCGTCCCACAGCGGCTTGAGGCGCAGCTCGATCTGCAGGGTGTGACCCTGGGCGTGCAGGCAATCCAGCAGCAGGGGCGCGAAGTGTTCCCGGCGCAGCTCGGCCAGGGCGCGCGGATCGTCGAGGCTGCGCAACAGCCGCTGCAGGGTGCGGCGGAATTCCTGCAGCTGGCGCGAATGCACCACCAGCTCGGCCAGGGTGCGCTGTTGCAGCTCGGCGACGGGATAGCCGAGCAATTCCTCGACCGAGGGGCTGAGGTAGTTGAGCACCAGCTGGGCGTCGGTGGTGAAGATGACGTCGCTGATGCTTTCCGCCAGCTGCCGGTAGCGATTCTCGCTCTCGCGCAGGCGCTCGCTGGCGCGGACCATGTCGGTGACGTCCAGGGCCAGCCCCACCACGCTCGCCGCGCTGCCGTCCGCCGCACTGGCGAGGCGTTGCTCGCGCACGTCGAACCAGCGCCAGCCGCCATTGCGGTGCTGCCAGCGTAGGAGGCTGCTGCTGGGCTGGTCGCACAGCGTCGGCCGCATGCTGACCACCCGCTCGTGCAGTTCGACGTCGTCCGGGTGCAGGCGCGCGCGACCCAGGCTGGCGAAGGCCTCCGGCGGATAGCCGAGCTTGAGCGCCAGCGAATGACTCTCGTAGGTCAGCTCGCCACTGGCCACGTCGTAGGTGTAGAGGGTGTCGGGGATGGCGCTGATCAGATTCGACCAGAAGCTGTCGCGCTCGAGCAGGCGCAATTCGCCGAGCTTGCGCTGGGTGATGTCGGTGAGGCTGAGCAGGGTGGCATCGAGGTGCTGGGGATCGGCCGGCAGGTGCATGGTCAGCCAGAGATGGCGCTCGCCCTCGGCGGTGTCGATGCAGGTCTCGAGTTCCAGCACCTGCTGGCCGGAGAGCAGACCGGCCAGCAGGCGGTAGCGCTTGCCGCCGAGCTGGACGCGGGAGTCACCCACCAGCCGCGCCCAGGCCTGGTCCAGGTGGCCGATGCCGAGCATTTCCAGGGCGCGCTGGTTGATCTCGGTGATGCGCACCTGACGGCCCAGGGCATCCAGGGCCTCGGGCTGGCGGGCGAACAGCTCCGCCAGTTGCTCGGGACGTTCCAGGCCCAGTGCGTGCATGTGGGGATGGACGGCGCTCAGATCGACCACGCAGATGCCGGTGTGCACCCCGTTGAAGATGCTTTCGTAGCGCTGCCGGGTGGTCTGGATGGTCTCCAGGTTGCGCTGCTGCTCGGTGACGTCGCGCAGTACCCAGACGAAGCCGTCCTGGGTCTGGGTGCGGTCGCGCAGGACGCGGGCGCTGGGCTGGCTGGCCGCCAGGGCATGGCAGCTGACCGCGAAGCGCCGCGGCTGGCCTTCCACCACCAGGGTGACCAGGGCACCGCCATCACGTTCGGCGGGCGTCAGGGCCACCACCTCGGGCAACAGACTGGCGAGGAAGAACTGCTGGGCGTCATCGGCGGCGATGCCCAGCAGACGGGCGGCGGTGGCGTTGACATGGACCAGGCGACCGTCGGCCTGGGTCATGCAGACGGCTTCCTCGATGCCGTTGAGGGCGATGCCGGCCAGGCGCAGGCCGCGTCGCGAGGCGAGGGTCAGGGCGCGCAGGCCACGTTCTTCGCGCAGCAGCAGGTAGAGCAGGATGACCGCCACCAGGCCGGACAGGCCGAACAGCGCCAGGCGGCCGAAGGAGGCCCCCAGCAGGGTGGTGCCCATGTCTTCGGCGGGATGGCTGCCCACCACCTGCCAGTTGCTGTAGGCCAGCTCCTGGCGTACTTCATCGCGGCTGTCCGCCGCCGGGGTCGCCCCGCCGCGGAACAGCAGGGTGCCCTGGGCGCGATCTTCCAGGCGCCAGTCGAGGCCGGACGGGACCCGGGTCGGCCGCCACAGGGGTTCGAGCAGGGGGGCGCTGGTCAGCACCCACCAGCCCCGCTGCTCCTCGCGATCGCCGGCCAGCAGCACATAGAGGGGCGCCGCCGCGGCCTCGGCATTGTAGCCGTAGCGGAAATCGGCCTGGCCGGCGCGCGCGATCAGTTGCTGGATGAAGGCGGCGTCCGGCGTATCGCCCAGGCGGGCGGCGCGCAGAGTGGCGTTGGCCGGCAGCCAGCGCACCTGTTGCAGCCCGGGAAAGAAGTCCTGGAGGCCGAGCAGCAGGTTGGGAGCCAGCGGCAGGGTAGGGTCCAGCGACCAGCGCAGGGTGCTGCGCACCGCCTGGGCCTTGAGCGCCAGGCCGAATTCGACGGTGTTGGCCAGTTGCTGGGTCAGGCTGTCCAGCTGTTCGCGCCGCAGGGCCTCGCGCTCGGCCACGCTGGCGAAGGCCTGCCAGAACATCAGGGCCAGCATGGCCACCAGCGAAAGGACGAGCAGGCCGCGGGTGAGGCGTCGCGAGGCGGGGGCGAGCGGCGCTTCCGGCAGCGAGGAGGGCGGGCTGTTCACGACGGACTGCGTTCCTGCAGAGGCGATGGCCGTTCGGCTGCGCCCGATTCCGCGGGGCAGGGATGGCCTATGATAAGGGACCGGACGGTGTCTCCGCCGGTTTTTTCCGCGTGATCAGCGCCGGCGCTTTCGTCGCGCGGGGTTTCGACAGCGTTCGCTGCTGACGCCATACTGTGTCCCCTGTTTTTCATTCCGGTCCCAAGGTCCCACCATGGCTCAATACGTCTACACCATGCATCGGGTCGGCAAGGTCGTGCCGCCCAAGCGTGAAATCCTCAAGAACATCTCCCTGTCGTTCTTTCCCGGCGCCAAGATCGGCGTGCTCGGTCTGAACGGTGCGGGTAAATCGACGCTGCTGCGCATCATGGCCGGCGTCGATACCGAGATCGAAGGTGAAGCGCGTCCGATGCCCGGTATCAATGTGGGTTATCTGCCGCAGGAACCGAAACTTGATCCCGAGCAGACGGTTCGTGAGGTGGTCGAGGAAGCGGTCGGTCAGATCAAGCAGGCCCAGGCCCGCCTGGACGAGGTCTATGCCGCCTACGCCGAGCCGGATGCCGACTTCGACGCCCTGGCCGCCGAGCAGGCCAAGCTGGAAGCCATCCTCCAGGCCGCCGACGGTCACAACCTGGACCGCCAGCTGGAAGTCGCCGCCGACGCCCTGCGCCTGCCGGCCTGGGACGCCAAGGTCGGGGTGCTTTCCGGTGGCGAGAAGCGCCGCGTGGCCCTGTGCCGCCTGCTGCTGTCGGCCCCCGACATGCTGCTGCTGGACGAACCCACCAACCACCTGGACGCCGACTCGGTGGCCTGGCTGGAGCACTTCCTCCACGACTTCCCCGGTACCGTGGTGGCCATCACCCACGACCGCTACTTCCTCGACAACGTCGCCGGCTGGATCCTGGAACTGGACCGTGGCCAGGGCATCCCCTTCGAGGGCAACTACTCCGGCTGGCTGGAATCCAAGGCCGCGCGCCTGACCCAGGAAGCCAAGCAGGAAGCCGCCCATGCCAAGGCCATGAAGGCCGAACTGGAATGGGTGCGCTCCGGTGCCAAGGCCCGCCAGTCCAAGTCCAAGGCCCGCCTGCAGCGCTTCGAGGAAATGCAGTCCCAGGAATTCCAGAAGCGCAGCGAGACCAACGAGATCTACATCCCCGCCGGCCAGCGCCTGGGCGACAAGGTCATCGAGTTCAAGAACGTCAGCAAGGGCTACGGCGATCGCCTGCTGATCGACGACCTGAGCTTCGTGGTGCCCAAGGGCGCCATCGTCGGTGTCATCGGCGGCAACGGCGCGGGCAAGTCGACCCTGTTCCGCATGATCATGGGCAAGGAGCAGCCGGATTCGGGCAGCATCGAGATCGGCGACACCGTGCAACTGGCCAGCGTCGACCAGAGCCGCGAGAACCTGTCCGACACCAAGACCGTCTGGGAGCAGGTCTCCGATGGCTCCGACGTGATCAAGATCGGCAACTACGAGGTACCCTCGCGCAGCTATGTGGGTCGCTTCAACTTCAAGGGCGCCGACCAGCAGAAGTTCGTCAAGGACCTCTCCGGCGGTGAGCGCGGTCGTCTGCACCTGGCGCTGACCCTCAAGCAGGGCGGCAACGTGCTGCTGCTGGACGAACCCTCCAACGACCTGGACGTGGAAACCCTGCGCGCCCTGGAAGACGCCCTGCTGGACTTCCCCGGCGCGGCCATCGTGATCTCCCACGATCGCTGGTTCCTCGACCGCATCGCCACCCACATCCTCTCCTACGAGGATGACTCCAACGTGGTGTTCTTCGAAGGCAACTACACCGAGTACGAAGCCGATCGCAAGAAGCGCCTGGGCGAGGCCGCGGCCCAGCCCAAGCGGGTGAAGTACAAGAAGCTGGCCTAAGCGCCAGAACCAACGCCGGCGGGGCCACCTGCCGGCGTTTTCTTTTGTGCCCTCCGCAGCCGCCAGCGTCCTGCGGCTGCGGAGGGATTGCCAGCCCCCGAGGAAGAAAGCCCGATGCCATCCAGCCGTTCCCGCCTGTTGCTTTCCCTGCTCACCGCGGCCCTGGCCACCCCGGCCCTGGCCGATGAGGTCCAGGTCGCCGTGGCCGCCAATTTCAGCGCGCCGCTCAAGGCCATCGGCGAGCGCTTCGCCCAGGACACCGGCCATCAGCTGGTGATTTCCAGCGGCGCCACCGGCCAGCTCTATGGCCAGATCAGGAATGGCGCGCCCTTCGCGGTCTTTCTCTCCGCTGACGACAGCACCCCGGCCAGGCTGGAAAGCGAGGGCGCGGCGGTCAAGGGCTCGCGCTTCACCTATGCCATCGGCACCCTGGCGCTCTGGTCGCCCAAGCCCGGCTATGTGGACGGTGACGGCGCGGTGCTCAAGCGGAACGCCTTCACCCACCTGGCCGTGGCCAATCCCAAGACCGCGCCCTATGGCCTGGCCGCCAGCCAGGTGCTGGCCAAACTGGGCCTGACCGAGGCGGTCGCGGCCAAGCGGGTGGAAGGCCAGAACATTACCCAGACCTACCAGTTCGTCGCCACCGGCAATGCCGAGCTGGGCTTCGTCGCCCTGTCGCAGATCTACGGGGACGGCAAGATCAAGGAAGGCTCGGCCTGGATCGTGCCGGCCGAACTCTATGCGCCGATCCGCCAGGACGCCGTGTTGCTGGACAAGGGCCAGGACCAGCCGGCGGCCAAGGCGCTGCTGGCCTATCTCAAGGGCCCCCAGGCGGCCGCGGTGCTCAAGGCCTACGGCTACCGGCAGTGACGCCATGAGCCTGAGCGCGGCGGACTGGGCGGCGATCCGCCTGACCCTGGAACTGGCCAGCGTGACCACCCTGCTGCTCCTGGTGTTGGGTACGCCCCTCGCCTGGTGGCTGGCGCGCACCCGCTCCCGGCTCAAGGGGCCGGTCGGCGCCCTGGTGGCCCTGCCGCTGGTGCTGCCGCCCACGGTGATCGGCTTCTACCTGCTGCTGGCCATGGGGCCGGAGGGCTGGGTAGGGCAATTGACCGAGGCGCTGGGGCTGGGGCGGTTGCCCTTCACCTTCGCCGGGCTGGTGGTGGGTTCGCTGTGCTATTCGCTGCCCTTCGTGGTGCAGCCGCTGCAGAACGCCTTCGAGGCCATCGGTCCGCGCCCGCTGGAAGCGGCGGCGACCCTCAGGGCCAGTCCCCTGGATACCTTCTTCCACGTGGTGCTGCCGCTGGCGCGGCCGGGCTTCGTCACCGCCGCCATCCTCGGCTTTGCCCATACCGTGGGCGAATTCGGCGTGGTACTGATGATCGGCGGCAACATTCCCGGGCGCACCCAGGTGGTCTCCACCCAGATCTTCAATCATGTGGAAGCCATGGAGTATCCCCAGGCGCACCTGCTGGCCGGGGGCATGCTGGCCTTCTCCTTCGTGATCCTGCTGCTGCTCTATGGGCGCCGTGGGCGGTCGGCCTGGACATGAGTATGAGTCTGACGGCGAGATTCGAACTCTCACACCCGGACTTTACGCTGGACGTGGACCTCTCCCTGCCCGGCAGGGGCGTCACCGCGCTGTTCGGTCCCTCGGGTTCGGGCAAGACCAGTTGCCTGAGGTGCGTGGCCGGACTCGAGCCCGCCGCCCGTGGCCGCCTGGTGGTGGCGGAAGAGACCTGGCAGGACAGCGACCGCGGCCTGTTCCTGCCGCCGCACCGACGCGCCCTGGGCTACGTCTTCCAAGACGCCAATCTGTTCGAGCACCTGGACGTGCGCCGCAACCTGCTGTTCGGTTGGAAGCGGGTGGCGCCCGCCGCGCGTCGACTGGAACTGGAGCAGGTCGTCGAGTTGCTGGGCATCGAAGGACTGCTCGCGCGGATGCCGGCGCGCCTGTCCGGCGGCGAACGCCAGCGGGTCGGCATCGCCCGCGCGCTGCTGACCAGTCCGCGGCTGCTGCTGATGGACGAACCCCTGGCGGCGCTGGACGCCGAGCGCAAGGCCGAGATCCTGCCCTACCTGGAGCGCCTGACCCGGGAGCTGGCGCTGCCGATCCTCTATGTCAGCCATGCCCCCGACGAGGTGGCGCGGCTGGCCGATCACCTGGTGCTGCTGGAGCGGGGGCGGGTGCTGGCCAGTGGGCCGACCACCGAGGTACTGGCGCGCCTCGACCTGCCCATCGCCCTGGCCGACGACGCCGGGGTGGTGCTGGAAGGGCGGGTGCTCGGCCATGACCCGGACTACGGCCTGCTCAGCCTGGGGCTGGCGGGCGACCAGCGCGTGCTGCTGGCCCATGCCCCGCTGCCGCCCGGGCAGGCGCTGCGCATCAAGGTGCTGGCGCGGGATGTCAGCCTCAGCCTGGAGCGTCAGCACAGCAGTATCCTCAACGTACTGCCGGCCACCGTCGCCGAGATCGCCCCGACCCGTTCGCCGGCCCAGGTGCTCTTGCGCCTGGACCTGGGCGGCGCGGCGCTGCTGGCGCGGATCACCCGCTATTCGCTGGAGCGGCTGGCGTTGCAGCCGGGCAGCCGGGTGTGGGCGCAGCTCAAGTCGGTGGCGGTGCTAGCCTGAGCCTGGGGCTGAGCCGAGCCGCTCCAGCAGAAAGTCCACCAGCGCCCTGACCGCCGCCGGCAACTGGCGATCCGGCGGATAGAGCAGCCAGGCGGTGCCCTGGTAGGGGCCGAGGTATTGCCAGTCGGATAGCACCCGCCGCAGGCGGCCGTCGGCCAGACCGGCTTCGGCGGCGAAGGCCGGCAGGCAGGCGATGCCCAGGTCGGCGAGGGTGGCTTCCAGGCGCACGCCGCTGTGGTTGCAGGCCAGGCGGCCCCGCACCGTCACGCTTTCCACCCGGTCGCCGCGGCGCAGTTGCCAGCGCTGGTCGCCCGGGGTTTCGCCCAGGTAGAGGCAATCGTGCTCGGCCAGCGCCTGGGGCTGCTGCGGCGTGCCGCGGCGCCCGAGATAGGCCGGGCTGGCGCAGAGCACGAAGTCCATCTCGCGCAATGGCCGGGCGACGAAGCCGGCGGGTGGCTGCTCGGTGATGCGCACCAGCAGATCCTGATCGTCGGCGATGGGGTCCAGCGGACGATCGTCCAGGCGCAGTTGCAGATCCACCTCGGGATAGCGCTGGAAGAAGTCCGGCAACAGCGGAGATATCAGCCGGTAGCCGACCGCCTTGGGAACGGCAAGGCGCACCTGGCCGCGGGGCTCCTCGCGATGCTGCAGACCGCTGTCCAGCGCCGCGCCGGCGGCGGTCAGCAGCTGGCGGCAGTGGCCGAGCACCTCGCGGCCGGCCTCGCTCAGGCGCAGCTGACGGGTGGTGCGTTGCAGCAGGCGTACGCCCAGCTCCCGTTCCAGGCGGGCGACCTGGCGGCTGATCGCCGAGGGGGTGGCGTCCAGCAGCCGGGCGGCGGCGGTGAAGCTGCCGGTCTCCACCACCTTGGCGAAGGCGACCAGGCAGGGCAGCAGGGGGAGGGCGCGCACGAGATCCATGCCAAGTCCGTGGGAAGCAATGGGGCTGGAAAGACTGGCATTGCTTCCCTGGCGGAACAAGAGCTGTGCACGCGAACAGGCTTATCGCGCCTACCGCGAGACGGGCACACTGGCGGCCTGATCCAGGGAGAAGCCGTCATGTCGTCACGCCCCACCTTCGGCCTTGCCGAAGGCCTGTTGCTCGCCACCGCCCTGGTCTGGGGAACCAGCTACGCCGTGGTCAAGGACGCCGTGGTGCTCTATCCGGTGCTCGGCTATCTGGCGCTGCGCTTCTGTCTCACCGCAGCGCTGCTGCTGCCCACCCTGAGGGGCGAAGGCCGACGGGCCTGGCGGCCCGGGGTGCCGACCGGTCTGCTGCTATTGGCGATCTTTCTCGCCGAGACCTATGGCGTGGCCCTGACCAGCGCCAGCAACGCCGCCTTTCTCATCAGCCTGTGCGTGGCCCTGACGCCCTTCGCCGAATGGTGGCTGCTCGGCCAGCGCCCCGAGGCCCGTGCCCTGGGCGCCGCGGCCCTGGCGGTGGCGGGCGCCGGGCTGCTGACCCGTGGCGTGACCCTGAGCTTCAACCTGGGTGATGGCCTGATCCTGCTGGCAGCCGTATTGCGCGCGATCAATGTCTGCGTGGTGCGCCGGCGTCTGCAGCGGGCCAGTGCCCCGGTGCCGGCCCTGGCACTGACCGCGGTACAGACCGGGGTGGTCGGCCTGGCCTGCCTGCTGCTGTTCGCCCTCGGCCCGGGCCTGGCGCCGCTGCCCGTACAGCCAGGCTTCTGGCTGGCCACCGGCTACCTGGTGCTGTTCTGCACCCTGGGCGCCTTTCTCGCCCAGAACTTTGCCCTGAGCCGCACCAGCGCCACCCGCGTCGCCCTGCTGATGGGCGCCGAGCCGCTGTTCGGCGCGCTGTTCGCCAGCGTCTGGCTGGACGAACGCCTGGGCCTCTGGGGCTGGCTGGGCGGCCTGCTGATCGTCATCGCCTCGCTGTGGGGGACCTTGCCACGGCGGGCGCCGGACTATTCGGAACCAGCTATTCGAACACGATCCGCGGGAAGTAGAAGCTGACTACCCAGTTGGGTACGTCGACGATCTCGCTGATGCGCAGGTCGCCACACACCGAGCAGAGCAGATAGGCCTGTTCCGCCGGCAGGTTGCGGCTCTGCCCGAGCCAGTCGATGGCGCCGCTGACGGCCATGCGCGCCGCGGCCAGCAGGTCCGGTCCGACGCCGGTGAAGACCTCGTAGCCGGCGCCGTCCAGGTGGCGGGTGACCGGCCCCGGGGTGCTGAAGCGCGGCATGGCCAGCGGTTGCCCCTTGATCAGCTCGAAGGTGGCGGTGACCGCCATGGCCGTTTCGATGGCGGTGCCGCAGACCTCGCCATCGCCCTGGGCGGCATGGGTGTCGCCGATGGAAAACAGCGCCCCGGTGACCTCCACCGGCAGGTAGAGGCTGGTGCCGGCGGCCAGGTCGCGGATATCCAGATTGCCGCCCACCCGTCGCGGTGGCACCACCGAGTGCAGACCCGGCGCCGCGGGCGCCACCCCCAGGGTGCCGGCGAAGGGCTTGAGCGGGACCCGCGCCAGCTCGCCGAAGGCGGCCGGCGTCTGACCACTGCGGTCGTACTGCCAGAGTTGCAGCACCGGGTCCGGAAACTGGTCGGCGAGCAGGCCGAAGCCGGGGATGTTGGCGGTCCAGCCAAAGCCGCTGGGGGTGAAGCTGTCCAGCGTCACCTTGAGCACGTCGCCCGGCTCGGCACCGTCGATCCACAGCGGACCGCAGACCGGATTGACCCGCTCGAAGGGCAGGGTGGCGATGTCGGCGGCGCTGGAGTGGCCGTGGAAGTGGCCGTCCGCCGCGTCGCGGCAGGCAAAGCTGACCGTTTCGCCCGGCGCGACCTCCAGCGCCGGGGGGAGGCTGTGGTCCCAGCCGCAATGGCAGTGCTGGCTGTGCAGGGTCTTGATCATCTGAAGCCTCCGCGGCGGGTCTGTGCCTAATGGACGGCGTCGTTGGCCTTGAATTCCGTGGTCCGGCCGCTGAGCCTGAGGAAGGCCAGCACGGCCAGGCCCAGCACCATCCAGCAGCTGCCACCGACCTTGGCGTAGACGTCGGCGTTGAACAGCACATAGGCGAGGATGATGAAGCCGATCAGCGGGACCAGCGCATGGAGCAGCGGGCGACCGGCGCCGCGGTGATGCCAGGCCACTGCCACATGCAGGAGCAGGAAGGCGGTCAGCGCACCGAAGTTGCACATGGAGGCGAGCAGATTGATCTGGCCGACAAAGAACAGTCCCAGCACCAGACTCAGGGCCGCCACCAGCAGGATGGCGCGTTGCGGCACCCGGGTCGTGGGATGGATCTGCCGCAGGAACTGCGGCATCTGGCGATCACGGGCCATGGCGAACAGCAGGCGCGAGGTGGCGGCCTGGGCCACCAGGGCGTTGGCGATGGCGGCGCCGATGGCCACCGCCAGGGCGATCACCACCTGCAGCCAGGGGCCGGCGATCAGCCGACCGATCTCGTAGAAGGCGTTGTTGGAGGCGTCGGCATCGGGATACTGGATCAGGTTGGGTTGCAGCAGCGCGGCCAGCCAGGTCTGCACCATGAACAGCGCCGCCACTAGGGTCAGTGCTAGCAGGGTGGCGCGGCCCACCACGCGGCTGCCGCCGCGGGTTTCCTCGGAAAGGGTGGAGATGGCGTCGAAGCCGAGAAAGGACAGCACCGCCACCGACAGGGCGCTGAAGATCAGCGGCAGGGAGAATTCCTGAGGGTTGTACAGCGGCTTCAGGCTCCACTCGGCGCCGTTCACGCCGCGGCTGATGGCCAGCGACGCCAGCACCACGAACACTAGCAGCACCGCCAGCTGGCCATAGAGGAACAGCCGGTTGGCGCGGGCGGTGGTCTCGATGCCGCGCAGGTTGACCAGGGTGTTGAGGCCGACGAAGAAGAGGATCCACAGCGGCTGGGGAAGCGCCGGGATGACGTTGGCCATGGCGTTGGCGCCGATCACATAGAGCAGCGTGGGCACCAGCAGGTAGTCGAGCAGGATGGCCCAGCCGGCGAGAAAGCCCAGGGCTGGATGCAGGCCGCGGCCGACATAGGCGTAGACCGAACCGGCCACCGGGAAGGCGCGCGACATCTGCTGGTAGCTGACCGCGGTGAACAGCATGGCGACGAAGCCGATCAGGTAGGTGAGGGGCACCATGCCGTGGCTGGCATCGAACACCCCGCCAAAGATGGAAAAGGGCGCGATGGGCACCATGAACACCAGGCCGTAGATCAGCAGGTCCTTCAACCCGAGCTGGCGCCTGAGTTCCTGGGTGTAGCCGAAGCGGGCGAGGTCGGCGGCGTCGCCGGACGGAGCGTGCTGAGTCATGGGGGCTTCCTCGAAGGGGCGGGTTAGGCTCGACTCTAGGCCAGGGTGGGGCCTGGCCCCATCCGCAAAAGTGCTAGGTTTGCAGCAGTGCTGTCGCGACTGGCAGAACCTTTGCTTCGCGTTCCCCATCGCGATCCAGGGGAGGAGCTCCAAGATGCATGCCGATCTGCTTACCGTCAGCAGCCGCCTCGCCGGACTGCCCACGCTCGACGCCTGTCTGGATGCCGTCCAGGCCAGCGCCGACCACCTGGGGTGCAAGGCGCTGATCTACGACTATGCCCCGGTGCCCCTCAGTCACGAGGGCGTGCTCATCACCCCCTCGGTATTCAAGGTGCGCAACGCCCCGGCGGACATGCAGGCCTTCTGGTGCGAGCGCGGCTATTACCAGATCGACCCGGTGCAGCAATGCGCCAGTCGGCGCGCGGCGCCCTTCGTCTGGTCGTTTCGCAGCGAAACCCGCAGCGCCCTGCGCGAGTACCTGGGTGACAGTCACCGCCCGGTCACCTGCTATGTGCGTGACAGCGGCCTGGCCACCGGGGTGACGGTGCCGCTGCACCTGCCGGGCGGTGCCTTCGCCACCCTGACCGGCATCCTCGATGCCGATGCGCGGGACGCCGAGGCCGCCGGCGAAGCCTGCCTGGGCGCCTTCCTGGTGCTGGCCCATGCCTTCCAGGCCCGGGCCGACGAACTGCTCGCGCCGGCCGAACGCCGCTGCGGTCAGGTCCGCCTGACGCCGCGCGAGCGCGAATGCCTGCAGTACTCGGCCAAGGGCCTCACCGCCAAGCGCATCGCCGCGACCCTCAACCGCTCCACCGCCACGGTCAACCTGCACCTCAACTCCGCCGCCCGCAAACTGGGCGCGCGCAACCGGGTCGAGGCGGTGGTGCGGGGCTTGCACTATCGCCTGGTCGAGGTCTGAGCGACTTGGCCGGATCCGTGGGGTGATCGACCTTGTGACACCCGCGCTGCGGCCCGACACTGGGGCCTCATCTGCCTAGGAGTGTCCCATGAGCGCCGCCCGTCCTCCCGTCCCGCCCTTCACCCTCGAATCCGCCCGGCAAAAGGTCCGCGCCGCCGAAGACGGCTGGAACAGCCGCGATCCGGCCAAGGTGGCCCTGGCCTATACCGCCGACAGTCGCTGGCGCAATCGCAGCGATTTCCTCCAGGGCCGCGCCGCCATCGAGGCCTTTCTCACCCGCAAGTGGCAGCGCGAGCACGAGTACCGGCTGATCAAGGAACTCTGGGCCCATGACGGCGCGCGTATCGCCGTGCGCTTCGCCTACGAATGGCGGGACGAAGACGGCCAGTGGTACCGCGCCTACGGCAACGAGAACTGGCACTTCGACGACCAGGGCCTGATGGCCGAGCGTCACGCCAGCATCAACGACCTGCCGATCACCGAAGCCGAGCGGCTGTTTCATTGGCCCCAGGGGCGGCGCCCGGATGACCATCCCGGCCTGAGCGACCTGGGTCTCTAACCTGAGGCAGGTGGCTACCCCGGGCGCGCCGGGTCCTGTACAAGGACCTCTGGCCGCCTGGACCCCAAGACGATGCACTACCGCAACCTGCTCCGCCGCCTCGACCTGGTCTCGCTGCAGCTGCTGCTGGCGGTGCACGAGGAGGGCACCCTGACCCGCGCCGCCGAGCGCGAGATGATCGCCCTGTCCGCCGCCAGCAAGCGACTGCACGACCTGGAGCGCTCGCTCGACATCGAACTCTTCGAGCGCAACGCCAAGGGCACCACCCTCACCCCGGTCGGCGAGACGCTGCTGCATTACGCCAAGCGCATCCTCGCCGACGTCGAACGCATCAGCATCGATGTCGGCGAGCACCTGCAGGGCGTGCGCGGCTACGTGCGGATGATGGCCAACATCTCCGCCATCATCGAATTCCTCCCCGAGGACCTGCAGGCCTTCACCGTCGGCCATCCCCAGGTCAAGGTCAGCCTGGACGAACGACCCAGCGCCGGGGTGGTGAAGGGGGTGCTGGAAGGCGCTGCCGACCTGGGCATCTGCTCCTCGGACACCGATACCCGCGGCCTGCTGGCCGTGCCCTACCGGCAGGACACCCTAGTGGTGGTGATGCGTCCGGATCATCGCCTGGCCGCACGCCCGCGGCTGGCCTTCGCCGAGACCCTGGACGACGACCACGTCGGCCTGCACGCCGACAGCTTCATCAACCTGCGCACCAAGGCGGCCGCACGCAGTCACGGCAAGGCCCTGCGCCTGCGCATCCATGTGCCCGGCTTCGATGCCGTGTGCCGCATGGTGCAGGCGGGCTTCGGCCTGGGCGTGCTGCCGCTGCAGGCCTTCGAGCTCATCGGGCGACCGCTCGGACTGATCGCGGCGGCGCTGGATGACGACTGGTCCCAGCGCAGCCTGGCGCTGGTGGTGCGCGACGTCGAGTCGCTGTCGCCGGTCAGCCGGCTGCTCTACGACCACCTGCTGGACGTGTGAATCGGGTCTTCGCGATCTGCGAAGACCCCTTGCCGAAAGACGTTAACCACCGACTGCACTATTGTCCTAGCATCGGCCTCATTCCAATAACAAAGAGAGGCTAGCCCGCCATGACGGCTCTCACCGGACTCCGTGTCATCGAGATCGGCACGCTCATTGCCGCCCCCTTCGCCGCTCGGCTGATGGCCGAATTCGGCGCCGAGGTGATCAAGATCGAAGCCCTGGACAAGGGCGATCCCCTGCGCAAGTGGCGCAAGCTGCACGAGGGCACCTCGCTGTGGTGGTACCTGCAGTCGCGCAACAAGAAGTCCCTCGCCCTGAATCTGCGTTCCGCCGAAGGCGTGGCCCTGGTCAAGCAGCTGGTCGAGGGCGCCGACGTGCTCATCGAGAATCTGCGCCCGGGCGCCCTGGAAAAGCTCGGCCTCGGCTGGGACGTCCTGCACGCCCTCAATCCCAAGCTCACCCTGGTGCGCATCTCCGGCTACGGCCAGACCGGCCCCTATCGTGATCGCCCCGGCTTCGGTGCCATCGGCGAGGCCATGGGCGGCATCCGCTACACCACCGGTACCCCGGGCGTGCCGCCGGCGCGGGTCGGGGTCAGCCTCGGCGATTCCCTGGCCTCCATGCACGCGGTGATCGGCGCCCTGATGTCGGTGCTGCGGGTCAAGACCGGCCAGGGCGACGGCCAGGTGGTCGATGTCTCCCTGGTCGAGAGCGTGTTCAACGTCATGGAAAGCCTGGTGCCCGAATACTCCATGCTCGGCCATGTGCGCGAGCGCACCGGCGGGGCATTGCCGGGTATCGCGCCGTCCAACACCTATCCCACCGGCGATGGCGGTTTCGTGGTGATCGCCGGCAACAGCGATCCCATCTATGTCCGGCTGATGCAGGCCATCGGCCGTCCCGATCTGGCCGAGCGCCCGGACCTTGCGCAGAACGACGGGCGGGCCCGCCACTGCGAGCTGATCGACGAGGCCATCGCCGCCTGGACCGGCAGTCGCGGCATCGACGAGGTGCTGGAGATCCTCGAAGGCGCCGAGGTCCCGGCCGGCCGCATCTATTCGGCCGCCGACATCGTCGCCGATCCCCACTACCAGGCGCGAGACATGCTGCTGGATACCACGCTGCCCGACGGCGCCACCCTGAAGATGCCGGGCATCGTGCCCAAGCTGTCGGCCACTCCGGGCCAGGTCAACTGGCAGGGTCCGACCCTCGGTCAGCACACCGACGGCCTGCTGGCCGAACTGGGGCTGAGCGAAGCGGACATCCAGCGACTCAGGCAGGGCGGGGTGGTGCAATGAGTACCGAACGCCTGATCGTCCAGGAAGTCGCCCCCCGCGATGGCTTGCAGATCGAGCCGAGCTGGGTGGAAACCACCGACAAGATCGCTCTGATCGACGAGCTTTCGGCGCTGGGTTTCTCGCGGATCGAAGCCGGTTCCTTCGTCTCGCCCAAGGCGGTACCCATGCTGCGCGACGGCGAGGCGGTGTTCCAGGGCATCGCCCGCCGGCCCGGGGTGACCTACGTCGCCCTGGTGCCCAATCTCAAGGGCGCCCAGCGTGCCCTGGCGGCCGGCGCCGACGAGCTGAACCTGGTGCTCTCCGCCAGCCAGACCCACAACCGCGCCAACATGCGCATGAGTTGCGAGCAGTCCCTCGCCAGCTTCGCCGAGGTGGTGCAGCTGGCCAAGGGGCAGGCGGTCTCGCTCAACGGCACGGTGGCGACCACCTTCGGCTGCCCCTTCGAGGGGCGCATCGACGAAGGCTGGGTGTTCGAGCTGGTGCAGCGCTATCTGGCGCTGGGCATGACCGGCATCACCCTCGCCGACACCACCGGCATGGCCAATCCGCGGCAGGTCGCGCGGATCGTCCGCCAGGTGCTGGAACTGATTCCGGCGTCCGCCCTGACCCTGCATTTCCACAACACCCGCGGCCTCGGCCTGTGCAACGTGCTGGCGGCTTATGAAGCCGGCGCGCGCCGCTTCGACGCCGCCCTCGGCGGCCTCGGCGGCTGCCCCTTCGCGCCCGGTGCGTCCGGCAACATCTGCACCGAGGACCTGGTGAATCTCTGCGTGGAAACCGGAGTGGAGACCGGAATCGACCTGGAGCGGCTGATCGCGCTGTCGCGCACCCTGCCGGCGCTGCTCGGCCACGACACCCCCGGTCAGCTGGCCAAGGCCGGTCGCAACTGCGATCTGCATCCGCCGCCCGCCGCCACTGGCTGAGCCGCCCCCGTTTTCATTCGTTCGCCCTGACTACAACAACAAAGGAGCGCCAGCCTGGCCGCTCCCGGGAGACCGCTATGTCCTCATCCGCAACCTCCGCCGCCCTGGCGGCCACCGAACAGGCCATCGTCCGCAAGGTCGCCTGGCGGCTCATGCCGCTGATCATGGTCTGCTACCTGTTCGCCTTCTTCGATCGCATCAACATCAGCTTCGCCAAGTTCCAGCTGCAGGCCGACCTGTCGCTGAGCAACACCGCCTATGGCCTGGGCGCGGGACTCTTCGTGGTGGGCTATGTGCTGTTCGAGGTGCCCAGCAACATGATGCTGTACAAGGTCGGCGCCCGGCGCTGGATCGCCCGCATCATGATCTCCTGGGGCATCGCCACGGCGCTGATGATGTTCGTCACCGCCGAATGGCAGTTCTATGTGCTGCGCTTCCTGATCGGCGCCATGGAGGCCGGCTTCGCGCCGGGCATCCTCTACTACCTGACGCTGTGGTTTCCGCAGAGCTATCGCGGCCGCATCACCTCGACGCTATTTCTCGCCTCGGCCTTTGCCGGACTGATCGGCGCCCCGGTCTCGGGGGTGATCCTCGGGCAGATGGACGGTCTGCTCGGCATGCGCGGCTGGCACTGGCTGTTCCTGGTCGGTGGCATCCCCTGCGTGCTGTTGGGCGTGCTGGTGCTGCGCCTGCTGCATGACCGCATCGCCGATGCGCCCTGGCTCAACGCCGACGAGAAGACCTTCCTGGCCAGCCGCATCGCCCGCCATGAAAACAACAGCCACGGCTCGCTGCTGGCGGCGATCCGGCTGCCGGGCTTCCTGCTGCTCGCGGTGATCTACTTCCTGATCCAGGTCGCCTCCTATGGCCTCAATTTCTGGGCGCCGCAGCTGATCCGCAGCGCCGGTACCGAGAGTCCCACCCTCATCGGCCTGCTGACCGCCGTACCCTACGTCTTCGGCGCCATCACCATGGTGGTGGTGGGACGGCTGTCGGACGCCAGCGGCGAGCGGCGCAAGTTCGTCTGCGGCCTGGTGATCGCCGGCGCCCTGGGGTTCTTCAGCGCGGGACTCTTCGCCGACCACACCCTCTTCCTGATCCTGTCCCTGGCCCTGATGGGCGCCGGCATCATCGCCGCCATCCCGACCTTCTGGTCGCTGCCGCCGAAACTGCTGGCCGGCGCCGGCGCAGGCGCCGCGGGGGGCATCGCCCTGATCAACACCCTGGGGCAGGTCGGCGGTATCGTCAGTCCGGTGATGGTGGGCTACATCAAGGACCTGACCGGCAGCACCACCCCGGCGCTCTATCTCATCGGCTGCACCAGCCTGCTGGCCGCCGGCCTGATGTTCTGGGCGCTGCCGCAGAGCCTGCGGACCTCGGACAAGCTCGGCGCCCGCAAGCCCGAGCCCGCGCCGGTCGAGGACGCCGCGCTGCTGGGCGACAAGCGCCCCCACAACGCCTGAGGCTAACGGTCCGGCGCGCGCCAGCGCCGGACCAGCCGCAGCACCAGCACGAAGAACACCGGCACGAAGACCAGCGCCAGGGTGGCGCTGAGCATGCCGCCGATCACCCCGGTGCCCACCGCCTGCTGGCTCGCCGAGCTGGCCCCGGTGGCCAGGGCCAGAGGCACCACGCCGAGGATGAAGGCCAGCGAGGTCATGACGATGGGTCGCAGGCGCAGGCGGGCGGCGCGGCAGGTGGCCTGGTGCAGGTCCATGCCTTCGTCGTGCAGGCGCTTGGCGAATTCGATCAGCAGGATGGCGTTCTTCGCCGTGAGGCCGATCACCGTGATCAGGCCGACCTTGAAGAAGACGTCGTTGGGCATCCCCCTCAGGGTCACCGCCAGCACCGCGCCGAGCACCCCCAGGGGTACCACCAGCAGCACCGCGGTGGGAATCGACCAGCTCTCGTAGAGCGCTGCCAGGCAGAGGAACACCACCAGCAGCGACAGGCCCAGCAGCAGGGGCGCCTGGCCGGCGGAAAGGCGTTCCTGCAGCGACAGCGCCGTCCACTCCAGGGCGAAACCGCGCGGCAACTCGGCGGCCAGGCGCTCCAGTTCGGCCATGGCCTCGCCGGTGGTATGACCGGGCAGCGGTTCGCCGGCCAGGCTGATGGCGGGGTAGCCGTTGTAGCGCGACAACTGCGCCGGGCCCTGGGTCCAGTCGGCGCTGACGAAGGCGGACAGCGGCACCATGCGTCCGCGCTCGTTGCGTACCTCTAGGCGCAGCAGGTCGTCCACCTGGCTGCGGGTACCCAGGTCGGCCTGCACGATCACCTGCTGCATCCGGCCTCGATTGGGAAAGTCGTTGACGTAGCTGGAGCCCAGGGCCGTGCCCAGGGTCTCGCCGAGGGCGCTGAAACTCACTCCTAGCGCAGCGGCCTGGCGGCGATCCACCACCAGCTGCACCTGGGCGCTGTCGGCCAGGGCGGTCTCCCGCACGTAGGCGATGATCGGATTGCCCACCAGCCTGGCCTGCAACTCGTCCCGCGCGGCCTTGAGCGCCGCCTGACCGCGATTGGACCTGTCCTGCAGACGCACCTCGAAGCCGCTGGAGGTGCCCAGGCCTTCCACCGGCGGCGGCAGCACGGCGAAGCCCTGGGCCTCGCTCTCGCCCGCCAGGACGGTATTGGCCCGCTCGGCGATGGCCGCGGCGGAGTCGGCCGGGCCGCGGGCGGACCAGTCCTTGAGGGTGGTGAAGGCCAGGGCGGCGTTCTGGCCGCTGCCGGAAAAGCTGAAGCCGAGCAGCACGAGGTCGTTGGCCACCCCGGGTTCCGCGGCGTAATGGCGCTCCAGGCGCTCGAGCACCTTGAGGGTGCGCTCCTGGGTAGCGCCCGGCGGCAGCTGGATGTCGGTGATCAGATAGCCCTGGTCCTCGGTGGGCAGAAAGGCGCCGGGCAGGCGGCCATAGAGCGCCACCAGGGCCGCCAGCAGGACGGCGAACAGCAGGAGATTGGGCAGCAGTCGGCGGATGGCGCGGGCCACCCAGCCTTCGAAACCGCCGGTCAGGCGTTCGAAGCCCCGGTTGAAGGCGCCGAAGAAGCCGCCGCGGGCATGGGCGCCCTGGGCAATCGGCTTGAGCAGGGTGGCGCACAGCGCCGGGGTCAGGCTCAGGGCGAGAAAGGCGGACAAGAGGATGGCCACCGCCATGGACGCCGAGAACTGGCGATAGATGACGCCCACCGAACCGCTCATGAAGGCCATGGGCACGAAGACCGCGGTCAGCACCAGGGTGATGCCGACGATGGCGCCGGAGATCTCGCCCATGGCCTTGCGCGTGGCGGCGCGCGGATCGAGTCCTTCCGTGGCCATGAGGCGCTCGACGTTCTCCACCACCACGATGGCGTCGTCCACCAGGATACCGATGGCCAGCACCATGCCGAACAGGGTCAGCACATTGATCGAATAGCCCAGCGCCAGGAGCACGGCGCAGGTGCCCAGCAGCGCCACCGGCACCATCAGGGTCGGGATCAGGGTGTAGCGCAGATTCTGCAGGAACAGGTACATCACCGCGAACACCAGCGCCATGGCCTCCAGCAGGGTGTGGATGACCTGGGTGATGGAGATCTCGACGAAGGGCGCCGTGTCGTAGGGGATGTCGTACTTCATCCCCGGCGGAAAGTACCGGGACAACTCGGCCAGCTTGGCGCGCACCGCCTTGGCGGTGGCCAGGGCATTGGCGGTGGGTGCCAGCTGCACGCCGACCGCCACCGAGGGCTTGCCGTCCAGCCGGGTGCCGAAGTTGTAGCTCTGGCTGCCCACCTCGACCCGGGCGACATCGCCCAGGGTCACGCTGGAGCCATCGGCCCCGGCGCGCAGCAGGATGCCGGCGAATTCGGCCGGGTCGCTGAGCTGGCCCTTGATCAGCACCGGCGCGGTCAGCTCCTGACCCACGGGGGCGGGCAATTCGCCGAGACTGCCGGCCGCCACCTGGACGTTCTGCTCGGCGATGGCGCGGGTCACGTCGGCCGGGGTCAGGCCGACCGCCACCAGGCGACTGGGATCGAGCCAGACGCGCAGGGCGTGCTCGGCGCCAAACAGCTGGGCCTTGCCCACCCCGTCCAGCCGGCGCAGTTCGTTGACCACGTTGCGCGCCAGGTAGTCGCTCAGGGCGGTGGTGTCGAGGCGCGCGTCGGTGGCGGTGAGGGTGACGAACAGCAGGTAGCCGGCGGAAGTCTCCTCGATCTGGATGCCCTGCTGGGTGACCGCCCGCGGCAGGCGCGGCTCCACCACCTTGAGGCGATTCTGGATGTCCACCTTGGCCAGCTCCGGATCGGTGCCGGGCTGGAAGGTCACGGTCAGGGTGGCGCTGCCCTGGCTGCTGCTGGACGAGAAGTAGAGCAGGTGATTGACGCCATTGAGTTCCTGCTCGACCAGGCTGACCACGCTCTCGTCCAGGGTCTGCGGCGAGGCGCCCGGATAGCTCAGGGTCAATTCGATCTGCGGCGGCGCCACGTTGGGGTACTGGGCCACCGGCAACTGCGGCAGGGCCAGCAGGCCGGCGAGCAGGATGAACAGCGCCACCACCCAGGCGAACACCGGGCGGTCGATGAAGAAATTGGCCATCAGCGCGCCTCCGCCGGGGCGGCCTGGGGTTCCACCACCAGGCCCGGCTGCGCCTGTTGCAGGCCCGAGAGCAGTACCCGCTCACCAGCGGCCAGGCCGGATTCCACCACCCAGCGACCGTCCACCACCGGTCCCAGGCGCACCTCGCGCAGGGCGAGCCGGTCTTCGGCATCCACCACCCAGACCTGGGCCTGGCCGCCGGCGCTGCGCTGCACCGCCCGTTGCGCCACGCTCAGACCCTGGTCGAGCCGTGCCTGCTCCAGGCGCACCCGCACGAAGCTGCCCGGCAGGAGTTCGCGCCGTGGATTGGGAAACTGGCTGCGCAAGGTGATCTGGCCGGTGCTGGCGTCCACCGCCAGATCGGCGAATAGCAGGCGGCCGCTCTCCGGGTAGGGGCTGCCGTCTTCCTGCAGCAGGGTGACCCGCGCCTGGTCCGGCGCCACCTGCTGCAGTCGGCCGTCGTTGAGGGCATCTCGCAGCGCCTTGAGCTGGCGGGTCGACTGGGTGACGTCGGCATGGATGGGGTCCAGCTGCTGGATGATCGCCAGCGGCGTGGCATCGCCCTGGCCGACCAGGGCGCCTTCGCTGACCAGGGCCTTGCCGATGCGCCCGGCGATGGGCGCGGTGACCGTGGCATAGCCCAGATTCAGTCGCGCCCGCTTGAGCGCCGCCTGGGCGGCCGCCACCTCGGCCTGCGCCTGCAGACTGGCACCCTGGGCATCGTCCTGCGCCTGACGACTGATCGCCTCGCTCTCCACCAGTGCCGCATAGCGCTCGGCCAGGCGGCGGGCCTGGAAGGCGCTGGCCTCGGCCTTGCGCAGGGCGGCCGCGGCGCTGTCCACCTCGGCCTGCAGCGGCGCCGGATCGATACGGAACAGCACCGCGCCGGCCTTGACCTCGCTGCCCTCGTGAAACACCCGCTGCAGCACGATGCCGGCGACCCGCGCCCGTACCTCGGCGGTCCGCGGCGCCACCAGGCGGCCACTGAGTTCGCTGGCGATGGCCAGGGGCGAGGGGTGCAGCGTCTCCACCTGCACCCTGGGCGCGGGCGGGGTGGCGGCTTCCGGGGCCGGACGGTCGCAGGCGGCGAGCAGCAGGCAGAGCAGCGCGAGGCTGCCGAGGTCAGGGCGGGGCAGGGACATCGGGGCTTCCTCCAGGAGAGCGCCATGGTAGGCGTCCCGCTCGGGCCTCCCTGTAAACGTCTGTAGGTCTCTTGTGAAAGAGTGTTAAGCCCCGCGCCCGCCTGCCCGGGGCTCGGCTATGCTCGGCACTTTCCACCGCGAAGACCTGCCGTGATCCCCTTGCTCATCGTCGAAGACGACACCGCCCTGGCCGAGCTCATCGCCACCTACCTGGGCCGTCAGGGCTATGCCGTGACGGTGATCGGTCGCGGCGACGAAGCCCTGGCCGCGGTGCAGCGCCTGCGCCCGCACCTGGTGGTGCTCGACGTCATGCTGCCGGGGCTGGACGGCCTGCAGGTCTGCCGTCAGCTGCGCGCCGCCCAGCCAGGCCTGCCGATCCTGATGCTCACGGCTCTGGACGACAGCCACGACCAGGTGCTGGGCCTGGAGATCGGCGCCGACGACTACGTCAGCAAGCCCTGCGAACCGCGGGTGCTGCTGGCACGCATCCGCACCCTGCTGCGCCGCTGCCAGCTGGGTGAGGCACCCGCCGATGACCGCCTCACTATCGGCCAGCTGCGGCTGCTGCCGGGTGAACGCCAGATCTGGTGGCGCGACCAGCTGGTGGAACTGTCCTCCACCGAATTCAACCTGCTGGCGATCCTCATGCGCCATGCCGGCGAGGTGCTCAGCCGCGACCAGCTGATCCAGCAATTGCGCGGCATCGAATTCAACGGCGTCGATCGCTCGGTGGACGTGGCCATCTCCAAGCTGCGCCGGCGCTTCGAAGAGCACCCCGGCGACGCCCGGCGGATCAAGACCGTCTGGGGCAAGGGCTATCTCCTTTCCCGCGCCGAGTGGGAATAGATGCTCAAGATCCTCGTCCGCCTCTACCTCATCCTGCTAGTGACCTATGGCGCCGCCAGCTACCTGGTGCCCGAGGCGCTGCTGCAGGTGTTCTACGAGCGCTACAGTCGCTACACCCTCGAGCAACTGCACGGCCCGCTCAGCCTGGTGCAGCGCACCTTCAACCAGGCGCCGCCGGCGCGCTGGCCAGCCCTGCAGGAGGAGTTGGCCGCGGAGCTGGCGCCCATCAGCCTGCGTCTGGTCCCGCTTGAGGATCCGGCCCTCACCCCGGAGGAGCGCGCCGACCTGGCCGCTGGCCAGCGGCGGGTACGCCTGGGCGACTATGGCGAACCCAGCGCTGCCCTGGTGCCGCTGCCGACGGATCAGGTGCTCTGGGTCGGCATCCCCGAGGCGCCCACCGACATCGCCCTGACCTACTGGGCCATGAACGCCCTGATCGGCGCGGCCCTGCTGGTCTGCCTCTATGTCTGGCTGCGACCGCACTGGCGCGACCTGGAGCGGCTGCGGCGTACCGCGGCGCGCCTGGGCAAGGGCCATCTGGGCGAGCGAACGGCCATCTCGCCGCGCTCGGACATCGGCGAGGTGGCGCGGGCCTTCGATGACATGGCCCAGGAACTGGAGGCGCTGATCGTCCAGCAGCGCGACCTGCTCAACGCCGTCTCCCATGAATTGCGCACGCCGCTGTCACGCCTGGAATTCGGCCTGGCGCTGTTGCAGGCCGATCCGCTGCCCGCCGAGACCCACCGTCAGCTGGAACAACTGGTGCGCCACGTCCGCGAACTGGATGCCCTGGTCGACGAATTGCTGTCCTTTGCCCGCCTGCAGAGCAGCCAGCAGCCGCCCGAACGCCTGAGCCTGGAACTCGAAGCCTTTCTCGACAGCGTGCTGGCCGACTTCGCCGAAGAGCAGGAGCGCCGCGGCGTCGTGATGCACCTGGACCTGACGCAGGCGCCCAGGCGGGCCGAACTGGCGCCACGCCTCACCGCCCGCGCCCTGCAGAATCTCGTCGGCAACGCCCTGCGTTATTGCCAGCGCGAGGTCTGGGTAGCGGTCCGTGGCGACGGCGACGCGTTGCTGATCGCCGTCGAGGATGACGGCGAGGGGATTCCCGCGGCGGAGCGCGAGCGGGTTTTCGAACCCTTCTATCGCCTGGATCGCAGTCGCGACCGCGCCACCGGCGGCTTCGGCCTGGGCCTGGCCATCAGCCGGCGCGCGGTGGAAAACCAGGGTGGCCGGCTGGACCTGAGCGCCGGTGCCCAGGGTGGCGCTCGATTCGAGATCCGCCTGCCATTGCCGCCGCGCCTGGGGCTCGCCTGAGGCCGCCGTGGCCCCTACACTTGGCGCTCCCGCCCGTTTCGGAATCGTCATGGCAGAGCCCTTCGACCGCCACCAGCTGCAACCCCTGCTCGACCGTATCGCCGCCGCCGCGCCGCGCCATTTCGGCGAAGGCGAGGTGGCCGACTACATCCCGGCCCTGGCCGAGGTGGCGCCGGATCAGTTCGGCATCGCCGTCTGCGACGTCAACGGCCAGGTGTGGCGCGCCGGGGCGGCCGACACGGCCTTTTCCATCCAGTCCATCTCCAAGGTGCTCAACCTGGTGATCGCCATGCAGCGCCTGGACGAGGCGGATATCTGGACCCGCGTCGGCCGCGAGCCCTCCGGCCATGCCTTCAACTCCATGGCCCAGCTGGAAGAAGAGAAGGGCGTGCCGCGCAATCCCTTCATCAACGCCGGCGCCGTGCAGGTCTGCGAATTGCTGGTGTCGCGCATCATGTCGATCCACTGGATGATGCGCGAACAGGCGCGCCGTCTGGCCGGCAATCCGACGCTCAACTTCGACGACCGCGTGGCCCGCTCGGAGATGGACCACAAGGCGCGCAACGCCGCTCTGGCCTATCTGATGAAGGCCTACGGCAATCTGCACAGCGAGGTCGATGACGTCCTCGACGTCTATTTCCACGGCTGCGCCCTGGCCATGAGCTGCGTCGACGTGGCTCGCGCCTTCGCCTTTCTCGCCAACGGCGGCATCAATCCCCAGGATGGCCAGGCCGTGGTGACGCCCCAGCAGACCCGCCAGCTCAATGCGCTGCTGCTGACCTGCGGCCTCTACGATGCGGCCGGCGACTTCGCCTGGCGCGTCGGCCTGCCGGGCAAGAGTGGGGTAGGGGGCGGCATCGTCGCCATCGTGCCGGGACAGATGAGCATCTGCGTCTGGTCGCCCCGGCTGGACAGCTACGGCAACTCGGTGGCCGGCCTGCGTTCTCTAGAGACCCTGGTGGAAGGGCTGGGCGTGGCGCCGCTCGGCTAGTAGGCCATGGACAGGTTGAGGGTCACCTGGGGCACCACGCCGTCGGTCTCGCCCTCCGGACCGCTCAACTCGCGCAGGGCGCCGTCTCGATAGAGCGCCAGGGCTTCGGCGCGAGCGCTCCAGCGCGTCTCGCCCCAGCGAAAGGGCTGCTCCAGCGCCAGCCCGGTGCGGGCATAGAGGCGATCGCCGGAATCCGGTCCATAGAAGCCGTTCCACCCCACCCCCAGGGCACTGGGGAAACTCAGGCGCAGGCCGCCCGCCGAGAGGTCCAATCCGGGTTCCAGGCTGCCCTGGGTGTAGAGACCGCTGTCACCCTGGGTGCGGGTGGTCACCGCCAGTCCCGGACGCCAGGCACCCAGGCCCGACTCGGCCTGGTAGGCCAGGGTCAGGCTGGCCTCTTGCGTGGTGGCGGCGACATCGTTGGGACTACTCTTGACCGTGTAGACGAAGCCGACCCTCAGGCCCTCGGCCGGTGACACCACCAGGCCCAGCAGGTTGTTGCTCTCGTACCAGCGCCGCGGGCTGACCCGTTCCTCGCTGGACGGGCTGTGCAGGCCGTTGCTGCTGCTGAACACCAGCCAGGCATCGGCACTGCCGTCGCTTCCCTGGTGCAGATCCAGGGCGAAGCCCGCCTGCAGGTGCAAGGGGACGCGGTCGAGGCTGGCCGCGTCGTCATCGTAGTTGCCGCGGGAAAAGTCGCCGTTGCGCACGTCCGTGCCCAGTTGCGGATGGAAGCGCCCGGAGTTTTCGCTGACCTCCACGCTGCCCAGGGCGGCGTCTTCGCTTTCGATGGACGGCACGCTACGCGGCGCGGCGGTGGCCTCCAGGGCCAGACAGCCCGCCAGCAGACCGGCGCAACGCAGGGGCGAGGGGCACGACATGGCGACTCCGGGATGCGCGGGGCGCTCCGGGTGAGGCGCCATGGGGCATCGGACCAGGCCGCCGCCGAGCGGGTTCCAGGCCCTAGAGTACCGGCGAAAACACCCGGGCCACCCGCATGGCCACCCGCCGCCAGCGGCGCAGGGCGGCATTGTCCTCGGGGGTGAGTTCGCGGGAGCGACTGAAGTCCTGCTCCAGCATCTTGCGCACCTCCCAGGCGAAGGGGACGTCCATCACCATCACCATGACCTCGAAGTTGAGGCGGAAGGAACGGTTGTCCAGGTTGGCGCTGCCCACCGCGGCCACGTCTTCGTCGATCAGCACCACCTTCTGGTGCAGGAAGCCCGGGCCGTAGCGGAACACCCGCACCCCGGCATGCACCGCTTCGAAGGCATAGAGGTAGGAGGCGGCATAGACCACCTTGTGGTCGGGTCGCGAGGGCAGCAGGATGCGCACGTCCACCCCGCGCAGGGCGGCCAGGCGCAGGGCCGCCGAAACGGCTTCGTCGGGGATGAAGTAGGGCGTGGTGATCCAGACGCGGTGGCGCGCCGAGTGGATGGCCTCGACAAAGAACAGCGAGCAGGTCTCCTGATCGTCCGCCGGCCCGCTGGGCACCACCTGGCAGAGCACGCCGCCTTCTTCGTAGCGTTCCGGCAGCAGCAGGGTGGGCAGCTTTCTGGTCACCCAGTACCAGTCCTGGGCAAAGGTCTCCTGCAGGGTGGCCAGGGCCGGACCGCGCAATTCCAGGTGGGTGTCGCGCCAGGGCGCCAGGGGCGGCTTGAGACCCATGTATTCGTCGCCGACGTTGAGCCCGCCGGTAAAGCCCACCTCGCCATCGACGATGACGATCTTGCGATGGTTGCGGAAGTTGACCTGGAACCTGTTGATCAGCCCGCGACGGTTGCTGAAGCCCTTCACCTCGCAACCGGCTTCGCGCAGCTTTTCCACATAGGCGCGCGGCAGGGCATGGCTGCCGATGGCGTCGTACAGCAGAAAGACCTGGACCCCGGCGCGGGCGCGGTCCAGCAGGGTGTTCTGCAGGGCCAGGCCGAGGGCGTCGTCGTGGATGATGAAGAACTGCACCAGCACCACCTTTTGCGCCCCGCGGATGGCCGCGAGGATGGCGGCGAAGGTCTCCTCGCCGTTGATCAGCAGGCGCACCTGGTTGTTGGCCACGCAGGGCGTGCCGGTGAGGGCGGTCATGGCCTTGAGCTTGCGATTGGCCGCGCTGCACTGCTGGGCGGCCATGGCCTCGGCGATCCAGGGCCGCCAGTCCAGTTCGGCGGCCTGGCGCGCCATCTCTTCGTCGGCCTGACGCCGCGCCTTCACATAGCTGTCGAAGCGCCGCCGGCCGAATACCAGATAGGGAATCAGGCTGAGGAAGGGCATGAACACCAGCGCCATGGCCCAGGCCATGGCGCCCTGGGCGGTACGCACCGTGATGATGGCGTGGATCGCCGCGCTGATGCCGATCAGTTCGAGGACCAGGGCGATGTAGTGGAGATCGAGGGGCAGGGAAGGCACGCGGGCAGCTCTCGCTCCTGGGTGGATGTCAGAGGGGTTGGACCGCCCTGAGCACCACGAATTTCGGCGTGGCCGCGATCTGTTCGACACGCCCGAACAGCCGCTTGAGCTTGACGTGATAACCCAGGTGGCGATTGCCCACCAGCCAGAGTTCGCCCTGCTCGGTCAGCGCCGCCCGCGCCTGCTGGAACATGCGCCAGGCGAGGAAGTCGCCCACCACCTGCTGCTGGTGAAAGGGCGGATTGCACAGGATCAACTCCAGCGACCGCGGCGGCTGGTCGGCCAGGCCGTCGGCCGCGCGGATCGCCACCGGTCGCTCGCCGAAGGCCGCGCTCCAGTTCTCTCGCGCCGACTGCACCGCCATGTAGGACTCGTCCACCAGGGTGAATTGCGCCTCCGGATTGGCCAGGGCGCAGGCCAGCGCCAGCACGCCGTTGCCGCAACCGAGATCGGCCACCCGCGCCTGGCCCAGGCCCTGGGGCAGGTGAGGCAGGAAGGCACGGGTGCCGATATCCAGGCCCTCGCGGCAGAAGACATTGGCATGGTTGACCAGGGTCAGTGGCGGCGCATCCAGGCGATAGCGACTCGGGTAGGGCGAGGCCACCGCCGGTCGTGCCTCGGGCGTGGCGAACAGCAACCGCGCCTTCTTTACCGCCAGCGAAGCCTGCACCGGGCCGATATGCCGCTCCAGCAGGTCGCCGGCGGCGCGGGGTAGGTGCTTGAGCATGCCGGCGGCGATCACCCGGGCACCTGGCGCCAGCTGGCCGTGCAGGCGGATCAGTTGCTCTTCCAGCAACGCCAGGGTCTTGGGCACCCGCACCAGCACCAGATCGAAGGGACCGCTGATCGCCTCGCTGGCTGGGACGAAGGTTACCGCCTCGGCGGCGAGGCCGTTGCGCGCCAGGTTGGCCGCCAGCGCCAGGGCCGCCAGGTGCGAGTCGCCACTGGAGGTCACCTGGGCATGAGCGGCGAGACTGGCGGCCAGGGCGCCGAAGCCGTCGTTGAGCACCAGCACCCGGGCGGACGGGGCCAGGCCGTCCTCGGCGACCTGCTGCAGCAGGTATTCGTCGGCGGCGTCGAAGGCCTGCAGGGGATCGTCGCGGCGCGGGGGCTGACGGTCGAGTTCGAGGGTGGCGAAGGGCGAGACGAGAGAAGGCATGGTTTCTGTCGGTGTTTATCGGCGGCTCACTGCGGGACAATGGCGCCAAGCAATCGGGAAAAAGAGGCCAGTATGACCGCCACCGAAGACAAGTTCACCCGCGAGACGATCACCGCCGTCTGGCCCTGGAGCGACAACCTCTTCAGCCTGAGGACCACCCGCGATCCGCGCTATCGCTTTCGCGCCGGCCAGTTCGCCCGGCTGGGCGTGCGCAAGGCCGATGGCGACATCGTCTGGCGGGCCTACTCCATGGTCTCGGCGCCCCACGACGACTTCCTCGAATTCTTTTCCATCGTGGTGCCGGGTGGCGCCTTCACCAGCGAACTGAGCCGCCTACGCGAGGGCGACGAACTGCTGGTGGAAAAGCAGCCCTATGGCTATCTCACCCTGGAGCGCTTCGGCGGCGGTCGCGATCTCTGGCTGCTGGCCACCGGCACGGGCCTCGCGCCCTTCCTGTCGATGCTGCAGGAGCCCGATACCTGGGAGCGCTTCGAGCGCATCGTGCTGGTCTACAGCGTGCGCGAAGCTCGCGATCTGGCCTACCAGGAGGTCATCCGCGGTTACGGCGAGGTGGAGCACCTCGAAGGTCTCACCGACCGCCTGGTCTATGTCCCCGTGGTCACCCGCGAGGATCACCCCGGCGCCCTGCGTGGCCGCATCACCACCCTGATCGAGAACGGCGAGCTGGAACGCGCCGCCGGCGTCGAACTCTCGCCCGAGCACTCGCGCATCCTCATCTGCGGCAATCCGGAGATGGTCGACGACACCCGCCAGCTGCTCAAGACCCGCGATCTACAGCTGGCCCTGAGTCGCCGACCCGGGCAGGTGGCGGTGGAAAACTACTGGTAACAGGGGCCACCACCGGCGTCTTTACGTTTTCTTCACAATTGGAAAAGGTTGGGCCTTTAGCTTTGGCCCCACCTTGCTCTAGGATCGGAATTTCCAAGGCTACTTTCCGAGTCCCGATGAGCAGTGACAGATCCGAGCCGCCCCCGGCCCCCAGGCCAGGTGCGGCTGACACCCCCTACCGTCTTTCTTCCTCCGCGGCCGTTCGGCCCTCTATCGCGGAGGCATCCCGCTAATGGAATGGATCGCCGATCCCACCGCCTGGTTGGGACTCCTCACCCTGATCGTCCTGGAAATCGTCCTGGGCATCGACAACCTGGTGTTCATCGCCATCCTCGCCGACAAGCTGCCGCCCGCGCAGCGTGACAAGGCACGGGTGATCGGCCTGTCGCTGGCGCTGATCATGCGTCTGGGCCTCTTGGCCAGCATCTCCTGGATGGTGACCCTCACCGAGCCGCTGTTCGAGGTCTTCGGCAAGGCCTTCTCCGGCCGTGACCTCATCATGCTGTTCGGCGGTATCTTCCTGCTGTTCAAGGCCACCACCGAGTTGCACGAACGCATCGAGGGCCACACCCACAAGACCGGTGGCAATCGCGCCTACGCGGCCTTCTGGCCGGTGGTCGCGCAGATCGTGGTGCTTGACGCCGTGTTCTCGCTGGACGCCGTCATCACCGCCGTGGGCATGGTCGAGCACCTGAGCGTGATGATGATCGCCGTGATCATCTCCATCGGTCTGATGCTGGTGGCGAGCAAGCCGTTGACCGCCTTCGTCAACGCCCACCCCACGGTGATCATGCTGTGCCTGGGCTTCCTGATGATGATCGGTCTGAGCCTGACCGCCGAAGGCCTGGGCTTCCACATTCCCAAGGGCTACCTCTATGCCGCCATCGGCTTCTCGATCCTCATCGAGCTGGCCAACCAGGTGGTGCGCTGGAAGCGCAAGCGCCAGTTGCACGAGCGGCTCGGCATGCGCGAGCGGACCTCCCAGGCCGTGCTGCGGCTGCTGGGCGGTCGCCTGCGCGAAGACGAGGTGGACGAGGACATCGCCGAGCTGATGGAAGGCGAGAAGGGCGAGGGCCCGGTCTTCGATCGCCGCGAGCGCCTGATGATCAGCGGCGTGCTGCAACTGGGCGAGCGCCCGGTGCGCACGGTGATGACCGCCCGCGCCGACGTCGACATCCTCGATGCCGACGCCGCCCCGGAACGGCTGCGCGAGCAATTGCTGGCCTCGGCCCACTCGCGCCTGCCGCTGGTGGTCAACGGCAACATCGACGAACCCCTGGGCTATGTGCACAAGAAGGAGCTGTTCGCCGACATCCTGCAAGGCCAGTCGCCGGATCTGCGTGCCCGGGTGCGCACCCCCATCCACCTGCCGGCCCAGGCCACGGTACTGGGCGCTCTGGAACAGCTGCGCGCCGCCTCGACCCACGTGGCCTTCGTGGTCAATGAATTCGGTGGTTTCGAAGGCCTGTTGACCCTGACCGACATCCTCGAGGCCATCGCCGGCGAATTGCCGGACGCCAGCGAGGAGAGCCTGCCGGAACTGGAAAAGGTGGAGAACGGCTATCGCGCCAGCGGCGGCCTGAATCTGCATCCCCTGGCCCAGCGCACCGGTTTCCAGATCGCCGAAAACGAGGACTACCAGACCCTTGGCGGCCTGGTGGTGGACCTGCTGGGACGCCTGCCGGTGGCCGGTGATCGCCTGGAATACCAGGGCTGGCAGTTGACCGTGGAATCGGTCAAGGATCGGCGGATCGGCTGGATCCGCCTGGAGCGGCCCGCCTCCTAGCGAGGCGGGCGTTCTGTAAGCCTGTTCAAAGGCTGCGAGCTAGAGTCAAACAAGGCGAAAATGGCTGAGGAAGCGGAGTTTACAAGTGGTAAATGAGCATTCCGAAGCCATTTTCAACGCAGGTTGGCCGACGCGCAGCCGCCTTTGAAAGGCTTACAGCGGGTTGACCGGCGGTTCCTGCTTCACCACGGGAGCCTCGGTCGCCTTGCTGTTCTGCTCCTTCAGCAGGTCGCGGATCTCGGTCAGCAGCACCTGGTCCTTGGTCGGACCGGCCGGGGCGGCATCCTGGTGCAGGCGCAGGCGGTTGAGCACCTTGATCGCCATGAAGATGGCGAAGGCGATGATCACGAAGTCGAAGATGGTCTGCAGGAACTTGCCGTAGGACATGACCACGGCTGGCTGGTCACCCACGGCGGCCCTCAGGGTGATCGCCAGTTGCGAGAAATCCACACCCCCCAGCAACAGGCCCAGCGGCGGCGTGATGATGTCGGCCACGAAGGACGACACGATCTTGCCGAAAGCCGCGCCCAGGATGATGCCGACCGCCAGGTCGACCACGTTGCCTCTCATGGCGAATTTCTTGAACTCGGCAATGATGCTCATGCTGCACTCCTTTGGATGGTTTCGAAGAGACGATAGACGATTGTGCTCGCTTCGCTCGGGTTTGGAACCCTGCTAACGGTCTCCAGGTTCCCCGGAAGCGGCAAATCGCCGCGCGATCGGCAACTGGTCGCGGCTGTCGCACTTTGTCGAAGGGGCCGGGTCCACCCTTGTACGCCGAGGGCAGCAACCCTCGCGACCTCCACCTCTCGTCCCCAAGGAGCCCCTGATGGTTGCCAAACACGACCTGCACAAAGACTTTCCCGAGTACGCCGAGCAGCTGGACAGCCGTCCCCAGACCGATGCGGCGTTCGCCAAGCTGCTGGAAGACTACGCCAAGCTCGACCAGCAGATCCTCGATCTGGAGGAAGTGGAAGAATCCAGTGGCGACGAGGAACTGGGTCGCCTGCGCCGCGAGCGCGTCCTGCTCAAGGACAAGATCGCTCAGCAGCTGAAATACCCGTCCTAGCCGTGCCGGGCTCGACCGGCAGCGTCGAGCCCTGCCTGGCGCGATTGGCAAGAGCCGCTGGCGTTGCCATCATGGCCTCCCAGGAGAGGAGCCGATGACCGACGAAGTGGCGATGTACCAGCAGTGGCACCTGTGGATCACCGAGGCGGCCGTGGAAGCCCAGCGCCGTCGCGTGCAGCTCGAATTCGCCGAATACAGCCGGTTGCTGGCCGACCTGCAACTGCTCGAACAGCAGCGCTGGCAACAGGCGCTGCCTGTCTGGTTGCGTGGCGATGCGGAAATGGTGTCGACGCTCAAGCACTAGCGGCTGATCGGCGAACCCCCTGCAGAGCCTGATGACAGCGCGATGAACGACCAGCGGTGCCCGGCGGTCAATGGGTTACCCCAGGCTACTTTCGCGGGGTGAGCGAGGTTTATCCGGCCTACCTGGCCCTCTCAACGAGGATGTCCCCATGAAGCGTACCGCCCTGATCGCCCTGATGATGTTTGCCGCCGCCCCCGTATTCGCCAAGGATCTGTGCGCGGTCCAGCTGCAGAAGCTGGACGATGCCAGCAAGATGAAGACCAACATGATCGGCCCGGGCAGTTCCCAGGCCCAGCAGATCGCCGAATTCCGCAAGAACGCCATGGCTGCCCAGAAAGCCGGTGACGAGAAGAAGTGCATCGCGCAGGCCAACCAGGCCCTGACCATGCTGCGTCAGCCGGGTGGCGAGGGCAACTAAGGCCCAAGCCTGCCGTTCGAGAAAAGGCGCACTCCCCCGCGGGAGTGCGCCTTTTTACTGTCTATGCATCCAGTCGTGTTATGCTGGGCGTCTTCCCTTCTCGACTGGAGAATTCCGCCATGGCCAAGGCCAAGCGTCTCTACGGCTGCACCGAATGCGGCGCCACCTTTCCCAAGTGGGCGGGCCAGTGCGGTGAGTGCGGCGCCTGGAACACCCTGGTGGAAACCGTCGTCGAGACCTCCGCCGTCCCTTCCGGACGCGCCGGCTGGGCCGGAGCCCAGGCGACCATCAAGACCCTGGCCGAGGTCAGCGTCGAGGAAACCCCGCGCTTCACCACCGATTCCACCGAACTCGACCGGGTGCTGGGTGGCGGCCTGGTGGATGGCTCCGTGGTGCTGATCGGCGGCGATCCCGGTATCGGCAAGTCCACCATCCTGCTGCAGACCCTCTGCCACCTGGCCGCGCGCATGCCGGCGCTCTATGTCACCGGCGAGGAATCCCAGCAGCAGGTGGCCATGCGTGCCCGCCGCCTGGGCCTGCCGGAAGACAAGCTCAAGGTCATGACCGAGACCTGCATCGAGTCCATCGTCGCCACCGCCCGCCAGGAAAAGCCGCGGGTCATGGTGATCGACTCCATCCAGACCATCTTCACCGAGCAGCTGCAGTCCGCGCCCGGCGGCGTGGCCCAGGTACGCGAGAGCGCGGCGCTGCTGGTGCGGTTCGCCAAGCAGACCGGCACCGCCATCTTCCTGGTCGGCCACGTCACCAAGGAAGGCGCCCTGGCCGGACCGCGGGTGCTGGAGCACATGGTCGACACCGTGCTCTATTTCGAGGGCGAATCCGACGGCCGCCTGCGCATGCTGAGAGCGGTCAAGAACCGCTTTGGCGCGGTCAACGAACTGGGCGTGTTCGGCATGACCGACAAGGGCCTCAAGGAGGTCTCCAACCCTTCGGCGATCTTTCTCAACCGGGCCCAGGAGGCGGTGGCCGGCAGCGTGGTCATGGCGACCTGGGAGGGCTCGCGGCCGATGCTGGTGGAGGTGCAGGCCCTGGTGGACACCAGTCACCTGGCCAATCCGCGGCGGGTCACCGTGGGCCTGGACCAGAATCGCCTGGCCATGCTGCTGGCGGTGCTGCACCGCCATGGCAGCATTCCCACCTACGATCAGGACGTCTTCATCAACGTGGTCGGCGGGGTCAAGGTGCTGGAGACGGCGGTGGACCTGGCGCTGATGTCGGCGGTGATCTCCAGCCTGAGGGACCGCGCCCTGCCGCACGACCTGCTGGTGTTCGGCGAGATCGGCCTATCTGGTGAGATCCGCCCGGTGCCCAGTGGCCAGGAACGGCTCAAGGAGGCGGCCAAGCACGGCTTCAAGCGGGCCATCGTGCCCAAGGGCAATGCGCCCAAGGACCCGCCACCCGGCTTGCAGGTGGTCGCGGTGACGCGTCTGGAGCAGGCGCTGGATGCCCTGTTCGAATAGCCCTTGGCGGCTTTTGTAATATTTTTTAAAACTCTCGGCGGGGCAGGGTGGTCTATCAGGCGCTTCCATGACCCTGGATACCCGCCATGTCTCGTCTGCTCCCGCTTTCCGTATTCCTTGCCGGCTTCGCTACCAGTGCCCTGGTCCAGGCCGCCGATCCCAGCAGCTCCGCGCCGGCCAGTCTGGAGGTGGATCAGCTGGAGTGGCAGCATGCCGACGAAGGCAGCGTCTTCAACTGGGATCTGGAAGGCTGGGCCCTGGGCGGCGGCGCCAATCGCCTGGATTTTCGCAGCCAGGGCGAGCGCACCAACGGCCACACCGAGCAGGCCGAGGTGCAGGCGCTCTGGGGGCACGCCCTGGCCAAGGGCTGGGGCAGCGTGGCCGGCATCCGCCAGGATTTCAAACCCGGCTCGCCGCAGACCTGGGCCGCCCTGGGCATCCAGGAACACGATCCCGAGGATCTCGACATCGAGATCACCGCCTTCTTCGGCGAAAACAATCAGACCGCCCTGCGCCTTGAAGCCGAATACGACTGGGCCCTTACCCAGCGGCTGATTCTCCAGCCCCATACCGAACTCAATTTCTACGGTCGCAACGACGAGTCCCGCGGCCAGGGCGCCGGTTTCGCCGAAAGCGAAGCCGGGCTGCGCCTGAGATACCAGGTGACCCCGGAGGTCGCGCCCTATGTCGGGGTGTCCTGGAACGCCACCCACGGCAACACCGCCGCCATGGCGCGGGAAGAGGGCGAAGACACCCACGACGCCCGCCTGGTGGTGGGTCTGCACCTGGAGTTCTAGGCCCGGTCCTACGGAAGACTTCGCCCTTCGCTTCGGACAGGCGCCCTCGCTCAGGTGGTAGGCAGAGGTGACCTGGCTGTTCTATCGCGGCCACGGGCCACTCCTGCAGCGCTTTCCGTGTACCTGTAGGAGCGATCGCTAAGTCGCACCGGCATGGCCGCGATAGAGATCAAGCAGAGCAGTAACGTGGAAACGGCGCAGCCTTTTCCACTGGGCCTTCGCGGCGAGGGACACCCTCACCCCAACCCTCTCCCGAGGGGAGAGGGGGCTATCCGTGCAGGTGTTCATCTCCATCGGCTTCAGGATCGCGATCAGCTGTCTGCCTACACCTGTAGGAGCACCATTGACCGCGATAAGCCGCAGTCGGCACAGACGATAAAGCGCTAGCCAGTACCGTCGACCCCAAGACCTAGGGCGTACCCAGCGCCGCCAACTCGCGTTCCAGCAGGGTTTCGTCGCCCAGGTTCAGCTCCACCAGGCGGCGCAGGTGGCTGATGGAATCCAGATCGATCTGGCGGCAGGCGAAGGCCAGCTGCTCCGCGGTTTCCCGAACCAGCTCCACGTCCATGCTCACCTGGGCCTCGTCGTTCAGCAGGATGCGCAGCTGATAGGTCGCGCTCGGCTGGGCCGACCACTCGGCAGGCCGCGCCAGCAGCACGCCCTTGAGCGAGATGTCGTCCACGGGCGCTGCCCACTGGCGCTCACCCTGGTGCAACTGGGCAGGGGCATCGAAGGTGAAGCGGGTAAAGCGGCGACGCTCGTTGGTGTCGTTCATGGAAGGGCTTCCTGAGGTTTCCTGATCACTGTAGACGACCGTGGCCGTCCCGTATCGACTGCGCCTGGCAGGGTAGCCGGCGTCGGCCGGTGGGGCCAGGACGAGAGGGCTCATTGGTCGCCAGGGGGCGAGCAGCGGCCCAATTCGTCAGACGTTGGAGGTGCCCTCCGGGCGCCAGCCGTACTCGCGCGCATGGCGGACCAGATCGGCCGGCTTTTGGATGTCCAGCTTGCGGCGGATGCTCAGACGGTGGGTTTCCACCGTGCGCACGCTGAGCCCCAGCTGCTGGGCCATGGTCTTGTTGTTGAGGCCCTGGGCCATGAGCAGCAGCACCTGGCGCTCCCGCGGGGTGAGGTCGCCGTCACTGGTGCCCCCTTCGCCCAGGCGGGCGGCGATGGCGCTGCTGTAGAAGCGCCCGCCGACCGCCAGGGCTTCCACCGCGGCGATGATCTCCTCGGACGGCGCATCCTTGAGCACATAGCCGGCCGCGCCGACCCGCAACGAGGTGCTCACGTATTCGCGATTGTCGTACATGCTCAGGATCAGCACCCGGGCGCGCGGGGCACGTTCGGCGATCAGGGCGGTCAGCTCCAGGCCATTGATGTCCTTGAGGCCGATGTCCACCAGCAGGATGTCCGGATCGAGCCGCGCCAGCAGGTCGAGGGCTTCCGCACCACTGCCGGCCTCGCCGACCACGACGAAGCGCTCGATGGTGCCCAGCAGCGCCCGCACCCCGGCGCGGACCAGGGCATGGTCGTCGACCAGGAGGATGCGGATGGGCGTCATGTCGGGCTTTCCTCGTCGGCCGGGAGGTCCGAGCGTAGCAGAACCACGTCCAGGGTCGTGCCGCCGGGGCCGGACTGGATGGCGCAGCGACCGCCGAACAGCTCCACCCGCTCGCGGATGTTGCGCAGGCCGATGCCGCCGCTGAGATGTTCCACCTGGCCGGTATCGAAGCCCCGACCGTCGTCGTGCACGGTCAGGCAGATCCAGCGCCCGCGGCGCTGCAGGTCGATGACGACCTTGCGCGCCGCCGCGTGGCGCTCGATGTTGGTCAGGGCCTCCTGGACGATGCGGAACAGGGCGACGTCCATGTCGCCGCCGGCGGTGCTGTCGTCCAGGGTCTGCCGATAGTCCACGTCCAGGCCGCTGCGCTGGCGGAATTCCTCCACCAGCTGGCCGAGCGCTGCGGGCAGGCCGAGGGTATCCAGCAGCGAAGGGTGCAGGTCGTGGGAAATGCGGCGGATCTCGCCGATGGCGGCGGCCAGGCGCTGGGTGCCTTCGCGCAGGGTCTCGCCGGCGCTGGGCTTGCCGGTCCCCAGTTCGCGGCTGGCCAGTTCGAACTGGAACTTGATGGACACCAGCAGCTGGCTGATGCCGTCGTGCAATTCCCGCGACAGCCGCGATCTTTCCTCTTCCTGGGAGGTGATGAGTCTCTGGGTCAGCTGCTTGAGCTTGCGATCGGCCAGGCGGTGCTCGCTGACATTGAGCGTCAGGCCGCCGGCGAACACCAGCAGCACCGCCACCAGGGCCACCCCGGCGCTGGCCAGCAGGGTGGTGCGGATGCCAGCGGCCACGTCGTGGCGCACCTGGGCGAGGGCGGCGTCCACGTCGTCCAGATAGAGGCCGGTGCCCAGCACCCAGCCCCAGCGCTGCAGCTGGGTCACGTAGGCGAGCTTTTCCGCCATCTGGCCGCTGGAGGGCTTCTGCCAGCCATAGCGCTGGAAGCCGTCGCCCTGGCTGGCACTGCGCAGCAGCGCCTGGATCACCAGCAGGCCGTTGCCGTCGGTGAGTTGCCAGAGATCCTGGCCGACCAGCTCGGGCTGGCGCGGGTGCATGAGATTGCGGCCATGCTGGTCGTAGACGAAGAAGTAGCCGTCGCTGCCAAAATTCAGGCTGGCCAGCAGCGCCAGTACCCTGGCCTTGGTCTCCTCGTCGTCGCGACCGCTACCGTACAGCGGCTGGATGGCACTGACGCCCATCTCCACATAGTTGCGCAACTCGGTCTTCTTGCTGCCGAGGATGCTGTGTTCGAGCAGCCGTGCCTGCTGCTCGCCCAGGCGCTGGCTCTGTTCCAGGACCACCAGGCAGACCGCGGCCACCGCCAGCAGCAGCGGCAGCAGTCCGAGGGCGACCATCTTGTATTTGAGCTGCATCGGCACCTGTCCGGGCTGGCGGCTACGTAGAACTACGTAGCGGGCCTTGGGTAGTTCTGCGAATTTCGCTGTCGCGTCGAGCCGCCGATAGTAATATGGCTCCGCTGTGGGCTCTCACAATAACAAGTATCGCCGCGGCCACCGGTGCGCGGCAGGAGAACAAGCATGACCCGAATGGCCAGCCATCTTGCCTGGTTCGCCGTTGCCGTACTGGGCGCCTTCGCGCTGGGTACCGTGGCGCTGAGTCGAGGCGAAGCGATCAACGCCCTCTGGATCGTGGTCGCCGCCGTGGCGATCTACCTCGTTGCCTACCGCTACTACAGCCTGTTCATCGCCACCAAGGTGATGGGCCTGGACGCCAAAAGAGCCACGCCCGCCGTGCTCAACAACGACGGCCTGGACTACGTCCCCACCAACAAGCACATCCTCTTCGGCCACCACTTCGCCGCCATCGCCGGCGCCGGTCCGCTGGTAGGCCCGGTGCTCGCCGCCCAGATGGGCTATCTGCCCGGCACCCTCTGGCTGATCGCCGGGGTGGTCTTTGCCGGCGCGGTGCAGGACTTCATGATCCTGTTCCTCTCCACCCGCCGCAACGGCCGCTCCCTGGGCGACATGGTGCGCGAGGAAATGGGGCGCATCCCCGGCACCATCGCCCTGTTCGGCTGCTTCCTGATCATGATCATCATCCTCGCGGTGCTGGCGCTGATCGTGGTCAAGGCCCTGGCCGAGAGTCCCTGGGGCATGTTCACCGTGATCGCCACCCTGCCGATCGCCATGTTCATGGGCGTCTACATGAGATACATCCGCCCCGGGCGCATCGGCGAGATCTCGCTGATCGGCGTGGTGCTGCTGCTGGCCTCCATCTGGGTGGGTGGCCTGGTCGCCGCCGATCCGGTCTGGGGCCCGGCCTTCACCTTCACCGGCGTGCAGATCACCTGGATGCTGATCGGCTACGGCTTCGTCGCCGCCGTGCTGCCGGTCTGGCTGGTGCTGGCCCCGCGTGACTACCTGTCCACCTTCCTCAAGATCGGCACCATCATCGCCCTGGCCATCGGCATCCTGGTGACCATGCCGATGCTGAAGATGCCGGCCCTGACCCAGTTCGTCGACGGCACCGGTCCGGTGTGGAAGGGTACCCTGTTCCCCTTCCTGTTCATCACCATCGCCTGCGGCGCGGTGTCCGGCTTCCATGCCCTGATCAGCTCGGGCACCACCCCCAAGCTGATCGCCAAGGAAACCCATGCCCGCTACATCGGCTACGGCGCCATGCTGATGGAGTCCTTTGTCGCCATCATGGCCATGGTCGCCGCCTCGGTGATCGAGCCGGGCGTCTACTTCGCCATGAACAGCCCGGCCGCCGTGGTCGGCGCCGACGTGGTGTCGGTGGCCGCCAAGATCAGCACCTGGGGCTTCGTGGTGACGCCCGAGATGCTGCAGGCCACCGCCGCCGAGATCGGCGAGCACACCATCCTGGCCCGTGCCGGTGGTGCGCCGACCCTGGCGGTGGGCATCGCCCAGATCATGCACAACGTGCTGCCGGGCGAGAACACCATGGCCTTCTGGTACCACTTCGCCATCCTGTTCGAGGCGCTGTTCATCCTCACCGCGGTGGACGCCGGCACCCGCGCCGGACGCTTCATGCTGCAGGACCTGCTGGGCAGCTTCGTACCGGCGCTGAAGCGCACCGACTCCTGGACCGCCAACGTCATCGGCACCGCCGGTTGCGTCGCCCTCTGGGGCTGGCTGCTGTACCAGGGCGTGGTCGATCCGCTGGGCGGCATCAACACCCTCTGGCCGTTGTTCGGCATCTCCAACCAGATGCTCGCCGGTATCGCCCTGATGCTGGGCTCGGTGGTGCTGATCAAGATGAAGCGCCAGCGCTATGTCTGGGTGACCCTGGTGCCGGCGGTGTGGCTGCTGATCTGCACCACCACCGCCAGCCTGATCAAGCTGTTCGATTCCAATCCGGCGGTCGGCTTCCTGGCCCTGGCCAAGAAGTACAGCACTGCCATGGCCCAGGGCCAGGTGATCGCCCCGGCCAAGAGCATGGAGCAGATGCAGCACATCGTCTTCAACGCCTACACCAACGCCACCCTCTCGGTGCTGTTCCTGGTGGTGGTGATGAGCATCCTGTTCTTTTCCATCAAGGTCGGTCGCGCCGCCCTGGCCAAGCCCGAGCGCAGCGATCGCGAGACCCCGTTCCAGCCGGCCGCGGGCGTTTAAAGGAGAATCCCTATGTTCAATGACCTGGGTCGCATGGGTAAGTATCTGGGGCAGGCCGCCAAGATGCTGGTGGGCATGCCCGACTACGACACCTATGTCGAGCACATGCGCGGCAAGCACCCGGACCAGCCGGTGATGAGCTACGAAGCCTTCTTCCGCGAGCGCCAGGAAGCGCGTTACGGTGGCGGCAAGTCCGGCGCCATACGCTGCTGCTGACCCAGGGTCTCCTCCAGGCCGGGCCTCGAGCCCGGCCTCTTTCTGTCTGGAGTTGCCATGCACGAACCCATCCCCGTCACCGTCCTGACCGGCTTTCTCGGCGCCGGCAAGACCACCTTGCTCAAGCACATCCTGCAGGCCGAGCACGGCCTCAGGATCGCCGTGATCGAAAACGAATTCAGCGCCCTCGACGTCGACGGCGAATTGCTGGAAGACGCTGGCGCCGTACAACTGATGAAGGTCGCCAACGGCTGCGTCTGCTGCACCGGCAGCAAGGACCTGGCCTATGCCCTGACCGTGCTGCTGGAGCGGCTGGACAGCGGCGAACTGGATTTCGAGCGCCTGGTGGTGGAATGCACCGGTCTCGCCGATCCCGGTCCGGTGGCCCAGACCTTCTTTACCGACGACCTGCTGCGCGAGCGCTATCTGCTCGACGGGGTACTGACCCTGGTGGACGCCGTCCACGCCAGCGAGCAACTGAGCGATCCGCTGCTGCAGGCGCAGATCGGTTTCGCCGATCGCCTGCTACTGACCAAGCTCGATATGGCCGAGCCGGCCGCCGTCGAGGCGCTGGAGAATCGCCTGCAGCGCATCAATCGCCGTGCGCCCATCCGCCATGTCGATCATGGCCGCATCGAGCTGGCCGAATTGCTGGACATCCGCGGTTTCAACCTGCACGACGAAGACCTGGCGCCGCCCACGCTGTTTCGCCCGCTGCGCCCGGTGTCGGAAGCCGTCAGCCTCACCGAGCGCATCCAGTCCATCGCCATCCGCGAGTCGCGCCCCTACGATCAGGACAAGATCGGCAAGGTCATGGAGATGCTGCTCGACACCCTCGGCTGCGACCTGCTGCGCTACAAGGGGCTGCTCAATATCGCCGGCGAGGAGCGCCGCCTGCTGTTCCAAGGCGTGCAGCAGATCTATGCCGCCGACTGGGAGCGTGACTGGCTGGCCGACGAGGAGCGCGAGAGTCGCGTGGTGCTGATCGGCATGGACCTGCCGGAGGAGCGCATCCGCGCCGCCTTCGAGCGGGCGGTGGCACGCACCTGAGACGGGCTGGATCGTTAGCAACAAAATCAGGACGGATAGCGCCGCGGGGCGCAGAATCCCAAGGCGCCTTCGATACGGGCTGCAGCGATCCGGGTGTCCGGCCATGCCTGAGCGCGGTGTCGGCGCCAATGGGGTGGCGGCAACCCGGTCGATGACGCCGGACGAGGCGTAGCGCCACCGAACGAAATATCCCTCACCGAGGACGCTCTGCATGCTCCTGCTATGGCAAGCCCTGGCCACCGGTGGCCTGATCCTGCTGGGCGCCTTGCTGATCGATCACCTGTTGCCGCACCGGGAGACACGCGCGCGCCGCTGGGCGCGGCGTATCGCCCTGGTCGTCATGGGCAGTCTGGCCGGCATCGCTGGACGGCTGTTGGTGGGCTGGCCCTAGGCGTTGTCGTCCGCGGCAGGCGCCTTGGGCGCGGCGCGACTGGCCAGGCGTTCCAGGGCCGCCTTGAGCTTGGGGTCGCGGATGCCGGCGGCCACGTCGCGCAGGCTGTCGGCGCCCACCTGACTGACCTGGCGCACCGGTCGGACCCGGGTGGCGACGCCGGGACTCGGCTGCATCTTGAATTGCAGGCGCATCAGGCCGGCGAATTCCGGCGCCTGCTGCAGCAGTCTGAGCAGGCGGCGCTGCTGATAGCGCAGCCGCGTCGCCCAGTGGGCATCGTTGACCACCAGCAGCAGGGTGCCCTCGCGCCAGCTGGCCACCCGGCAGTGGGGGCGGGCAGCCGGTTGCAGCTGTTCTTCCAGCAACTGTTGCAGGCGCCCCAGTCGCTCGGCTTCGCGAAACAGCGACTTGAGCGGTTTGGCCTGGCGCAGCAGGGCAGCGGGAGCGACGGCGGAGAGAGGGCGAAAGGCCATGCGCAGGACTCGCGATGGGCGAAGAGAAGACGCCGATGGTAACAGATCGCTCTGGCGTCCTGGCGGCTGGGGGCCCGTCGTTCTTTCCTCATCGGCATTTCCGAGTAGAATGCCCGATTACCATCGCGGGACACCGCGGGTCTCAACCCCCGCGCCCAGGCGTCTGGCCAGGCTCTGCAGAGGCCTTGCCGCCCGTTTCGCTCCCCTCATTCCAGCGGAAGAATTCCAGTCGATATGTTTGCGCCTTTGTTGAAGAAATTCTTTGGAAGCAAGAACGAACGAGATGTCAAACGCCTAGGCAAGGTCGTGGTGGCCACCAATGCGTTGGAATCCCAGATTGCCTCCTTGAGCGACGAGCAACTGCGCGCCAAGACCGAGGAATTCAAGCAGCGCGTGGCCAGGGGCGAGTCCCTCGATGCCCTGATGCCGGAAGCCTTCGCCGTGGTCCGCGAGGCCGGCAAGCGCGTCATGGGCATGCGCCATTTCGACGTCCAGCTGATCGGTGGCGCGGCGCTGCACGAAGGCAAGATCGCCGAGATGCGCACCGGTGAGGGCAAGACCCTGGTGGGTACCCTGCCGGTCTACCTCAATGCGCTGTCCGGCAAGGGCGTCCACGTGGTCACGGTGAACGACTACCTGGCCCGCCGCGACGCCAACTGGATGCGGCCGCTGTACGAATTCCTCGGCCTGTCGGTGGGCATCATCCTGCCGTTCCAGCCGCCGGAAGAGAAACGCGCCGCCTACGCCTCGGACATCACCTACGGCACCAACAACGAATTCGGCTTCGACTACCTGCGCGACAACATGGCCTTCAGCATGGCCGAGAAGTACCAGCGCGAGCTGAACTTCGCGGTGGTCGACGAGGTGGACTCCATCCTCATCGACGAAGCCCGGACCCCACTGATCATCTCCGGCCAGGCCGAAGACAGCTCCGAGCTCTATCAGAAGATCAACCAGCTGATCCCGCGTCTGCAGCAGCACATCGAGGAAGAGGAAGGCAATCCGACCCAGGTCGGCCACTACACCATCGATGAAAAGACCCGCCAGGTGGAGATCACCGAGCTGGGTCACCAGTACATTGAGGAGATGCTCACCGAGGCCGGGCTGCTGGCCGAGGGCGAGAGCCTCTACTCGGCGCACAACCTGGGCCTGCTGACCCACGTGTTCGCCGGTCTGCGCGCCCACACCCTGTTCCATCGCAACGTCGAGTACATCGTCCAGCAGGACCAGGTGCTGCTGATCGACGAGCACACCGGCCGGACCATGCCGGGTCGCCGCCTTTCCGAAGGCCTGCACCAGGCCATCGAGGCCAAGGAAGGACTGCCGATCCAGCCCGAGAGCCAGACCCTGGCCTCGACCACCTTCCAGAACTACTTCCGCCTCTACAACAAGCTCGGTGGCATGACCGGCACCGCCGACACCGAGGCCTTCGAATTCCGCCAGATCTACAACCTCGACGTGCTGGTCATCCCGACCCACCGCGAGATCGCCCGTAAGGACTTCAACGACCTGGTCTACCTGACCCAGGCCGAGAAGTACCAGGCCATCATCGAGGACGTGAAGCAGTGCCAGGCCGAAGGCCGCCCGGTGCTGGTGGGTACCGCCTCCATCGAGAGCTCCGAGTACGTCGACCAGCTGCTGACCCAGGCCGGCATCGAGCACAAGGTGCTCAACGCCAAGTACCACGAACGCGAAGCCGAGATCATCGCCCAGGCCGGGCGTCCGGGCGCCGTGACCATCGCCACCAACATGGCCGGTCGCGGTACCGACATCCTGCTCGGCGGCAACTGGGAAGTGGAAGTCGCGGCCCTGGAGAATCCTTCCGAGGAGCAGATCGCCGCGATCAAGGCCGCCTGGCAGGCGCGCCACAAGCAGGTCATCGACGCCGGCGGCCTGCACGTGATCGCCTCCGAGCGCCACGAATCCCGCCGGATCGACAACCAGCTGCGCGGCCGTGCCGGGCGCCAGGGCGACCCGGGTTCCAGCCGCTTCTACCTGTCGCTGGAAGACAGCCTGATGCGCATCTTCGCCTCCGACCGGGTGAAGAACTTCATGAAGGCCCTGGGCATGCAGGGCGGCGAGGCCATCGAGCACCGCATGGTCACCAACGCCATCGAAAAGGCGCAGCGCAAGGTCGAAGGCCGCAACTTCGACATCCGCAAGCAGTTGCTGGAATACGATGACGTGGCCAACGAGCAGCGCAAGGTGATCTATCACATGCGCGACACCCTGCTGGCCAACGAAGACGTCGGCGACACCATCAAGGGCTTCCGCGAGGAAACCCTGACCCAGGTGATCAACGAGCACATCCCGCCGCAATCGCTGCCCGAGCAGTGGGACATCCCCGGCCTGGAAGCCGAGCTGTACAGCGTCTTCGGTCTGCAACTGCCCATCGGCCAGTGGCTGGACGAAGACGACAAGCTGTACGAGGACACCCTGCGGGTGAAGATCCTCGAGCAGCTCGAAGCCGCCTACATGGAAAAGGAAGACCTCGCCGGTCGTGAGGCCCTGCGCAACTTCGAGAAGCAGATGCTGCTGCGGGTGGTCGACGACCTCTGGAAGGACCACCTCACCACCATGGACCACCTGCGCCACGGTATCCATCTGCGCGGCTACGCCCAGAAGAACCCCAAGCAGGAATACAAGCGCGAGTCCTTCACCCTGTTCCAGGAGCTGCTGGACAGCATCAAGCGCGACACCATCCGCGTCCTGTCCCATGTCCAGGTGCGTCGCGAGGATCCGGCCGAGGAAGAGGAGCGCATGCGCCGCGAGGCCGAGGCCATGGCCGAGCGCATGCAGTTCCAGCATGCCGAGGCGCCGTCGCTGGTCGACCCCGAGGTGCTCGAGGACGAGCAGGGCGAAGACACCGTGGTGCCCCTGCAGCCCCAGCGCAATGACCAGAAGATCGGTCGCAACGAGCCGTGCCCCTGTGGTTCCGGCAAGAAGTACAAGCAGTGCCACGGCAAGCTCGATTGAGGGCCTGCCCAGGCAGTCGAGGCGACGGCAACCTGTCGGCATAGCCGCCGACAGGTTGTAAACTCCACTCGCTAGGCTGTTTGCGCCCCTTGCCCCGGCTGGGCGAGGCGGGCGCTGGAAGGCTGCTTTCCACGCCGCGACCGGTTTTCCGCTCGCGGCGTTTCCTTTTCTTTCACTGGAGTTTTCCCATGGCTGTCGGTCTCGGTCCGCTCTCCACGCTGCACCCGGTTCCCGGTTTCGAACTCGGTATCGCCTCCGCCGGCATCAAGCGCCCCGGGCGCAAGGATGTGGTGGTGATGCGCTGTGCCGAAGGCTCCAGCGTGGCCGGGGTCTTTACCCTGAACGCCTTCTGCGCGGCCCCGGTGATCATTGCCCGTCAGCGCTTCGCCGGCCCCGTGCGTTACCTGTTGACCAACACCGGCAATGCCAACGCCGGCACCGGACAGCCCGGCCTGGCCGCGGCCGAACGCACCACCAAGACCCTGGCCACCCTGGCCAGCGTCGGCGAAGAGGCGGTACTGCCGTTCTCCACCGGCGTGATCGGCGAACCGCTGCCGGTGGAAAAGATCGAAGCCGCGCTGCCGGCCGCCCTGGCCGACCTGGCCGAGGACAACTGGGCCGCCGCCGCCACCGGCATCATGACCACCGATACCCTGCCCAAGGGCGCCAGCCGCCAGTTCCAGGTGGACGGCACCACCGTCACCGTGACCGGCATCAGCAAGGGCGCCGGCATGATCAAGCCGAACATGGCGACCATGCTCGGCTACGTGGCCACCGACGCCAAGGTCGCGCGCGGTCTCTTGCAGGATCTGCTGGCCGACGCCGCCAATCGCTCCTTCAACCGCATCACCATCGACGGCGACACCTCCACCAACGACTGCTGCATGCTGGTGGCCACCGGTCAGGCGGCCATGGCGGAGATCACCCAGCCCAGCGGCGCGGCCTTCGAGCAGCTGCGCGAGGCGGTGTTCGCGGTGTTCGCCGAACTGGCCCAGGCCATCGTGCGTGACGGCGAGGGTGCCACCAAGTTCGTCACCGTGCAGGTCAATGGTGGCGGCAATGCCCAGGAATGCCTGGACGTCGGCTACGCCGTGGCCCATTCGCCGCTGATCAAGACCGCGCTGTTCGCCTCCGATCCCAACTGGGGGCGCATCCTCGCCGCCGTCGGCCGGGCCGGCGTGCCCCAGCTGGACGTCAGCCTGATCGACGTCTTCCTGGGTGGCGTGCAGATCTGCCAGCAGGGCGGTCGCGCGGCCACCTATACGGAAGAGCAGGGCGCGCGGGTCATGGCCCAGGCCGAGATCGAGATCCGCATCGAGCTGGGTCGCGGCAGCCACAGCGAGACCATCTGGACCACCGACCTCTCCCACGACTATGTGAAGATCAACGCCGAGTACCGTACCTGACGGCTACCCGACGCCTTGGCGTCCGCTCCGGCGGGCGCCTGCGGCGGTCCTCGCGGGCCGCATCGTTTCGAGGAATCCCCGCATGTCCCAGCTGCAACTCGTGATCGGCAACAAGAATTTCTCCTCCTGGTCGTTGCGGGCCTGGCTGGCCATGGAGCTCAGCGGCGCCGCCTTTGAAGAGGTGTCGATCCCGCTCTATGCGCCCAACAGCCGCGCCTTGCTCAAGGCCCAGTCGCCCACCGGCAAGGTGCCGGTGCTCAAGCTGGCCGAGGGCACCATCTGGGATTCCCTGGCCATCGTCGAATACCTCGCCGAGGCCTATCCCGACGCCGGGCTGTGGCCCGCCGAGACCCTGGCCCGCGCCCATGCCCGGGCGCTGTGCGCCGAGATGCACAGCGGCTTCCTGGCCCTGCGCCGCGAACTGCCCATGGATCTGCGTCGCCGGCAGCGGTTGAAGTCGACCACCGCCGAGGCGGTGGAAGACATCCAGCGCATCCAGCGCCTGTGGCGCGAATGCCGCGAACGCTACGGCCAGCAGGGTCCCTATCTGTTCGGTACGCCGACCATCGCCGATGCCTTCTATGCCCCGGTCGCCAGTCGCTTCCGCAGCTACGGGGTGGAACTGTCGGCCGAGGCGGCCGCCTATGTCGAAACCATCTACGCCTGGCCGGCCTTCCAGCGCTGGCTGGCGGAGGCCGAAACCGAGGAGCAGAGCGCATGACTCGTCTGCATGTCGTCGCCGCGGTGATCCGCGACCCCCAGGGCCGGATCCTCATCGCCCAGCGCCCGGCGCACAAGCACCAGGGTGGTCTCTGGGAATTCCCCGGAGGCAAGGTCGAGGCCGGTGAGGCTCCGGCCGTGGCCCTCGCCCGCGAACTGGCCGAGGAACTGGGCATCCAGGTGACAAGGGCGCGGCCGCTGCTGCAGGTGCGCCACGACTATCCCGACCAGGCGGTGCTGCTGGATGTCTGGCAGGTGGACGCCTTCACCGGTGACGCCCATGGCGCCGAAGGCCAGCCCTTGGCCTGGGTCTCGCCTCGCGAACTGGCCGACTACGACTTCCCGGCGGCCAACCGGCCCATCGTCCAGGCGGCGCGGCTGCCCGAGCGCTACCTCATCACCCCCGGCGAGCTGACCACCGCGGAATTGCTCAATGGCCTGCACCGGGCGCTGGACAGCGGCATCCGCCTGGTCCAGCTGCGCACGCCGGACAACTTCGATCCCCAGTACCGCGATCTGGCCGGCGATGTCCAGGGCCTCTGTACCGGCCGCGCCCAGTTGATGCTCAAGGGCCCGCTGGAGTGGCTGGGCGATTTCCCCGCGGCTGGCTGGCACCTGACCGCCGAGCAGTTGCGCCGCTATGCGCCCAATGGCCGGCCTTTTCCGGCGCAGCGGCTGCTGGCGGCTTCCTGCCATGACGCCGAGGAACTGGCCTTGGCCCAGCAGATGGGGGTGGACTTCGTCACCCTGTCGCCAGTGATGCCCACCGCGAGCCATCCCGGTGCCCCGACCCTGGGCTGGGTCAAGGCCCAGCAGCTGCTGGCCGACTGCAACCTGCCGGCCTATCTGCTGGGCGGGCTGGGCGAGGACGACCTCAACAGCGCCTGGCAGGCCGGCGCCCAGGGCGTGGCGGCGATCCGGGCGTTCTGGCCTGGGGGCGTTTGAGACAAATGGTGTAATCCAATCGCGGCCATGCCGGTGCGCCGTAGCGACCGCTCCTACAGGGGCACCGAACACCTGTAGGAGCGGCCGCATCGGCGGACCGCCATGGCCGCGATATCGGCACAAAAAAAGCCCGCCAACCGGCGGGCTTTTTTATCCACGGAAAAACCTACAGCCGCGGATAGTCGATGTAGCCGACCGGGCCCTTGCTGTAGAAGGTGTCCGGGTGCGGCTCGTTCAGCGCGGCGTCCTGTTCCAGGCGTTGCGGCAGGTCCGGGTTGGCGATGAAAGGCACGCCAAAGGCCACGGCATCGGCCTTGCCTTCGTCCAGCCAGGCATTGGCCTTGGCCTTGTCGAATTTCTCGTTGGCGATGTAGACGCCACCGAAGGCCGCCTTGAGGTCCGGGCCGAGGCTGTCGCTGCCGGCCGCTTCGCGGATGCAGATGAAGGCGACCTGGCGCTGCCCCAGCTCGCGGGCGACATGGCCAAAGGTGGCGGCGGGGTCGTTGTCGCCCATGGTGTGCATGTCGCCACGGGTGGACAGGTGCACGCCGACGCGATCGGCGCCCCAGACGTCGATGCAGGCATCGGTCACTTCCAGCAGCAGCCGAGCGCGATTCTCGATGGAGCCGCCGTAGTTGTCGGTGCGCTGGTTGGTGTCGCTCTGCAGGAACTGGTCGAGCAGATAGCCATTGGCCCCATGGACCTCGACGCCGTCGAAGCCGGCGCGCTTGGCGTTCTCGGCGCCATGCCGATAGGCGGCGACGATGCCGGGGATCTCGGCGGTTTCCAGCGCCCGCGGGGTGACATAGTCACGCTTGGGGCGCAGCAGGCTGACGTGGCCCTGGGCGGCGATGGCGCTCGGTGCCACCGGCAGTTCGCCGTCGAGGTAGCTGGGATCGGAGATGCGGCCCACGTGCCAGAGTTGCAGCACGATGCGGCCACCGGCCTTGTGCACGGCGGTGGTCACGCGCTGCCAGCCGGCCACCTGCTCGTCGGACCAGATGCCGGGGGTGTCGGGATAGCCCACGCCCATGGGGTCCACCGAGGTGGCCTCGGTGATGATCAGGCCGGCGGATGCGCGTTGCACGTAGTACTCGACCATCAGGTCGCCCGGGACCCGTCCCGGTTCGGCACGGCAGCGGGTGAGGGGCGCCATGATGACGCGGTTGGGCAGTTCCAGGGCGCCGATCTTGATCGGGTCGAACAGCTGAGTCATGGCTAGCTCTCTTGATTAGCTGGCGATCGCCAGGCCGCTCTTGCGGGCCTGGCTGGCGGTCAGCAGGGTGGCGATAAGGGCCAGCAGGGCGAGCCCGCTGGCGGCGAGGGGTACCGCGGTAAGACCCAGGCCGTGGTCGATCACCAGGCCACCGACCCAGGCGCCGAGGGCATTGCCCACGTTGAAGGCGCCGATGTTGAGGGTCGAGACCAGATTCGGCGCGTCCTTGCCGAAGGTGACCACGTTGATCTGTAGGGCCGGCACGGCGGCGAAGGCGGCCGCGGCCCAGAGGAAGAGGGTGATCTCGGCGGGCAGGAAGGCCTGGCCGGTCCAGCGCAGGGCGGCGGAGGTCAGGGCCAGGGCGACGAAGATGCCCACCAGGCTGGTGGCCAGGCGCCAGTCGGCCAGGCGACCGCCGATGAAGTTGCCCAGGGTCAGGCCCAGACCGATCAGCAGCAGGGTACCGGTGACGCCACGCGGCGAGACGCCGGTGACCTCCTGCAGCAGCGGCGCCACATAGGTGAAGAGGGCGAACATGGAGGCGGCGAAGAACACCGTCATCGACAGCGCCAGCCAGAAGCCCAGGCCGCGCAAGGCGAGCAATTCCCGGCGCAGGTCGGCGCGCGGCTGGTTGCGGTCGGCCGGCAGCACCCGCCAGAGACCGATCAGGGCGACCACGCCGATCGCCACCACCGCCCAGAAGGTCGAGCGCCAGCCGGCGGCCTGGCCGAGGGCGGTACCCAGGGGCACGCCCAGCACATTGGCCAGGGTCAGGCCGGTGAACATCAGGGCCACCGCCGAGGCGCGGCGATTTTCCGGGACCAGGCTCGCCGCCACGACCGCGCCGATACCGAAGAAGGCGCCATGGCAGAGGGCGGTGACCACCCGCGCCAGCATCAGCATGTTGTAGCCGCTGGCCACGGCGCAGAGCAGATTGCCGACGATGAAGATGCCCATCAGGGCGAGCAGGGCGCGCTTGCGCGGCCAGTGGGCGGTGGCCAGTGCCATGAAGGGCGCGCCGACGGCCACGCCCAGGGCATAGCCAGTGACCAGCCAGCCGGCGCTGGGAATGGACACGCCGAGATCGGCGGCGACATTGGGCAGCAGCCCCATGATGACGAATTCGGTGGTGCCGATGGCGAAAGCGCTCAGCGCCAGCACGATGAGAGAAGCGGGCATCAGGATTCCTTGCAGACTAGAGTTCGCGGGCGAGACGTTGCAGAAAGGCCTGGATGGCGGCCTCGTCGCGTTGGTAGAACACCCATTGGCCGATGCGCCGCGTGGTGACCAGGCCAGCCCGGGTCAACACCGCCAGGTGCGCCGAGACCGTGGACTGCGAGAGTCCGGCACGGGCTTCGATCTGTCCGGCACAGACACCCGTACCCAGGTCGTGTTCCTGGTGCGGGAAATACTGCCGGGGATCGCGCAGCCAGCCGAGGATCTGGCGGCGCAGGGGATTGGCCAGGGCTTTGAGGATCTCGTCCATCACGGTCGCATCGTCATATTGGGTTGTAACGAACCTTAGATCGCGAAAAATCGATATGCAAGCTATCTATCTTCGATTCTGCCTATCGCGGACTTAGAGGCTCACTATCGCGATAAGTGTCCGCGAGCGCCGCTTCGTTCAGTTGCGATTCAGATCACGCGGCTAGAATTGCCGGGTGCGGCCCCATTCGCCGCAATGGATTTCCAAGGAGCAAAGACATGGCGCTGCCCACCCGTATCCTTCTCGCCAGCCTGGCCCTGGCCACCCTGGCCGGATGCGCATCTCCCAATCCCTACGAAAACCAGGGTCAGGCCAGCGGTGGTACCTCCAAGACCGCCAAGTACGGCGGCCTGGGTGCCCTGGCCGGTGCCGTCGCCGGTGCCGCCATCGATCACAACCACCGCGGCAAGGGTGCGCTGATCGGCGCCGCCGCCGTGGGTGCGGCCGCCGCCGGTTACGGCTATTACGCCGATCGCCAGGAAGCCGAGTTGCGCCGGCAGATGGAAAACACCGGCGTCGAGGTGCAGCGCCAGGGCGACGACATCAAGCTGATCATGCCCGGCAACATCACCTTCGCCACCGATTCGGCCGATATCGCCAACAGCTTCTACAAGCCGCTGAACGACCTGGCCAATTCCTTCAAGCAATTCGATCAGAACAGCATCGAGATCGTTGGCTACACCGACAGCACCGGCAGTCGTGCCCACAACGTCGAGCTGTCCCAGCGCCGGGCGCAGAACGTCGCCGGCTACCTGACTGCCCAGGGCGTGCCCGCGGCGCGCCTGAGCACCCGGGGCGCCGGTCCCGATGCCCCCATCGCCAGCAACGCCACCGCCGATGGCCGCGCGCAGAATCGCCGCGTCGAAGTCAATCTGCGCCCCCTGCCCGGAGCCACCGGCACCCCCGCCCAGTAGCGACCGCTCGTCGCCGGCGACCGGCAGTTTCCGCGCCTTCGGGCAGCCTGGCGGAAACTGCTTTTTCATTTTGCGCTCTGATAGACGTCGCGAAGGGTCCCGCCTGCCAATCGGCAGGCGGCAGACCCCTGTCCGGCTGCTACCCTAGTAGGGTTGAGAGCGACGCGTCGCATAACGGTCACGACGGGAAGAGGTAGCCAGCCGCGCATGGCTGCTGCACGGCGGCAGAGGCCGCGGGGAGAAGAGGCTTGATGGAGTGCCCGTTGCCGCAGACAGAGCAAGGTCCGGTGTTGCTGGTGGTCGACGACCGCCTGGAGAACCTGCTCGCCATGCAGGCGGTACTGGAGGTCGGAAACTGGCGGGTGATCACGGCCGCTTCGGGTGAGCGTGCCCTGCAATACCTGCTGGACGAAACCGTGGATCTGGTGCTGCTCGACGTCCAGATGCCGATCATGGACGGCTTCGAGGTGGCGCGCATCATGCGCAGCAACCTGCGCACCCGCTTCACCCCGATCATCTTCGTCTCCGCCGAAGCCCACTCCTACGAATCGGTCCTGCGGGGCTATGCCACCGGCGCGGTCGACTATCTGCTCAAGCCGGTCGATCCCAATATCCTCAGGCACAAGGTGCGCTCGCTGCTCGATCACGAGCGCAATCGCCGCGAATTGCTGCAGGCCACCCAGCAGCTGGAACTGGCCAAGTCCTTCAGCGATTCGCTGCTCGACAATGCCGCCGAAGGCATCCTTACCGTCAACGAACAGGGGCGGGTGACCTTCGCCAACGCCGCCATCGCCCGCATGCTGAGATGCAGCGTCAGCGACCTGGTGCACGCCAATTTCCTCGACTTCCTCGAAGGCGGCAGCGGTCTCGACGACTGGCAGACCTCGCCCTTCATGGAGCACTACGACCGCCGCGAGACCTATCGCCTGCACGATGCCCGCCTGCGCACCAATCGTGGCGACAGCCTGCCGGTGGCGCTGTCCTGCGCGCCGCTGCCGCGCATGCAGCGGGCCATGGTCATCATCGCCCTGGACATGTCGCGCATGCGCGAGCTGCAGGACCAGCTGGAATCCCAGGCCGTCACCGATGCCCTGACCGGTCTGCTCAATCGCCGCGGCTTCAACCAGACGCTGGAAGCGGCGCTGGCGCGCAGCGGCCGCAACGGCAAGCGCATGGCGGTGCTCTACATCGATCTCGACGGCTTCAAGCGCATCAACGATTCCCTCGGTCACGAAGCCGGGGATCGGGTGCTGTGCATCGTCGCCGAGCAGCTCAAGAGCTGCATGCGGCCCTACGACATCCTGGCGCGCATGGGCGGTGACGAATTCACCGCGCTGCTCGATTCCCTGGAGCATCCGGAGGACGCTGCCCGCGTGGCCGAGAAGCTGCTGGAGCTGCTGGCCACGGTGCATCGCATCGACGGCATGGAAGTCAGCCTGGGCGCCAGCATCGGCATCGCCAGCTATCCCGACTGCGGCCATACCGTGGACGGCCTGCTGAGATCCGCCGACATCGCCATGTACGAGGCCAAGCGCGGCGGGCGCCAGCAATACCGCTTCTTCTCGCCGGACATGAACGGCCGCGCCCGTTCCCGGTTGATGCTCGAAGAAAGCGTGCGCAACGCCATCGACAACAAGGACTTCGTGCTCGCCTACCAGCCGCAGGTCTATCTGCGCGACGGCCGTCTCCGCGGCTTCGAGGCGCTGCTGCGCTGGGAGCACACGGTGGCCGGCAAGGTCTCGCCGAGCGTCTTCATCCCGCTGCTGGAAGAGACCCGGCTGATCAACCGCATCGGCGACTGGATCTTCCGCGAAGGCGCGACCAAGCTGCAGTCCCTGCAGGAAATCTATGGCGACGAATTGCTGCTGAGCATCAACCTCAGTCCGGTGCAGTTCGGCATGCCGCAACTGGCGGAAAGCCTGCGCCAGATCATCGAGACCCATGGGCTGCGACCCGAGCAGCTGGAAATCGAGGTGACCGAGTCGGCGCTGATGCACGACATCGACTACACCCGCGCCCAGCTGTCGCAACTGCGCGCCCTCGGCGTGCGCATCGCGGTGGACGACTTCGGCACCGGCTATTCCTCGCTGGCCTATCTGCGCCACTTCGAACTCGACACCCTCAAGATCGATCAGCTGTTCATCGCCAACATGCTGGATTCCTCCCGCGACGCCGCCATCGTCAGCACCATCCTCGAACTGGGTCGCAACCTGGATCTGGAGGTCATCGCCGAAGGGGTGGAGACCCTGGAACAGCGCGACTGGCTGATCGAGCACGGCTGCGAGATCATGCAGGGCTTCCTGGTCTCCCGGCCGCTGAGCGCCGAGGTGACCGGTCGCTTTCCCCAGCAGGTGGACTGGACCGCCCGACGCCCCGAGCCCACGCTCTAGGCGCGCTGACGGCCTGTTCCAGGGGCAGGCCCCTCCGTCCATCGGCGCAGGCCGTCGAGCAGGCGCCGCGCCAGAGCCGGCGGTGCTCCCCTGGCCAGCCAAACCACGCCTGCCACTGAACGAACCCCCGTCCGCGCCTTCTTATGCAATGGCCACAGGCACGGAGTAGGAAGCATGCGGGGCGCCGTCTTTCCATGGCGGGAAAACAACAGGTTCGAATTGCTGGTGGACGGCAGTCGGTTCTTTCCGGCCATGCTCGAATCCATCGCTGGCGCCAGCCGCCGGATCGATGTCGAACTCTATCTGGTGGAAGCCGGCAGTTGCTCCGAGCAGTTGCTCGTGGCCCTGACCGAAGCGGCCCGACGCGGCGTCGCGGTGCGTTGCCTGTTCGATGGCTTCGGCACCCTGCGCATGGACGCCGGCTTGCGCCGCCAGCTGGAAGAGGCGGGCGCCGAGCTGCGCATCTTCAACCCCGTGCGCTTCGGTCACGGCTTGCACAACCTGCACCGCGACCATCGCAAGATCTTCATCATCGACGGCGAGGAGGCCTTCGTCGGTGGCAGCGGCGCGACCGATGACTTCTGGGATCCGGCCAAGAGCGACTGCAACTGGCACGAGGTGATGGTACGCATCCAGGGACCCCTGGTGGAGGACTGGCTGGCGCTGTTCGAACGGCAATGGGAAGCGGTGGGTCGCCGCCGCGCCTGGAAGCCACGCCCGCGGCGGGGTCGCGAGCGACCGCCACCGCCGCCTGCCGCCCAGGAAGGGCAGGGCCGGGTCGCCTACGCCGATGCCCGCCAGCACCGCGACATCCTGCAGGCGCTGATCCGCGCCCTGGTGGGCGGCCGCGAGCGTATCTGGTTCGCTACCCCCTATTTTCTCCCGACCTGGCGCGTGCGCTGGGCCTTGCGACGGGCCGCGCGTCGCGGCGCCGACGTGCGGCTGCTGCTCACCGGTCGGCACACCGACAATCCACCGGTGCGTTTCGCCGGGCAGCGCTACTACCGCAGCCTATTGCGCGCCGGTGTGCGCATCTACGAATACCAGCCGCGATTCATCCACGCCAAGATGGTCCTGGTGGACAACTGGGTCAGCGTCGGCTCCTGCAATTTCGATCACTGGAATCTGAGGTTCAACCTGGAGGCCAATGTCGAGGCGGTGGATCGCGGCCTGAGTCAGGCGGTGGCGGCCAGCTTCGTCAAGGATTTCGCCCAGAGTCGCGAGATCACCCTGGAATTCTGGCGCAGTCGGCCCTGGTGGCGGCGCGCACGCGAGTGGCTCTGGGGTTCGCTGGATCGCCTGGTGATCGGTGTACTGGGGCGCGGTTAGCAGCCCCGGGTGTCAGGTGCGGGTAACATAACCGATCCGGCGCTGTAGGCCGGACCCATCGTCCCGCGGACGAGGCCAGACGAGTAACGCCTTAGTGCAGACTTTAGATAAACACCGCTTCATCGGTCTGGAGTGGCTCAGGTTCCTGATGGGTTTCTATGTGGTCGTCTACCACACCATCCATTTCTATCCCGAGCGCAAGACCATCCCCCTGCTGGACGAGATCACCAGCATGGGCTTCTTCGCCACCAGTACCTTCTTCGTGCTATCCGGCTTTCTGCTCGCCCACGTCTATTGCGGCCGCGGCAGCCTGCGCGAGCCGGCGCGCAGTTTCTGGGTCAAGCGTTTTGCCAACCTCTATCCGATCCACATCTTCGCCCTGTTGCTGGCGATGGCGGTGGTGACCTGGATCGGCAGTCTGGGGATTCCACCGGGCGCCGCCACGGCGAGCATCCGCTTCGTGGTGTTCGACACCAACGAGCCCCTGGCGCGGACCCATCCCGAATTGTTCCAGCACTTCATGAGCAACGCGGAGCTGGCCTTCAATGCCGTGCTGCAGCTGTTCATGCTGCAGGCCTGGAATCCCTACTACCTGACCTTCAACGCGCCGCTCTGGTCGATCTCGGCGCTGTTCTTCTTCTATCTGACCTTTCCCAAGCTGGCCCCGCGGCTGATGACCAGCGAGCGCCCCTGGCAGCTGTTGCTGCTGGTCTGGGTGCTCTATCTGATTCCGCCGCTGCTGGTGATCCTGCACCAGAACTACGGCATGCCCTTTACCGGCCTGCTGCAGCGAGTGCCCCTGTTCCGGCTGCCGGAGTTTCTCGCCGGCATCCTGCTGTACGCCATCTTCCGTCGCCAGCACGCGCGGGGCTGGACACCGTCGGAGCGGCAGCGGCTGCTGCTGGCGAGCTACCTGATCCTGAGTTTCGCCCTGGGCACGGCGCTGTTCACCCATGGACCCAAGTTCTGGTACTTCCTGTTCCACAACGGCCTGTTCCTGCCGTCGCAGCTGATCCTGGTCTATCTGGCCGCCCTGGCGCAGGAGCCGGCCAGCGAACGCATCCGCCACTGGTCGCCACGACTCGGCGGCGCGTCGCTGTCGATGTTCGCCCTGCACGTGCCCCTGTCGGGGATCTACATGACCCTGGAACAGCTGATCGGCGGCAATCTGAAGGCCTGCCTCAGTGGCGATCGCGAGGTCTGCATCGCCGCCGCCGGGGCCTATACCAACTCCATCGAGTGGTACTGGCTGTTCCTGCTGGCGGTGGTGGTGCTCTGCGTGCTGTTCCAGGAGCGGCTGGTGGTGCCGACCCGCAAGCGCATCCTCGCGGTGCTGCTGCCGCGCCTGGCGCCGCCGCAGCAGCCGCCCCGGGCTAGCGGCGGAAGCCTGCGGCCATGACGAAGAAACGGGCGTTCAGGGCCGCCAGCGGCTCGCGCAGCTGCTCCAGCTGATCGGCCGCACCGAATACCTCGAAGCGTTCCAGGGTGGCGATGGCCTGGGCCTGCTCCAGCAGATCGCCGACGTTGTCCAGGTGCGCCAGCAGCGCCTGGGCATCGCGATAGCCTTCGCGGCAACGCGCCGTGGTGCCGTCATAACAGAAGCCGTAGTAGAGGCAGCCGGGTTCGTTGCGGGTGCGCTCCAGCATGGCCTCGCCCAGGCGCTTGAAGGCTTCGAGCTGATCGGGCTGGACGGCGAAGACGGGGGCCAGGCTGCAGACGGAATCGCTGGGAAGAGTGGGCATGGGGGCTCCGGGGTCGGGGATGGTCTGCATGCGACCTCGGCCGGTCGGCAGTGCTCCCGCCGGCTGACGGACGTCAGGCGCCGACCTGGGCGATCCAGTCGTTCAGGTTGTAGTAGTTGGTCACCCGCGCCACCTTGCCGTCGCGGATCTCGAAGAAGGCGCCCACCGGCAGCTCGTAGGTCTGACCCCTGGCCTCGGGCAGACCCTCATCGGTGACCAGGTATTCACCGTGGATGATGAATTCGGCGGCCGCCCGCCGGCCACTGGGCTCGGCCATCACCACTAGGTCGGTCAGCCGCTCGCGATAGCAGCGATTCATGTGGGCCATGAAGGCGGCAAAGGCGGCCTTGCCTACCTGGCGCTCCCCCTGATTGATGTCATGGACCACATCCTCGGTGAGCAGCTCCAGGAAGATATCCATGTCACCGGCGTTGAAGGCGGCGTAATAGGCATCGATGAGGTCGGTCGTGGTCATGGCAACTCCTGTCGTTGGCGAAAAGATGCGATTGCCGGCGCATGGTAGGGTGCCTGGACGATCCCGACATAGCCATTCACGTCTCCTGCTTAACCAGAAGAGTCCATGGACATCCAACTCATCCACGGCGCTGGCATCACCCCGCTGATTCCCGAGCTGGCGAAGCTGCGCATCGCTGTCTTTCGCGAATACCCCTATCTCTACGACGGTACGCTGGATTACGAGGTGCGCTATCTGCAGACCTATGCCGCCGCTCCGGACAGCCTCTGCGTGCTGGTCCGCGACGGCGGACGGGTGGTGGGGGCGGCTACCGCCCTGCCACTGGCGGACGAAACCGTGGAATTCCAGCAGCCCTTCCGCGCGGGCGGTTGGCCGGTGGAGCGAATCTACTATTTTGGTGAATCCCTGTTGCTGCCGACTTACCGGGGGCGGGGGCTCGGACGGCGCTTCTTCACCGAGCGGGAGGCGCGGGCACGACAGCTGGGGTGTTTCACCTGGTGCGCCTTCTGCGCCGTACAACGCCCGGACGACCATCCGCGCCGTCCGCCGGGCTATCGACCCTTGCACGGCCTCTGGCACAGCCAGGGCTTCGCCGAGCATCCGGAATTTACCGCCCACTACCTGTGGCAGGATCTCGACGAGGTCGCCGAGTCGCCCAAACTCATGACCTTCTGGCTCAAGGAATTGCCATGATCCGCCTGGCCGCTTGCCAATACGCCATCGAATTGCTGGAGACCTGGGACGCCTATGCCGCGCACCTGACCGAACTCTGCGAGGAGGCCGCCGCCGAGGGTAGCCAGCTCCTGCTGCTGCCCGAATACGCCGGGCTGGTGCTCAGCGGCCAACTGCCGCCTGCCGAGCGTAGCGATTTGCACGGCTCCATCGCCGGTATCCAGCCATTGCTGCCCGCCTGGCGCGACCTCTGCGAGGGCCTGGCGCGCCGGCTGCAGCTCTATCTGCAACCCGGTTCGCTTCCCGTGCTCGATGACGATGGTCGGTACCGCAACCGGGCCTGGCTGTTCGGTCCCGAAGGCTGCCTGGGCCATCAGGATAAGCTGATGATGACCCGCTTCGAGCGGGAGGAATGGAATATCGTGGGCGGCCGCGAAGGCTTGCGCGTCTTCGATACGGCCTTGGGCCGCCTCGGCATCCTGATCTGCTACGACAGTGAATTCCCGCTCCTGGCCCGGCACCTGGCCGAGGCGGGAGTGGATCTGATCCTGGTGCCGAGCTGTACCGATACCGTCGCCGGCTTCCACCGGGTACGGGTGGGGGTCCAGGCGCGAGCGTTGGAAAACCAGCTCGCGGTGCTGCAGGCGCCGACAGTGGGGTTGGCGCCCTGGTCGCCCGCACTGGACGAGAACGTCGGCCGGGCCGGGCTCTTCGTCCCGCCGGATCGGGGCATGCCGGCCGACGGGGTGATCGCCCAGAGCGACGCCCTCTGTCCTGAATTCAGCCACTGGCTCCATGCCGAGGTCGATCTGGACGAGGTACGGCGGGTGCGGACCCATGGTCAGGTATTCATCCGCCGTGACTGGCCGGCGCAGTGGCAGGTACTAGAGTCCGGTCACTGAATGAAAAAAGCCCAGCACTGAGGCTGGGCTTTTCTGTCGCGACGGGCGCTTAGATCTCGACGGCTAGGCTGTCGGCGATCTTCTTCTGCCACACCTGCGGACCGGTGATGTGCACCGACTCGCCACGGGTGTCCACGGCCACGGTCACCGGCATATCTTTCACCTCGAACTCATAGATGGCTTCCATCCCCAGTTCCGGGAAGGCCAGCACCTTGGCGCCCTTGATGGCCTGGGCCACCAGGTAGGCGGCGCCACCGACGGCCATCAGGTAGACGGCCTTGTGGTCCTTGATCGCCTCGATGGCGATGGGGCCGCGCTCGGACTTGCCGATCATGCCCAGCAGACCGGTCTGGTCGAGGATCTGGCGAGTGAACTTGTCCATGCGGGTCGCCGTGGTGGGACCGGCCGGACCGACCACCTCGTCGCCCACCGGATCGACCGGGCCGACGTAGTAGATGAAGCGGCCCTTGAGGTCCACCGGCAGCGGCTCGCCCTTGTTGAGCATGTCGACCATGCGCTTGTGGGCGGCATCGCGACCGGTCAGCATCTTGCCGTTGAGCAGCACGGTCTCGCCCGGCTGCCAGCTCTGCACCTCTTCCGGGGTCAGGGTGTCCAGGTTGACCCGACGGGCACTCGGACCGGCTTCCCAGACGATTTCCGGATAGGCGTCCAGCGGCGGGGCTTCCAGGCTGGCGGGGCCGGAGCCGTCGAGCACGAAGTGGGCGTGACGGGTGGCGGCGCAGTTGGGGATCATGCACACCGGCAGGGAGGCGGCGTGGGTCGGGTAGTCCTTGATCTTGACGTCCAGTACCGTGGTCAGGCCGCCCAGGCCCTGGGCACCGATGCCCAGTTGGTTGACCTTGTCGAAGATCTCCAGGCGCAGCTCTTCCAGGCGATTCTGCGGACCGCGGGCCTTCAGCTCATGGATGTCGATCTCGTCCATCAGCGATTCCTTGGCCAGCACTGCGGCCTTCTCGGCGGTCCCGCCGATGCCGATGCCCAGCATGCCCGGCGGGCACCAGCCGGCGCCCATGGTCGGCACGGTCTTGAGCACCCAGTCGACGATGGAGTCGGACGGGTTGAGCATGGCCATCTTCGACTTGTTCTCGGAGCCGCCGCCCTTGGCCGCGACGTCGATCTCCACGGTGTTGCCGGGGACGATCTGGTAGTGGATCACCGCCGGGGTGTTGTCCTTGGTGTTCTTGCGGGCACCGGCCGGGTCGGCCAGGATCGAGGCGCGCAGGACGTTTTCCGGCAGGTTGTAGGCGCGACGCACGCCTTCGTTGATCATCTCGTCCAGGCTCAGGGTGGCGCCGTCCCAGCGCACGTCCATGCCGACCTTGGCGAAGACGGTGACGATGCCGGTGTCCTGGCAGATCGGCCGGTGGCCGGTGGCGCACATCCGCGAGTTGATCAGGATCTGGGCGATGGAATCGCGCGCGGCGGCGGATTCTTCGCGCAGATAGGCCTCGTGCATGGCCTGGATGAAATCGACGGGGTGGTAATAGGAGATGAACTGCAGGGCGTCGGCAACGCTCTGGATCAGGTCATCCTGCTTGATCACGGTCATGTACGCGCTCCTCTTGGCGGTTTCTTGCGTCTCGGACACGGGCGGTGGCGAGACGGGCGCGCAATTCGGGTCGCACGGACCGGGCCGCGAAGGAGCCCGATCGGAGGGGTGGCCTGACACACTGAGAGAGGCCCACCCGGCCAGGGCGGCCGACCCGAGAGCGGCGCGGCAGTATAGCCTTTAAGCGCCCGGACGGCACGCCACCTGGGTCGACGGTGGGCGATCAGCGCCTAGCGGCGATCCAGCGCCGCCGGATTGACCAGGTCGGTCGGACGCTCACCGGTGAGGGCCGCGATCAGGTTGTTCACCGCGCGTTCGGCCATGGCGTAGCGGGTCTCGTGGGTGGCCGAGCCGATGTGCGGCAGGGTGACCACGTTGGGCAGTTCGAACAGCGGCGAGGCTTCCAGCGGCTCGCGGGTATAGACGTCCAGGCCGACGCCGCGGATCTGGCCCTGGCGCAGCGCCTCGATCAGCGCCGACTCGTCGATGACCGGGCCGCGCGCCAGGTTGATCAGGATGGCGCTGGACTTCATCAGCCCCAGTTCACGGGCGCCGATGAGGCCTTCGGTGGCGGCCGACAGGGGCACCACCAGGCAGACGAAGTCGGCCTCCTTGAGCAACTCGTCCAGCTCGCGGCGCTGGGCGCCCATCTGCTCTTCCAGCTCGGGCTTGGCGCTGTTGGCGGTATAGAGGATCGGCATGTCGAAGCCGAAGTGGCCACGCTTGGCGATGGCCGCGCCGATGCGACCGGCGCCGACGATGCCCAGCGTACGGCCATGGATGTCCGTGCCGAAGTGTTCTTCGCCGATACCCTTGCGCCAGTGTCCGGCCTTGACGAAGGCGTCCAGCTCCGGCACCCGCCGGGCGGCGCTGACCAGCAGGGTGAAGCCGAGGTCGGCGGTGGTATCGGTGAGCACGTCCGGGGTATTGGTGAGCAGGATGCCGCGTTCGGTGAGGTAGTCCACGTCATAGCTGTCGTAGCCGACCGAGACGCTGGCGATGGCTTCCAGGGTCGTGGCCATTTCCAGCTCCTTCTCGCCCAGCTTGCGACTGGCGCCGATCAGGCCCTGGGCCTTAGCTGCGGAAGCGGCGAACAGGTCGATGTTGGCGCTGGCGGGAATCACTTCGACGGTGAAGTGTTCGCGCAGGCGTTCCGCCAGCTGTTCGGGCAGGCGGTTGAAGACCACTACGTGCTTCTTGCTCATCGATACCTCGGCGTGTGGGAAAGGATTAGGCTAGACCGGCCGCGGCGAAGCGCGGCCGCTCGGGATGTTGCCTGAGCAGCGGCTCGAGTCCCTCGCGGGTCGGCTCCTGGTTGAAGTCCAGACCGAGGGCCTCGCGGTGGATGCCGGTGGCCGCCAGCCAGAGGCAGTCGATGCCCGCCGCCACCGCGCCGGGCACGTCGGTCACCAGGGAATCCCCCACGAACAGCAGGCGATGGGCGCCCCGGGTGGCCAGTTCCCCGGCTGCGCAGCGGAAGGCATAGGGATCGGGCTTGCCATACCAGGTGACCGCGCCTCCCAGGGCGGCGAAGCGATCCGCCAGCTTGCCGGCTGCATAGAAGGGTAGACCCCCGGACACCACGTTGCGATCCGGATTGGCGCAGAGAAAGGGCTTGTCCAGCGCCGTGGCCAGGGGCGCGAAGCGCGCCTCCAGTTCGTCTTCCGGAAAGCTGCCGACGCCCAGGATGATGGCTGCCTGCGCGATGTCCTCGACGAAGCGCGCGCGGATTTCCGCGGGCCAGCCGACCTGGCCGGTGCCAGGGCCGGAGAGGTAGATGCCGCCTTCGCTGAAGGTCGGGTCCTGCTGAAAGGCATCGATGGCCAACTGACCCGAGGTGGTGATGCCGGCGAAGAGCTCGCGCGGCACGCCCAGCTTGCCCAGTTCTTCGACCATGCCGTCCGCATCACGCGAGGCATTGCTGAGGAACCACACCGGCTTGCCTTCGGCGGCGCGGCGCTCCAGCCAGGCGCGAGCGCCGGGAAAGGTTTCGTAGCCGTCGATCAGCACGCCCCAGAGGTCGAGGATGAAGCCGTCGTAGGCGGCCAGGGCCTCGTCCAGTTGATCGAGGCGGAGCAGGGTGGGAGCGGTCATGCGGCGGATCCGATGGCGAAAGGGGAAACGACAAGCCTAACCGGTTTTGCCGAGCGGCTGCCGAAAACGCAGACACCGGCCGGAGCCGGTGTCTGTTCATTGCCGTACAGCGAGGCTTAGCGGGTCGACGCCTTGCCTGCCTTGGCGACTTCCAGGGCCTGGGTGTCGACGCGGCCATAGATGTCTTCGAAGCGGACGATGTCGTCCTCGCCCAGATAGCCACCGGACTGCACTTCGATCAGCTCCAGCGGTACCTTGCCGGGGTTGGCCAGGCGGTGCACGGAGGTCATCGGCAGGTAGGTGGACTGGTTTTCGGTCAGCAGGAAAACCTTGTCGTCACAGGTGACCTCGGCGGTACCCGAGACCACGATCCAGTGCTCGGCACGGTGGTGGTGCATCTGCAGCGACAGCTGGGCGCCCGGCTTGACGGTGATGCGCTTGACCTGGAAACGCTGGCCCATGTCGATGGAGTCGTAGGAACCCCAGGGACGGAAGACTTCCTGGTGGGCCTTGACCTCGTTGCGGTTCTGCTTCTCGAGGGTGTTGACCAGCTTCTTGACGTCCTGGACCTTGTCCTTGTGGGCGATCATGACGGCGTCCTTGGTTTCCACCACGACCACGTCGTCCAGACCGACCAGGGTCACCAGCTTGCCGTTGCCGTGCACCAGGCAGTTGCGGCTGTCATGCAGGACGACGTCGCCCTTGATGACGTTGCCGTTGTTGTCCTTGGCATGCACGTCCCACAGCGCGGACCAGGAACCGACGTCGTTCCAGCCGGCGCTCATGGGCACCACGCAGGCGCGGGTGGTCTTTTCCATCACGGCGTAGTCGATGGAGTTGTCCGGGCAGACGGCGAAGGTGGCGGCATCGATGCTGATGTTGATGCCGTCGATGCTGCTGCGCTCCAGCGCCAGCAGGCAGGTGTCATAGATGTCGGTGTCGTGCTTCTTCAGCTCTTCCAGGAAACGGCTGGCGCGGAACAGGAAGATGCCGCTGTTCCAGCAGTAGTCGCCGGAAGCCACGTATTCGGTGGCGGTGACGGCATCGGGCTTCTCGACGAAGCGCTCGACGCGGGACACGCCCTGGGGCAGGCCGTCGTTGGAGCCGGTCTTGATGTAGCCATAGCCGGTTTCGGGCGCGGTGGCCGGAATACCGAACAGCACCATCTCGCCACGCTCGGCGGCGGCGGCGGCCTGTTGCAGGGCGGCCTTGAATTCGGCTTCGTCCTCGATCACGTGATCGGCGGGCAGCACCAGCATCAGGTCGTCCTTGCCGTCAGCGACCAGTTGCATGGCGGCGATGGCCACGGCCGGCGCGGTGTTGCGACCGAAGGGCTCCATGATCAGCGCCTGCGGCTTGCACTCGACGGCCTTGAGCTGCTCTTCCACCAGGTAACGGTGTTCGGCGTTGCAGACGATGATGGGGCAATCGATGCTGCCCTCGCAGCCCAGGCGATTGATGGTCTCCTGGAACATGGTCTGTTCACTGGTCAGTGCCAGGAACTGCTTGGGGTAGAGCTTGCGCGAGAGGGGCCAGAGTCGCGAGCCGCTACCACCGGACAGGATGACGGGAATCATGGGCGTTACTCCTTCAGCGTCTGCTGATTTGTGGCCGCTGTCCCTGAGGTCGGGACGAAGCGTCCATGCTTCGAAAGATCAACCGGCCGACAGGTCGACCGGTACAAATTGAACGTGCGGACTGATTGCCTTTGGCCAGCATGACCCAGGGCAAGGACCAGACAAAGACAGAATCAAACGAAAGTGGTTCTCAGCGAATTTTCCTTTTTCCGGAAAGGCAGCGGTTTTGAGATGTCCGGCAACTTTTCGCGCCTGAAACGTCTCCGCTACGGGGCTGAAACCTTTTTTATTGGAGGGAGATGACAGTCTTTCACGGACTCATCCTGCTCATTGTGACTGCTTAACCAGTTTGAAGGCAAAGCAGACATCCTTCGTTGCCATCCGTCGATTATCTGGCTATTCAAGAGGTTTATCTCGCAAGAATACCAGCTTGTCTGGGCCGGATCGCTCGCTCGAATAGCGATAACCCTGGTCGTCGAAGTCGCGCAGGTCGTCCACCGCGGTGACGCGCTGCTTGATCACGTGCCGCGCCATGAGGCCGCGGGCCTTCTTGGCATAGAAGCTGATGATCTTGTAGTCGCCATTCTTGAGATCACGAAACTCCACGTCCACGACCCGGGCCTGCAGGCGCGCGCGGCGTACCGCACTGAAATACTCGTTCGAGGCCAGATTCAGCAGGACATCGTCACCCTGAGCCGCAAGATCCGCCTTGAGCCAGTCGCTGATACGCTCGCCCCAGAAGGCGTAGAGGTCCTTGCCGCGTGCGTTGGCGAACTTGGTGCCCATCTCCAGGCGATAGGGTTGCATCAGGTCCAGCGGCCGCAACAGGCCATAGAGTCCGGAAAGCATGCGCAGGTGGCGCTGGGCGAAGTCGAAATCCTCTTCCTGGAAGTCTGCGGCGGCCAGGCCGGTGTAGACGTCGCCCTTGAAGGCCAGTAGCGCCTGCTTGGCATTCTCCGGTGTGAAGTCCGGGGTCCAGCTGCCGAAGCGGGCGACATTGAGGGTGGCGATCTTGTCGGACACCCCCATGAGCGCGGCGACCTCCGCCGGCGCGAGCTGCCGGAGTCCGTCGATCAGCTCACGGGAGTGCTCCAGGTATTGCGGCAGGGTATGGCGGGACGTGCTCGGCGGCGTGCTGTAGTCCAGCGTCTTGGCGGGTGAAATCACCATCAGCATCGGCTTGGCTCCTCTTGGCGAGGCGTCATTCTAGAAGCCTCCGCCGCTGGGCTCCAGTGGACCTTGCCGATGGGATCGATAGGTATTGACCACGCTCCCGGGGCGAGGTTGCCAGGCCAGGCAGCAGGAAATACCGGTCCGCGAAAAAAACCGCTTACCGCCAAAAAAAGCCTTTGTGCCTCAGACCTTTTGCGTTATTACCGAAGTGTCCGTCGCATCTCTCGGGTCCCGTGCCCTCATGTTGGCCGGTCCGTGAACCCGTTGCTGGAGCGACGGCACCTTTCGCAGCGGAGCGTCGTCTGGCGCTCCGTCGACAGGCTTGCGAGTCAAGCGTTTCTACGAGGTGACCGAGTATGGATGATCACGGACGTTCCCGCCCCACCCAGCCCACCCTCTATGTGCTCGACACCAACGTACTGATCCACGACCCCAACGCGCTGCTCAATTTCGAGGAGCACCACGTCGCCATTCCCATGACGGTCCTGGAGGAACTCGACAAGCTCAAGACCGGCAAGCACAACGTTGCCGCCGAATGCCGGCAGGCGATCCGCCTGATCGACAGCGTCCTCGCCGAATCCTCGCCCGAGGACGTCGAACGGGGCGTACCCATCCCCCGCGGCAAGGGCGAGGCCAAGGGGCGGCTGTCCATCCTCATGGGGCGTCGCGCCGGGCCCATGGCCTGTCTGCCCGACGACATCAACGACAACCGCATCATTAACCAGCTCGTCGAATTGCGTACCCAGCATCCCCAGGAGCGGGTCGTGCTGGTGACCAAGGACATCAACATGCGCCTCAAGGCGCGGGGCTGCGGCATCGCCGCCGAGGACTACCAGACCGACCAGTTGCTCGACGACGTCTCCCTGCTGTCCCAGGGTTATCACAATCTGCCGGGGTCCTTCTGGGACAACGTAAGCAAGGTGGAAAGCCGGCAGGAGCTGGGCCGTGTCTGGCACCGGGTACAGCTGGCGGCCGAGATGCCGCCCTTCAACGTCAACGACTTCGTGCTCGACGAGCAGGGCTTCGTCGGCTGGGTCAAGGCGGTGCGCGATGGCGAGGTCATCCTGCTCGACATGCACCAGGAACCGCTGATGCACCAGGAAGCCTGGGGCCTCAAGCCACGTGACATCTATCAGGCGCTGGCGCTGTTCGCCCTGCTGGAGCCGGATATTCACCTGGTCAACCTGACCGGCGCGGCGGGTTCCGGCAAGACCATCCTGGCGCTGGCCGCGGCCATCGAACAGACCATGGTCACCAAGAGATACCGGCGGATCATCGCCACCCGCAGTGTCCAGGGTCTGGACGAGGACATCGGCTTCCTACCCGGGACCGAGGCCGAGAAGATGGAGCCCTGGCTGGGCGCCATCACCGACAACCTCGAAGCCCTGCACATGGATGACCACAACCCCCACGGCAGCGTGGACTACATCCTCAGCAAGGTACCGCTGCAGTTCAAGTCGCTGAACTACATCCGCGGCCGCAGTTTCCAGCAGAGTCTGATCCTCATCGACGAATGCCAGAACCTCACCCCGCACCAGATGAAGACCATCATCACACGTGCCGGCAGCGGCTCCAAGGTGATCTGCCTGGGTAACCTGGCGCAGATCGACACGCCCTACCTCTCGGCCACCAGCTCGGGCCTCACCTATCTTTCCGAGCGCTTCAAGGGCTTCAACCACGGGGTGCACATCACCCTGCAGGGCGTGCCCCGTTCCGTCCTCGCCGAATACGCCGAGGCCCACCTGTAACTCCCCCGATCCCCGTCCGGCCACGGGCGGGGATCAAATCCCCAACCGCGGGTCTACAATGGCAGGTCTTTTCCAGGAGTCATGCCGTGCTGACCCATCTCGATTCCCAAGGCCGTGCCAACATGGTCGATGTCACCGACAAGCAGGTGACCTTCCGTGAAGCCACCGCCGAAGCCCGGGTGCGCATGCGTCCGGAAACCCTCGATCTGATCCAGAGCGGTGGCCATCCCAAGGGCGATGTCTTCGCCGTGGCCCGTATCGCCGGCATCCAGGCGGCCAAGAAGACCGCCGACCTCATCCCGCTCTGCCATCCGCTGATGCTGACCGGCGTCAAGGTCCGGCTGGCCGCCGAAGCGCCCGATGGGGTGCGGATCACCGCCACCTGCAAGCTGTCCGGCCAGACCGGGGTGGAAATGGAAGCCCTGACCGCCGCCAGCGTCGCGGCCCTGACTCTTTACGACATGTGCAAGGCGGTCGATCGGGGCATGACCATCGAGGCGGTGCGCCTGCTGGAAAAGAGTGGCGGCAAGAGCGGTCATTTCCGCGCCGAGGAGCAACCGGCATGATCCGCGTGCAATTCTTCGCCCGCTATCGCGAAATGCTGGGCCGCGCCGAGGACAGCCTGGCCTGGGCGCCTGAGCTGGCCACCGTTGGTGACCTGCGCGAGCACCTGGTCCAGCGCGGCGGCAGCTGGGCCGAGACCCTGGGTGAGCGGGGGCTGATGTGCGCGCGCAACGAAGAACTCTGTGGCCTGGCCGAGCCGCTGCGCGATGGCGACGAGGTCGCCTTCTTTCCCACCGTGACCGGAGGTTAGCCATGGCCATTCGTGTGCAGGCCGCGGCCTTCGATCCCGGCCAGGAACTCAATGCCCTGCATGCCGCCAACACCGGTATCGGTGCCGTGGTGGGTTTCGTGGGGTACGTGCGGGATTTCAACGACGGGCGCGACGTCGGCGGCCTGTTCCTCGAACACTTTCCCGGCATGACCGAAAAGGCCCTGGCGCGCATCGTCGAAGAGGCGAAGCAGCGCTGGCCGCTGCTCGGGGTCGATATCCTGCATCGCGTCGGTCGCCTGGAACCGGGCGAGCCCATCGTCTTCGTCGGCACCGCCAGCGCCCATCGCCAGGCCGCCTTCGACGCCTGCAATTTCGTGATGGACTATCTCAAGACCCGCGCACCCTTCTGGAAGAAGGAAGATACGGCCGAAGGCCCGCGCTGGGTGGAGGGTCGCGCCAGCGACCAGGATGCCGCGGGGCGTTGGACGAAAGAGTGATGGGGTAGGGTGGAAAGCCGCGTAAGCGTTTTCCACCTGCTGCTTCAAGGCTGGCGGTGGATGAGGCTACGCCGTCATCCACCCTACGACAGGTGGCTTCCAGCGGCTGGCAATCACCGCGCGTGCGCAGCGCTAACACTTATCGCGGCCATGGGCCGCTCCTACAGAGGCGCGATACAGGTGTAGGAGCGGCCGCATCGGCGGACCGCCATGGCCACGGTAAGAGAGGTTCAGCAAGCGGTCGCGTTGGTAGGCCACTTAGAGTGGCGTTCCAACGCGTCTGCCTCAGCGCTGCCGCGGGACCGACTTGAGCAATTCGGCCGGGGGCATTTCGCAGGAGATCTTGCGACCCAGCAGGGTCTCGATGGGCGGCAGGGCGAAGGCGTCGTCCTCGCCGGCGAAGCTGATCGAGGTGCCGCTGGCGCCAGCCCGACCGGTACGGCCGATGCGGTGCACGTAGTCGTCCGGATCTTCCGGCAGGGTGAAGTTGATCACGTGGCTGATGCCGTCGACGTGAATGCCGCGACCGGCCACGTCGGTGGCCACCAGCACGCGGATCTTGCCGGCGCGGAAGCCTTCCAGGGTCTTGATGCGCTTGTGCTGGGGCACGTCGCCGGACATCTGGGCGGCGCTGATGCCGTCCTTGGTCAGGCGTTCTTCGATGCGGCGCACCTCGTCACGCCGGTTGGCGAACACCATCACCCGCTCCCAGTTGTTCTGGGCCACCAGGTTGTAGAGCAGCTTGTATTTGTCGCTGGAAGAGACCGCATAGACGTGCTGCTCGACGGTATCGCTGGCCACGTTTTCCGGCTCGATCTCGACAATGGCCGGATCGGTGGTCCACTGCCGCGCCAGGTTCATCACGTCGTCGGTGAAGGTGGCGGAGAACAGCAGGGTCTGGCGTTCGCTCTTGGGCGGGGTCTGGCGGATGATCTGGCGAACCTGGGGAATGAAGCCCATGTCCAGCATGCGATCGGCCTCGTCCAGCACCATCACCTCGACCATGTCCAGGTGCACCTCGCCGCGCTGATTGAAGTCCAGCAGGCGGCCCGGGGTGGCAACCAGGATGTCGCAATAGCGCGCTTCGAGCTGCTTGAGCTGCTTGTCGAAGTCCATGCCGCCGACAAAGCTCATGACGTTGAGACCGGTGTACTTGGCCAGGTCCAGAGCGTCGTTGGCGATCTGCACCACCAGTTCACGGGTCGGCGCGATGATCAGTGCCCGCGGTTCGCCCATGTACCTTTCCTTGGGCGGCGGGGTGGTCAGCAACTGGGTGATCGTCGAGATCAGGAAGGCGGCGGTCTTGCCGGTACCGGTCTGGGCGCGACCGATGGCGTCCTTGCCCTTGAGGGTGAAGCCCAGCACCTGCGCCTGAATCGGCGTGCAGTAGGGAAAGCCGAGGTCATGGATGCCGTGCATCAGCCGCGGATCCAGCTTGAAGTCGTGGAAGCGGGTCTTGCCTTCCTGCGGCTCGACCACGAAGTCTTCCAGTTTCCAGGTGTCGACCGGCTTGGGCTTGCGCGGACTGCGTTCGCGACGCGGCTTGGCGGCTCTTTCCGCCTGCGCGCGGGGTTCCTGTTTTTCAGCCTGGGCGCGCGGCTCCTGGCTGCGCGGTTCGCCTGAGTTGCGCGGTTTGCGCGGCGCCCGCTCGGCCTGGGGCTCGGGCGCGATGGGTGCAGAAGAGGAGGGGGCGGCAGGAGCGACGCTGGGGGTAGCTTGGGGCGCAGGGGAGGGAGTCGGCTGAGCGACCTCCTGATCCTTGCCCAGAAATTTTTTGAGTGCCTTGAGCACGGAGGGTCTCGATCATCGAAAGCGGAATGAGACCGCAGTGTAAAGCAACCTACGTGCCCGGCAACAACTACCTGCCGAACGCAAGCGCAATCCGCTCAGCCGCTGATCCGATTGCGCCCGGCATCCTTGGCCTGGTAGAGCGACTTGTCCGCACGCCCTACCAGTTCATCCAGGGAGTCGGCCTTGCGCATCTGGGCCAGGCCGATGGACACGGTCACCCCCGGCAGCTTGCCGCAGGGCGAATAGAAGTCCTTGATCTCCGCCAGGCTCTGGCGCAGGCGCTCGGCGATGGCGATGGCTTCGTCGCGGTCGATCTCCGGCAGCAGGATGACGAACTCCTCGCCGCCATAGCGCGCCATGCTGTCCTTGGGTCTCAGCTGGTCGCGCAGGGTGTTGGCCACCAGGCACAGGGCATAGTCGCCCGCCAGGTGCCCATGAGTGTCGTTGTAGCGCTTGAAGTGGTCCACATCCAGCATCAGCAGGCTCAAGGGCTGCCGATTGAAGGCGCAACGGGTGCTCTCGCGCTCGAACAGCTGTTCGAGTCGCCGACGATTGAAGAGGCCGGTCAGGGTGTCGACGTTGGCATTGCGTTCGGTATCGACGATGAGCTGGTTGCCACGGCGCATCCGCTCGCAGAGGATGCCGAGCAGGTTGTGCATGGCTTTGGAGGAGCGCTCGATCAGTTCCAGCACCAGATCGCGGTGCAGGCAGAGCACCTGGGTGTCGGCCTCGGCGATGACGTGGGCGCTGGGTCGCTCGCTGTCCATGAAGCTGATCTCGCCCGAGCATTCGCCCGGACCCAGCAGATAGATGGGCGGATTGTCCGGCGAGCCCAGGTGGACCCGCAGGCGACCCTCTAGGATCAGATACATGTACTGGTTGAGCATGGCGGGCGAGAGCAGGCACTCACCAGCGACCAGGCTGCGCGTGGCCGAGCGGGCGATCAGGGCTTCCAGCAGATAGGTCTCCACGCCCTTGAACAGGCGCAGGTCCTTCAGGGAATCGACCGGGACTTCGGCCAACCAGACCGACAAGGGGGCAGCCATCAAAGGATCACCCCGGGGACTGAAAGGAAAACTCGGGCCATAGCTGCTCCATGCACATCACGACCTTCAGGCACCCACACTGGACCGGATGGGTACCTCAAAGTTCGTTCGCTTTGCCCTTTCCAGGCCTCCCTTCGCGTCCAGATTCTGCAAATTGTCGACCGGTTTCCAAAAACGAAGCGGTCCGGCAATTCGCCATTTATTTTCCGCCGAGACGTGCCAGCAGCCAGCCCTGGATGTCCTGGATCTCCGCGGGGATGACCTCGTGGCGCATGGGGTAGCTGTGCCAGAGCGCTTCCACGCCCGCGGCCACCAGCGCCTCGTAGGCGGCCCGCCCCAGGGCCAGGGGTACCACGTCGTCCTGCTCGCCGTGCAGGCACAGCACCGGGGTGGCCCCGCCCCGATTGACCTGGGCGTCCTCGAAGCTGGGCGCATAGGTCGACAGCGCCATGACGCCGCCCAGTGTCGGGCAGGCGGTGTTGTAGGCGGTGTGCAGGACCACGGCGCCGCCCTGGGAAAAGCCGGCCAGCACGATGCGTTCGGCCGCAATGCCCTGGGCCTGCTGGGTCTCGATCAGTGCCCGTACCGTGGCGGCCGAGGCGTCCAGCTGGGCGCGGTCGATGGCCCGGGCCGGATTCATGGCCAGGATGTCGTACCAGGACGGCATGGCCCAGCCGCCATTGATGGTGACCGCCTGGGTGGGCGCCTGGGGCAGGACGAATCGGGTCGACGTCAGGCTGCGCTGCAACAATTCGGCAACGGGTTCGAAGTCATGCTGGGTTGCACCCAGGCCATGCAACCAAATGACGCAGCTATCGGCGGTTCCGCTGGGCGATTCCAGCACAAGAGGCGAATTTTCCAAGGCTTTGCTCCAGTTTGGTGCCACTAAAAATGGGTGTGGTAACAGATGGTGCACAAAATGCGTGTCGCATTTTCGTAATTCTGTTGTTCGGCTTTTTGCTCGAAGTCACGCGATTGCCGGGTTTGAGCGAAGTGAGCAGCTGTCGCATTCACTGGTCCGCAAATTGCCTCATCTAGGCTGCGGCCAGGTAGTGCACTAACAGGTAACACTGACTCACTGCTTCGTCACGCCTTCCAGCGCGTCTCCTCCATCCCTTGATAGAGGACGCCCAGGGATCGGGTGGGCGAGTTACACGGCAATCAGGCGAGAGACATCGTGCTGCCGTGCGACTGGAAACGTAATTCATAAACAAAGTGGAGCTTATCGATGAAGATGGTGAAGTCTACCCTGGCAATTCTGACCACCGCCGCTGCTCTGGGCCTGTCCGGCATGGCTCATGCGGGCGCTACTCTGGATGCAGTGAAGAACAAGGGTTTCGTGCAATGCGGCGTCAGCGATGGCCTGCCGGGTTTCTCCTTCACCGACTCCAAGGGTGAATACAAGGGTATCGACGTGGACGTCTGCCGCGCCGTCGCCGCCGCCGTGTTCGGCGATGCCTCCAAGGTGCGTTTCACCCCCCTCACCGCCAAGGAGCGCTTCACCGCGCTGCAGTCCGGCGAGATCGACGTCCTGTCGCGCAATACCACCTGGACCAGCTCCCGCGATGGCGGCATGGGCCTGATGTTTACCGCCGTGACCTACTACGATGGCCAGGGCTTCCTGGTGAACAAGAAGCTGGGTGTGAAGAGCGCCAAGGAACTGGACGGTGCCACCGTGTGCATCCAGGCCGGTACCACCACCGAGCTGAACCTGGCTGACTACTTCCGCTCGAGCGGCATGAAGTTCACCCCCATCACCTACAGCACCTCCGACGAAAGCGCCAAATCCATGGAAGCCGGTCGTTGCGACGTGCTGACCTCCGACCAGTCGCAGCTGTATGCCCAGCGCATCAAGCTGGCCAAGCCCGACGACTACGTCGTATTGCCCGAGGTCATCTCCAAGGAGCCCCTGGCTCCCGCCGTCCGTCGTGGCGACGAAGACTGGTTCACCATCGTCAAGTGGGCTCAGTTCGCCATGGTCAGCGCCGAGGAAATGGGCCTGACCTCCGCCAACGTGGAAGCCCAGGCCAAGGATTCCAAGAATCCTGACGTGCGTCGTCTGCTGGGTACCGATGGCGAATTCGGCAAGGACCTGAAGCTGCCGAAGGACTGGGCGCTGAACATCGTCAAGCAGGTCGGCAACTACGGCGAAGTCTTCGAACGTAACGTCGGCATGGGTTCCGATCTGAAGATCAAGCGTGGTCTCAACGCCCTGTGGAACGCAGGCGGCCTGCAGTACTCCCCGCCGGTCCGTTGATCTCGGCGCCCTAGTCGCCGACACCTTCCGGATGTGCAGATTCTCGCCCTGCAGCGCTGTTCGCGCTGCGGGGCGAGGATTTAATGAGGCTTCCAGTAGATGCAAAACGTTAGCAAAACCTCGCCACCAGTCCGTGGGTCGCTACTGACCGACCCTCAGGTGCGTTCGTGGCTGTTCCAGGTCGTCGCCGTAGTCGCCGTCGTGGCCTTCGGCTGGTTCCTGTTCAACAACACCCAGACCAACCTGTCTCACCGGGGGATCACCTCGGGCTTCGGCTTCCTCAACAACTCCGCCGGCTTCGGCATTCCCCAGCACCTGGTTCCCTATACCGAGGGTGACACCTACGGCCGGGTATTCCTGGTCGGTCTGCTCAACACCCTGCTGGTCTCGGTGATCGGCATCGTGCTGGCGACAATCATCGGCTTCACCGTGGGCGTGGCGCGGTTGTCCAACAACTGGCTGCTGCGCAAGGTCGCCACGGTCTATATCGAGATCTTCCGCAACATTCCGCCGTTGCTGCTGATCTTCTTCGTCTACTTCGCCGTCCTCGCGCCGCTGCCTGGCCCGCGCCAGAGTCTGAGCCTGGGTGACGCCTTCTTCGTCAACAACCGCGGCCTGTACATGCCGGCCCCGAGCGCCGATGCGGGCTTCATTCCGGGCCTGATCGCCTTTCTGATCGCCGTCGTGGCGAGCGTCGTGGTGTTCCGTTGGGCCCGCAAGCGTCGGCACGCCACCGGTGAACGTTTCCCGGTGCTGTGGACGATCCTGGCGCTGCTGATCGGCATTCCGCTGCTGGCGACCCTGGTGTTCGGCAAGCCGTTCCACTGGGAGCTGCCGGAGCTGCAAGGCTTCAACCTGCGCGGTGGCTGGGTGATCATTCCGGAACTGGTCTCCCTGGCGCTGGCCCTATCGGTCTATACCGCGGCCTTCATCGGCGAGACGGTACGGGGCGGTATCCAGGCGGTCAGCCATGGTCAAACCGAGGCAGCCAGCTCCCTGGGCCTGCGTCCCGGGTTGACCCTGCGGCTGGTGATCATTCCCCAGGCGCTGCGGGTGATCATTCCCCCGCTGACCAACCAGTACCTGAACCTGATGAAGAACTCCTCCCTGGGCGCCGCGGTGGGCTATCCGGAGATGGTGGCGCTGTTCGCTGGCACCACGCTGAACCAGACCGGCCAGGCCATCGAGACCATGGCCATCACCATGAGCGTGTACCTGGCCATCAGCATCAGCATCAGCATCCTGATGAACTGGTACAACAAGCGCATCGCGCTGATCGAGCGTTAAGGAGCGCGTATGAGTAACCAGACCCATACCTTCAAACCGGACCTGCCGCCGCCACCCTCCAGCGTCGGTGCCCTGGCCTGGATTCGTGGCAATTTGTTTTCCAGCGTCGGCAATACCCTGCTGACCCTGCTCGGCCTCTACCTGGTCTGGCTGATCGTGCCGCCGGTGGTGAACTGGGCCTTCCTCAATGCCACCTGGAGTGGCACGACCCGGTCCGATTGCGCGCCGGGCGGTGCCTGCTGGGTGTTCATCAAGGAACGCATCGGCCAGTTCATGTACGGCTTCTACCCGGAAGACCAGCGCTGGCGGTTCGACCTGACCGTGGTGCTGGCCGTGGTCGGCGCCATTCCGCTATTCCTCGACAGCTTCAAGCACAAGGCTCGCTACGGCCTGTCCCTGCTGGTGATCTACCCGCTGGTGGCCTTCTGGCTGCTGTACGGTGGTCTGGGCCTGCGAGTGGTCCCCACCAGCGAGTGGGGCGGCCTGATGCTGACCATCGTCATCGCGGCGGTGGGCATCGTCGGCGCACTGCCGCTGGGCATCCTGCTGGCCCTCGGCCGCCGCTCGAAGCTGCCGGCGATCAAGGTCATCTCGGTGACCATGATCGAGTTCTGGCGGGGCATCCCGCTGATCACGGTGCTCTTCCTGTCGTCGGTGATGCTGCCGCTGTTCCTGCCCGAGGGCATGAACCTCGACAAGCTGCTGCGCGCCATCGTCATGGTGATCATCTTCGAGGCGGCCTACATCGCCGAAGTGGTCCGCGGTGGCATGCAGGCCATTCCCAAGGGCCAGTACGAGGCCGCTGCCGCCATGGGCCTGGGCTACTGGCGCACCATGGGCCTGGTGATCCTGCCGCAGGCGCTCAAGCTGGTGATCCCGGGCATCGTCAACACCTTCATCGCGCTGTTCAAGGATTCGAGCCTGGTGATCATCATCGGCCTGTTCGACCTGCTCAACAGCATCAAGCGCGCCACCTCGGATCCGGCCTGGCTGGGCATGTCCACAGAGGGCTATGTGTTCGCCGCGCTGATCTACTGGGTTTTCTGTTTCGCCATGTCCAGCTACTCCGCTCGCCTGGAGCGCAAGCTGAACACCGGCCACAAGCGTTAGGAGTCATCAGATGAACGTAAGCAACAAGCAGCAGGTCGACAGCAGCAAGGTCATGATCCAGCTCAAGGACGTGAACAAGTGGTACGGCCAGTTCCACGTGCTCAAGGACATCAACCTGACCGTGACCCAGGGCGAGCGCATCGTGCTGTGCGGGCCGTCCGGCTCGGGCAAGTCCACCACCATCCGTTGCATCAACCGGCTGGAAGAACACCAGAAGGGCCAGATCATCGTCGATGGCACCGAGCTGACCAACGATCTCAAGCAGATCGAGACCATTCGCAGCGAAGTGGGCATGGTGTTCCAGCACTTCAACCTCTTCCCGCACCTGACCGTGCTGCAGAACTGCACCCTGGCCCCCATGTGGGTGCGCAAGATGCCGAAGAAGCAGGCCGAAGAAATCGCCATGCACTACCTGCAGCGGGTGCGCATTCCCGAGCAGGCCAACAAGTTTCCGGGCCAGCTGTCCGGCGGCCAGCAGCAGCGCGTGGCCATCGCCCGGGCGCTGTGCATGCAGCCGCGCATCATGCTGTTCGATGAGCCGACCTCGGCGCTCGACCCTGAGATGGTGAAGGAGGTGCTGGACACCATGATCGGTCTGGCCCAGGACGGCATGACCATGCTCTGCGTGACCCACGAGATGGGCTTCGCCCGCACCGTGGCCAACCGGGTGATCTTCATGGACAAGGGCGAAATCGTCGAACAGGCCGCCCCGGACCAGTTCTTCGACAACCCGCAGAACGAGCGTACCCGCCTGTTCCTCGGGCAGATCCTGCACTAAGCGCGGCCGGGGCGGAGACCTGTCCGCCCCGGTCGTCCTGCGAACCCAGTCACGGGCGTTCGGCGGGAAGGCGGGCAAAGGGCCGCAAGGCGCGGTATCCTCGACGTTTGGCGCCCGGTTTCCGGGGTCGGCGGTCAAGGTCCGCCTTGCCGTTCACCGGCTTCATTGTCGATTTCGTAGCGTATCGCCAGAACGGGCGGTGCGCTGGGCAGTCGAAGCCGTCATCATAGAGAGACGCCCGTGAACTCCATTTCCCATCCGCTCATGCTGACAAAAGCCAAGGCCTGGGGCGCCCATGCGGTGACCTCCAGTGGTGTGATCCTCGCGCTTCTGGCGCTGCTCGCTCTGGTCGACGGTCAACCCAAGGGTTGTCTGATGTGGCTGGGCATCGCCCTGCTCGTCGATGGTCTGGACGGCACCCTGGCGCGCAAGTTCGAAGTCAAGCGGGTACTCCCCCATTTCGACGGCTCGGCGCTGGACCTGGTGGTCGACTACCTGACCTATGTGTTCATTCCGGCCATCTTCATCTATCGCTTCGTGCCCTTGCCGCCGCATTTCGAACTGGTGGCGGTGGGCATCATCCTATTGTCGTCGCTGTTCTGTTTCTGCAATGTGAACATGAAGAGCGCCGACAACTATTTCGTTGGCTTTCCCGCGGCCTGGAACGTGGTGGCGCTGTATTTCTACGTACTGGACCTGGCGCCCTGGTTCAGCATGGCGGTGGTGCTGGTGCTGGCCGCCCTGACCCTGACCCGGGTCAAGTTCCTGCATCCCTTCCGCGTGCGCCAGCTGATGGCGGTGAACATCACCGTGACCTCCATCTGGCTGCTCAGCAGCGCCATGATGGTATTCGTGCATCCCGACAAGCCACTGTGGCTGATGGTCCTCTGGTTCGCCAGCGGCATCTACTTCGTTGGCGTGTGCGTCTGGCGTACCGCCCGGGAGTGGTTCGCCTGACGGTGAGCGATAACCCCCTGCCACCCGCGCGCACCTGGTATGTCTACTTGGTGCGTGCCGAGAATCAGGCGCTCTATTGCGGCATCAGCGATGATCCCGAGCGCCGTTTCGCCCAGCACCGCAGTGGCCGCGGTGCCCGCTTCTTCGCCTCCAGTCCGGCCCAGGCGCTGGTCTATGTGGAAGCTTGTGGCGACAAATCGACCGCCCTGCGTCGCGAAATCCAGATCAAGAAGCTGCCCAAGAAAGCCAAGGAATCCCTGGTGCTGGCCCGCGCCGGCCTGGCGTCCGCGGCCCCTTCAGGAGAGCTGTCATGTCCGAGCTGATTCTGCATCACTACTGGCAATCGCCCTTCGCCGAGAAGGCGCGCCTGCTGCTGGGCTTCAAGGGGCTGGCCTGGCGTTCGGTGATCATTCCGCGGATGCTGCCCAAGCCAGAGCTGGTGGCGCTCACGGGTGGCTATCGCAAGACGCCGGTATTGCAGGTGGGGGCAGATGTCTATTGCGACACGGCACTGATCGCCCGTCGCCTGGAGGCGGAAAAGGCCGTGCCGGCGCTGTTTCCGGAAGGCCAGGAAGCGGTGGTGGCCGCCTTTGCCGCCTGGGCGGACTCGGTGCTGTTCCAGCATGCCGTGGCGCTGATGTTCCAGCCGGAGATCATGGGCCCACGCCTGGCCAGCCTGCCGCCGGAGCAGGCCCAGGCTTTTCTGGACGACCGCAAGGCGCTGTTCAGCGGTGGCAGCCTGAGCCGGCTGAGTCCCGAGCAGGCCCGGCAACAGTTGCCGACCCTGCTGACCCGCCTGGAGACCCAGCTCCAGCGCAGCGCCGGCGAATTCCTGTTCGGCGCGCCCTCGGTGGCCGATATCGCCCTGGCGCACAACTTCTGGTTTCTCAAGAGCACGCCGCAACTGGCGCCCCTCATCGACGAGCGCCCCGAGATCGCCGCCTGGTTCGCCCGGGTGCTGGGGTTCGGTCATGGTACCCATGAGGAACTCGGCGCCGCCGAGGCGCTGGAGATCGCCAGGGCGGCGGAGCCCCTGGCCTTGCCGCGCGACCAGGCCCTCGCCGTGGAAGGCTTCGCCTGGGGTGACCGGGTGAGGGTAGCGGCAACCGACTATGGGGTGGATCCGGTGGTGGGTGAACTGGTGCATGCCGATAGCGAAGCTCTGGTGATCCGTCGTCACGACGAGCACCTGGGGGCGATCCAAGTGCATTTCCCGCGCGTGAATTTCCGCGTCAGTGCAGCGGGCTAGGGATCACGGCAACGACAACGGCGCCCGAGGGCGCCGTTTTGCATTTCAGAGCCTACCGCTCAGTCCGGGCGGCGCATGCGGAACAGCGCGGCCTCGGTGATCTCGAAATAGTCGGCCGGGCCACCGCCGCGGACGATGGGGCGAGCGGCCGCGGTCTGGTAGATGCCGTCCTTGAGCAGGCGCTTGTCGATGTGGGCGGCCACCACCTCGCCCAGCACCAGCCACTGATCCAGTTCGTCCCCGGCGGCGGTCTTGAGGCGGACGATCTGGCTCAGCCGGCACTCGAAGGCCACTTGGGCACGGGCGACACGCGGCACCTTGACCACCGTCGACGCGGCAGGCTCCAGGCCAGCCAGGGCGAATTCGTCCACCTCGGGTCCGACCATGGCGCTGCTGGTGTTCATTTCCTCGGCCAGTTCGCGGGTGGCCAGGTTCCAGACGAATTCGCCGGTACGCTCGATGTTGGCCACGCTGTCCTTGTAGCCCTGGCTGGAAAAGCCGATCAGCGGCGGCTTGTAGTTGAAGGCATTGAAGAAGCTGTAGGGCGCGAGGTTCAGGACGCCGGTTTCGCTCTGGGAGGAGATCCAGCCGATGGGACGCGGCGCGATGATGGCGTTGAAGGGATCGTGGGGCAGGCCGTGGCCCTGGCTGGGTTCGTAGAAGTGGTAATCGATGCTCATCGGGATTCCTTCAGGGGGTGAGTTCCAGGATCTCGGCCTGGATCTGGCCGGCGTCCAGGGTCAGGCGGCCAACGCTGATCGGCAGCCGAAAGCGCCGTGGGCCAGCGCTGCCGGGGTTTATGTAGAGTACGCCATCGCGCTCTTCGATCAGCGGCTTGTGCGAGTGCCCGCTGACCACCACCCTTACCTGGGCACCGGCGGCGGCCAGGTCGAGCTCGGGCAGGATGTGCAGCATATGGATGTCGATGCCGTCCAGGGTCAGGGTGACGCGCTCGGGGATGTCGTCGGCCCAGGGCACGTCGTCATTGTTGCCCCGGACCACCGCCAGCGGTGCCAGCTCGCGCAGGGCATCGAGGATCTCGGGTTTGCCGATGTCACCGGCGTGCAGGATGAAGTCGCTGCCGGCGAGGGCCTCCAGCGCCTCGGGCCGGAGCAGGCCATGGGTATCGGCGATCAGGCCGACGCGATAGGGATTGGCCATGGCGACTCCTCAATTGGCCTGGACGATGTCCAGGGCCTCGGCGCGTCCCAGCGGCTGACGCATACGCTGGGCCAGGATGGCGGTGGCGCGTTCCCGTTGGCAGGCCACCACGCCCACCACCCGATCCTCGGCCAGCAGCAGGGCGACAAAGGTCTGGTCGCCGAGGCTGCCGTCCAGATGCATGTCGTCCCAGTGGCGGGGATGGCCAAGGTATTCGTAACGCTTGCCGTGATGCAGGGTCCAGAAGAAGGGCACGTCCGCGTAGCGTTCGGCGTGGCCCAGCAGATTGCGCGCCGCCAGGCGGCCGTGTTGCTGGGCCAGGCGCCAGTGCTCGATGCGGGTCGGCTGACCGGCGAAGGGAAAGGTGGCCAGATCGCCGACAGCGTAGAGGTCCTCGGCGGCCCGGAGCTCGGCGTCCACCGGGACGCTGCCGTCATCCGCCAGGCGCAGATCGGTGAGGAAAGTGGTGGCCGGCGTGATGCCGGTACCCACCAGCACCAGGTCGGCGGGCAATTGGCTGCCGTCCTTGAGGCTGACCTGGCGGACGTGAGCGTCGCCGGTGAAGCCCACTACCTCGCTGGGGGCGTGGAAGGTCACGCCATTGGCCTCGTGCAGGGTCTTGAAGTGCTGGCCGAGGGTCTCGCCCATCTGCTTGACGAAGGGCAGGGAGGCGGGGGAGACCACGTCCACTGCCAGGCCTTGCTTGCGCAGGGCGGACGCGGCTTCCAGGCCGATGAAGCTGGCACCGACGATCACCGCGCGGCCCTCGGCGGGCAGCTCGGCGAGGATCGCGGCCGCGTCGGCGCGGGTCCGCAGCAGGTGGATGCCCTCGAGCTGGGCGCCGGGAACGTCTAGCGGCTTGGGTTCGCCACCGGTGGCGAGCACGCAGCCGTCGTAGCTCAGGGTCTGGCCGTTGGCGAGTTCCAGCTGACGGGTCTGGGGATCCAGGCGGGTCACCTCGGCATGCAACCGTTCGATGCGCTGCTGGCGGAAGAACTCGGGCTCGCGCAGCGGCGGGGCTTCGTCGGGGGCCTTGTCGCCCTGGAGGACGAATTTGGACAGGGCCGTCCGGTCGTAGGGCTCGCCCGGTTCGCGACCGATCAGCAGCAGGCGTCCGCCATAGCCGAATTCGCGCAGGGCGGCGGCCGCGGCGGTTCCCGCAGCGCCGGCGCCGACGATGACGAACAGGCGGTCGTCGGGCCGGGATTCCGTCGCCTGTGCAGGCAGAGGATCGCGGCCGACCAGCACCTCGCCATCGCGCACCTCCACCGGATAGCGCTGCAGGGCGTCCAGCGCCGGCGGTTCGCACAGGCTGCCATCCTCGACCGCAAAGCTCGCCTTGTGCCAGGGACAGACCAGGCGCCCCTGGCAGACCGCGCCGTCGGCCAGGGGCGCGCCGGCGTGGGGGCATTTGGCCTGGAAGGCGCGGGCCTCGTCGCCGACGCGCAGCAGCAGGATTTCGGTGTCTTCGATCTTGACCGCGGTGCCACGGTCTTCGCGCAGGTCGGCGAGGCGCGCGACGGGGTGCATGGCTTTCATGGTGGACTCCGGCGCCGTCTGGGCGCTCTCTTGAATCAGGCTCAGCAGATTCGAGAGAGCGCAGCGGCGCCGGGTTCCGCTCAGGTGGCGGGCGGCAGCGGATGTCGGTGCGGAACGTCGGGTGCGTCCAGCGGATCGGCGTGGACCAAGACTTCGGCCTGGGGATATTCGGCGCGGATGGCGGCTTCCACCTCGTCGCACAGCACATGGGCGCGGGACAGGCTCATCTCGCCCGGCAGCTCCAGGTGCAGTTGCACGAACCAGTGATTGCCGGAGAGGCGGGTGCGCAGGTCATGGGCACCCTCCACGCCCGGCACCTGGCAGGCCAGCTGCAGCATGTGCTCGCTGATGTCGGCGGGCAGTTCCTGGTCCATCAGCACGCCAAAGGAGTCGCGGGCGATGCCGTAGGCGCTCCAGAGGATGTAGAGGGCGATGGCCAGGCCGAACAGCGGATCCAGCCAGTACCAGCCGAAGCCGGTCAGCGCCAGGGCGACCAGGATGCCGACGTTGAGCAGCAGATCGGAGCGGTAGTGCAGGGCATCGGCGCGGACCACCGTGGAGTCGGTGAGACGGATGACGTGCTGCTGGTAGGCCACCAGCACGGCGGTCAGGGCCAGGGAAAACAGGGTGACGGCGATGCCCAGGGCATGGGCGCCCAGGGGCTCGGGTTGCTGCAGGCGTCCGATCGCCTGCCAGGCGATGAGCACGGCGCTGACGCCGATGAAGACCGCCTGGGCGATGCCGGCGAGGGATTCGGCCTTGCCATGGCCATAGCGGTGGTCGTCGTCCGCCGGCTTGAGGGCGTAGTGCACCGCCAGCAGGTTGAACACCGAGGCCAGGCCGTCGAGCAGCGAATCGGTCAAGCCGGCGAGCAGACTGACCGAGCCGCTGAACCACCAGGCCACGGCCTTGGCCAGGATCAGCGTCGTCGCCACCGCCACCGAGGCGGCGGTGGCGCGACGCAGCAGCCGCTCGGTGCGGTGCGGGTCGCTCATCAGGCGCGCGGGGCGAGCCCCAGGCTGGCGAGCTGCTCGTTGCTGCCGCTGCGCTGCAGCAGGCGCGGATCGTCCAGCGGCAGGCTGTGGCCGGTGGCCTGCTGGATGATGGCCTTGAGGCGCGCGCGATCGACGCTGCCGTCCGGATTGACCGCCTTGTTCAGCTCGCCGGGATCGACCTCGGCGCGCTTGTTGTCGGGCAGGTAGATGGCGCCGGTGGCGAAGTCCACGCCAAAGGCGATCAGGCCGGGAATGATGTAGAACAGCAGGCCGATGGCATCGAGGGCGACGATGCCCGGATCGATCCGGCCACTGCCGGTGATCTGGCCGCGACGCTCGGGATAGAACAGCGAGCCGCAAGCGGTCAGCTGGGTGAACAGGGCGGCGGCGAGGACGCCACACACCGCGCGGGTACGCATCGACATAGACAACCTCCGGTTGGATGAGGCCGCCACTATAGCGGCCGGAACCACGGCGGGCGAGACGCTTTATACTGCCCGCCCCGTTGAGACCACCGGCCGTGCCCAATGACGCCCTTGCCCATCGATGTTGTCCTGCCCGAGCTGCGCCAGGCCCTCGCCCACCGCGACGACTGCGTGCTGGAAGCGCCGCCCGGGGCCGGCAAGACCACCCGGGTGCCCCTGGCGCTGTTGCAGGAGCCCTGGCTGGCCGGCCAGCGCATCCTGCTGCTGGAGCCGCGCCGGCTGGCGGCGCGCGCTGCCGCCGAGCGCCTGGCCGCGGAGCTGGGCGAAGGCGTCGGCGAGACGGTGGGCTATCGCATCCGCCTGGAGAGCCGGGTCGGGCCGCGCACCCGTATCGAGGTGGTGACCGAGGGCATCCTCACCCGGCGCCTGCAGGACGATCCGGCGCTGGACGGCGTCGGCCTGGTGATCTTCGACGAATTCCACGAACGCAGCCTGGACGCCGACCTGGCCCTGGCGCTGACCCTGAGCGGTCGCGAACTGCTGCGCGATACCCCGCTCAAGCTGCTGGTGATGTCGGCCACCCTGGAAGGCGAACGCCTCGCCGCGCTGCTCGGCGGCGCGCCGGTGGTGCGCAGCGAAGGACGGATGTTTCCGGTGACGACCCGCTGGAGCCGGCCGCTCGGCCAGGACGAGCGCCTGGAAGCGCGGGTGGCCGCCACGGTGCTCCAGGCGCTGGACGAGGAAGCCGGCAGCCTGCTGGTGTTCCTGCCCGGCCAGGCGGAGATCCGCCGCACCGCCGAGCGCCTGGCGGAGCAGCTGCCCGCCGGGGTATTGCTCTGTCCGCTGCATGGCGAGCTGGAACTGGCCGCCCAGCGTGCGGCCATCGAGCCGGCGCCGCCAGGTAGCCGCAAGGTGGTGCTGGCCACCAGCATCGCCGAGACCAGTCTGACCATCGAAGGGGTGCGGGTGGTGGTGGACGCGGGCCTGGCGCGAGTGCCGGCCTTCGATCCCGGCTGTGGCATGACCCGCCTGACCACCCGGCGCATTTCCCGCGCCTCGGCGACCCAGCGCCAGGGCCGCGCCGGCCGCCTGGAGCCGGGCGTCTGCTATCGACTCTGGTCGGAGGAGGGGCATCAGCAGTTGCCGGCCTATGACAGCGCCGAGATCCTCCAGGCCGATCTGGCCGGACTGGCGCTGCAACTGGCGCGCTGGGGCATGAACGCCGAGGAGTTGGCCTGGCTCGATCCGCCACCCGCCGCCGCCCTGGCGCAGGCCCGCGATCTGCTGGTGCGCCTGGGCGCCCTGGACGACCAGGGCGTGCTCACCCCTCACGGCCAGGCCATGAGCGGCCTGCCGGCTCATCCGCGGCTGGCGCACCTGCTGTTGCGGGGGCAGGCCTGGGGCCTGGCCGAGCGTGCCTGCGAGGTCGCCGCGCTCTTGGGCGAGCGCGACCTGGCCCCGGGGCAGGGCGCCGATCTGCACACCCGCCTGCTGCTCCTGGCCGGTGAAGGCCGAGGTCCGCGCGGCGGCGTGGCGCGGATTCGGCAGCTGGTCCGCCAGTATCGCGGCCTGTTGCGTGGCCCGGCCGGGCAGCCGGTGGCCGATCCCGAGCACCCGCGCTGGACCGGTGCGCTGCTGGCCTGCGCCTATCCGGATCGCATCGCCCAGCAGCGCAAGGCCGGCGGCCAGGACTATCGCCTGGCCAATGGCCGGGCCGCCAGCTTTGGCGAACCGGATGGACTGATGAAATCGCCCTGGCTGGTGGTGGCCGATCTGGGCAGTCGCCAGGGCCAGCGCGAAGAGCGTATCTACCTGGCCGCGGAACTGGATCCGGCGCTGTTCGAGGGGCCGCTGGCCGAGCAGGTGGCAGGCCACGACGAACTGGACTGGGACGAGCGCGAAGGGGTGTTGCGCGCCGAACGCCAGCGGCGGATCGGCCAGCTGGTGCTGAGTCGCGAACCCTTGAAGAATCTGGACACCGCCGCCCGCAGCCGGGCCCTGCTCGGACTGGTGCGGCGCAAGGGGCTGGAGCTGCTGCCCTGGACGCCGGAGCTGCGCCAGTGGCAGGCGCGGGTGGCGCTGCTGCGCCAGCTGGATCTGCAGCAGCAGCCGACGAGCGACTGGCCGGACGTGAGCGACGCCGCCCTGCTGGCCAGCCTGGAAGTCTGGCTGCTGCCCTATCTGGATCGCGTCAGCCGCCTGGCCCATTTCGCCAATCTAGATCTGGCGGCCATGCTCCAGGGGCTGCTGCCCTGGCCGCTGCCGCGCCAGTTGGACGAATTGGCGCCACGCAGCCTGGCGGTGCCCTCCGGTTCCACTATTCGCCTGGACTATAGCGAGCAGCCACCGGTGCTCGCAGTGCGGCTGCAGGAGCTGTTCGGCCTGGCCGACACCCCGCGCCTCGCCGGAGGGCGGCTGGCGGTCAAGCTGCACCTGCTCTCGCCCGCGCGGCGACCGGTGCAGGTCACCCAGGACCTGGCCAGCTTCTGGGCCAATACCTACGGCGAGGTGAAGAAGGATCTCAAGGGCCGCTATCCCAAGCACTACTGGCCGGACGATCCCCTGATCGCCGAACCCACGGCGCGGGCCAAGCCGCGGGGGACCTGAGCACGGAGCGTCGATGCCGAGAGGATTAGGCAAGACACCCAGACGATCCGGCAGTGGGGGCGCCAGACACCGGCGCTAGCATGGCCGCTTCCAACGATGGGAGTGGACCATGAACGAGCACAAGACCCTTTTCATCACCGGCGTGAGCAGCGGCCTGGGCAATGCCCTGGCGCGGGAAGCCCTGGCGGCCGGCCACCGCGTCATCGGCACGCTGCGCCGGGAAGCCGATCTGGAGGCCTTCGCGGCCTTGTCGGACCGGGCCCATGGCGTGCTGCTGGATGTCACGGACCATGCGCGCCTGGCGACAGTGGTGGCCGAGGTTCAGGCAGCCCACGGTCCGGTGGATGTCCTGGTGAACAACGCCGGCTACGGCCATGAGGGCATTCTCGAGGAATCGCCGCTGGAAGAGCTGCGCCAGCAATTCGAGGTCAACGTCTTCGCGGCGGTCGCCATGACCAAGGCCTTCCTGCCGTCCTTCCGCGAACGGCGCCGCGGTCATATCATCAACATCACCTCGATGGGTGGCACCATTACCCTGCCGGGTATCTCCTACTATTGCGGCAGCAAGTTCGCCCTCGAGGGTATCTCGGCGGCCCTGGGCCAGGAGTTGGTACCCTTCGGCGTCTGGGTCACCGCCGTGGCACCCGGCTCCTTTCGCACCGACTGGGCGGGTCGCTCGATGCGTCGCAGCGCACGCGGCATCGCCGACTACGACGAGCAGTTCACGCCGATCCGGGCGGCGCGGGAGGCCAAGAGCGGCAAGCAGCTGGGCGATCCACGCAAGGCGGCCCAGGCGCTGCTGCAGCTCATCGCCCTGCCGGCGCCGCCAACGCACTTGCTGCTGGGGAGCGATGCCTTGCACCTGGTTCGCGAACGCCTGGCCACGGCCAGCCGGGAAATCGACCGCTGGGAAGCCCTGACCCTTTCCACCGATGGCTGAAGCGGAGGCCCCATGAATCCGAGCGATCCCCTTGCCAGCCGGCTGGTGACGCTGCTGGGCAGGCTGGCGCCCCAGGAAGGCTACAACCTCAGCCCTCTGGAGGATGTGCGCTTCCTGCGCTCGGATCGCCCGCTGACCGGCGTACCCGTGCTCTATGATCCCGGGGTCGTCATCGTCTGCCAGGGCGGCAAGCGCGGCTACTTCGGTGACCGCGTCTATCAGTACGATGCCCAGCACTACCTGGTGGTCTCCGTGCCCGTGCCCTTCACCATGGAGACCGATGCCAGTCCGGAGGCACCGCTGCTGGCCATCTATCTACGCCTGGATTTTCGGCTGCTCGGCGACCTGGTGCTGCAGCTAGACAGCGAACTCGGGCCGGCGCTGGAGGCGCCCCGCGGGCTCTATGCCTCGCCGATCGATGAGCCGCTGCGCGCCTCGACGCTGCGCTTTCTGGAGGTCCTGAGCGTGCCGACCGATGCCCGGCTGCTGGGGCCGGCGCTGCTGCGTGAGCTCTACTATCGGATCCTCACCGGCGCCCAGGGCGGCTCGTTGCGCGCGGCCCTGGATCGCCAGGGGCGTTTCGGCCGTATCGCCCGGTCGTTGCGCACCCTGCACGCCCGCTATGCCGAGCGGCTGGACGTCGCCGCGCTGGCGCAGGAAGCGCGCATGAGTCAGCCCAGCTTCCACCGGCACTTCCGCGACATTACCGGCACCACGCCCATGCAGTATCTGAAGTCGACCCGTCTGCACCAGGCGCGGCTGTTGATGCTGCGCGACGCCCTCCCGGCGGCGAACGCGGCCTTTGCCGTAGGCTACGAGAGCGCCTCCCAGTTCAGTCGCGAATTCAAGCGGCTGTTCGGCCGGACCCCGCTGGCGGAGATCGACTGGATGAAGGCCACCTATGCGCTGCCGGCACCGCCGGCGACGGCGGTCTATGTCGCTTCCCACTAGGGCTGTCCGTCCGAAAAGTCCGGGCGACGCCGCTGCGCCGGAACCAAGCGGCGGCCGCCCCCGGTCTGAATGCATACGGGCACTGCCTGCCCGCCCAACCGGAGCGACCCCCATGGCCGACAAGACCCTGCACGACCTTTCCAAAGCGATGCGCGATCTGGATTTCTGCATGCTGACCACCGGTACCGGGCGTCTGACCAGCCGGCCGATGAGCAACAACGGCGACGTCGAATACGACGGGGACTCCTGGTTCTATGCCTACGAGGACTCGGCCAAGATCCGGGACATCGAGCAGGATCCGGCGGTGGGACTGAGCTTCAGCGAAGGCAAGAGCCTGCTCGGCAAGCCCGGCATCTTCATCGGCATCGAAGGGCACGCCGAGCTGATCCGCGACAAGGCGCAATTCGAGGCGCACTGGACCAAGAGTCTGGACCGCTGGTTTCCCCAGGGCACCGACACGCCCGGCATGATCCTCATCAAGGTGCATGCCGAGCGCATCCGTTACTGGGATGGGGAGGAAGAGGGCGAGCTGCGCCCCTAGGCTTTGTCTGAAAGGTGCCTGCACTCGGTCATGCTGCGTTAAAAATCTGCTGGAATGCCAGCCCAGTCGGAATGCTCATTTACCATTCGTAAACTCGAGCGCGAGTCCGATCCGCTTCCTCACAGATTTTTGCCTTGCCTGACCTTCGTTCGACGACCTTTCGAACAAGCCTAAAAGCAGGTCGCGAAGGTCTCCACGACCTGCAGACCTTCGTCGACGATGCAGCCCTGGCGCCACTTGTCGAAGGTCAGGCAGGGGTGCGAGGTGCCCAGGGCGATGAGGTCGCCGATGGCCAGTGCGGTCCCCGGGGCGACGACCATGAAGGCGTGCTGGTCCATTATGGCCGTGACCGTGCAGCCGCTGACATCGATGGCTTCAGCTGCAGTCTGGCCGGGCCGGTAGCGGCGCAGCGGCAGCGGCAGGCCGGCATCGTGGGCGATGTCGCGCTTGCCCAGGGCCAGGATGGCGAAACCGGGTTCGGGCAGGGATTGCACGTGAGCCCAGACCTCCAGCGCCGGTTGCAGACCCTCGTTCAGACCGGTGCGGGCCAGGACGCCACGCTGGGCCTCGCGATAGATCCCGTGGTCATGGACCACATAGCTGCCGGGCCGCATGACGGCGAGAAAGCGCTCGCGCACTTCCAGCTGGTCGAAGGCGGCGGCGATCAGGTCGTACCAGGCCGAACCCGAGGCGGTGACGATGGGTCGGTCGAGGGCGAAGGCGCCCTGGCCGCGCAATTCTTCGGCCAGGCGCACCAGGGAATCGGCGAAGGCGCGGATGTCGGTGGCCGCCTCGGCGCCGTGGATCACCCCCTCGTAACCTTCGATGCCGGTCAGGCGCAGCGCCGGTTGCCCGGCGATGGCCCGGGCCAGTTCTCGTACCTCGGCTTCGCTGCGGCAACCACAACGGCCGCCGGGTACGCCGTATTCGATCATCACCTGCAGCGCCAGCCCCCGTGCGCCAAAGAAGGCGCCCAGGGCGGTCACCTGGTCGGGATGATCCACCAGGCAATGGAAGTCGAAGTCCGGATCGGCGGCGAGCAACTCGTCGATCAGCGCCATGTTCGGTGCGCCCACCAGCTGGTTGGCCATCAGCACCCGGCGCACGCCGTGGGCCTGGGCGGCGCGGGTCTGCACCGCGGTGGCCAGGGTCATGCCCCAGGCACCCGCGGCCAGCTGCCGCTGGAACAGCGCCGGCGCCATGCTGGTCTTGCCATGGGGCGCGAGTTCGGCGCCGCGGTCGCTGGCGAAGGCCTGCATCCAGCCGATGTTGTGATCGAGTGCGTCCTGGTGGATGACCAGGGCGGGCAGGGCGATGTCGCTGAGCAGGTTGGCGCCAGGACTGGCGGCGCCTTTCTCGGGGGCGATGAGGATGGTCATGGATTCTCCTGGCCGCCCAGGCGCTGGGACAGGCGGCGGGCGCTGTCGACCAGCACCTGGCGGTACTCGGCATGGTGGGCCTGGGCGTCGGCGCGGGGCGCTACTATGCACAGGGTGGCGATGCTCAGGCCGCTGGCGTCCTGCACCGGGGCGGCGAAGCAGTGGGTGTAGGTGTCGGCGATGCTGTCGAAGGAAAAGAAGCCTTCGGCGCAGGCGCTGCGGATCTCGGCGATAAAGGTCGCCGGGGGCAGGCGGCTGCCGTCGGGCAGGATGAAGTCGTCCGGATCGATCAGGGCGAGGATCTCGGCATCGCTCAGATGACCGAGCAGCAGTCGCCCGGACGCGGTCCAGGGAATGGGCGCGTCTTCGCCGACATTGGACGAGATGCGAAAGGCGCGGGCGCCTTCCTTCATCAGCGAGACGGTGTACTTGCGGCCGTTGAGCTGGCACAGCTGGGCGGTCTCGCGGGTCTGGGCGACGATGTCGTCCAGCAGCAGTCCGGCCTCGCGGGCCAGGTCGAAGTGGCGCAGGTGCGCCTGGCCGAGAAAGTACAGCTCGCGGCCCAGGTAGACCTGACCGTCGCGGCCCACGGCATCGAGCATGTGCCGCTCCAGCAGCAGCCCGACCAGGTCGTAGACGGTGGACTTGGGAATGCCCAGGCCCGCGGCGATCTCGTTGGGGCGCAGCGGCCGACCCACCCGCTTGAGGTGATCGAGGATGTCGAAGGCGCGGTCCAGGCCGCGGGCTCGTTGGCGGGTAGGTTCGGTCATCTGGGCGGTTTGTCTCAGGCCTTGGGTTTGTAGGCGATGCAGTCGATCTCGACCTTGCAGTCCACCATCATGGAGGACTGCACGCAGGCGCGCGCCGGGGCATTGCCGGCGAAGTACTCGGCGAACACCTTGTTGAAGCTCCAGAAATCACGCGGATCGTCCAGCCAGACGCCGGCACGCACCACGTGCTCCAGACCGTAGCCGGCTTCGTGCAGGATGGCGATCAGATTCTGCATGGTCTTGTGGGTCTGGGCGACGATGCCGCCGTCGATGATCTCGCCATTCTCCATGGCCACCTGGCCGGAGACGTGCAGCCAGCCATCGGCTTCCACCGCTCGGGCGAAGGGCAGGGGTTGGCCGCCTGCGCCGCGTTCGCCGGCGCCGTATCGGGTGATGCTCATAAGGGTGCTCCTGTAGCGGGGGAAGGATTCAGAAGGAGGTCCGGCCGAGAAATTCGGCGAGACGGGTGGAACGGGGGCGCTCGAAGAGTTCGCGGGGCGGGCCCTGCTCCTCGATGCGGCCCTGGCTCATGAAGACGATGCGATCGGACACCTCGTAGGCGAATTTCATCTCGTGGGTCACCAGCAGCATGGTCATGCCGTCCTGGGCCAGGTCCTTGATCACCGCCAGCACCTCGCCGACCAGCTCCGGGTCCAGCGCCGAGGTGGGTTCGTCGAACAGCATCAGGCTGGGATTCATGGCGATGGCGCGGGCGATGGCCACCCGCTGCTGCTGACCGCCGGAGAGTTGGCCGGGATGATGGTCGCGTCTTTCGATCAGGCCGACCCGCCGCAGCCATCGCTCACCCAGGGCGATGGCTTCGTCCTTGCCCATCTTCTTGACCTTGCGCAGGCCGAGGGTGACGTTTTCCAGGGCGGTGAGGTGGGGAAACAGATTGAACTGCTGGAAGGCCATGCCGGTGAGCGAGCGCTGGCGGGCGATCTCGCGCTCCGGCAGGCGCTGGCGGCGACCGCCTTCCTCGCGGTAGCCGATGGCCTCGCCGGCCAGCTGGATGCTGCCGCCCTGGAAGTCTTCCAGCAGGTTGACGCAGCGCAGCAGGGTGGTCTTGCCCGAGCCGCTGGAGCCGATCAGGGTGACCACGTCACCGCGGTCGAGGGTCAGGTCGATGCCCTTGAGCACCTCGGTGGCGCCGAAACTCTTGTGCAGGCCGTTGATGCTCAACAGCGGGGCGTTGGCGTCGGTCATGGCAGGGTCACCCGTTTTTCCAGATAGCGGCCGAGCCGCTCGATGGCGAAGTTGATGAGAAAGAACAGCAGCCCGGCGAACAGATAGAACTGCAGGGTCATGAAGGTGCGGGCGATGACCTGCTGGCTGCTCAGCAGCAACTCGGCCACGCCGATCACCGAGAGCAGGGTGGAGGCCTTGACGATCTCGGTGGAGGCATTGACCCAGGTGGGCAGGATCTGGCGCAGCGCCTGGGGCAGCAGCACCTCCTTGAGACTCTGGGCGAAGGTCAGGCCGATGGCCTTGGCCGCCTCGTGCTGGCCGCGGGGGATGGCCTGCAGGGCGCCGCGGACGATCTCCGCCACGTGGGAGCCGCAGAACAGCAGCAGCGCCGCGGTGCCGGCCTGGAAGGGCGTGGGCCGCAGACCCAGCGCCGGCGCCATGTAGTAGCAGGCCAGCACCAGCACGAACACCGGGGTGCCGCGGATCAGGTCGGCATAGAGGCGAAAGGGCAGTCGCAGCGGCCAGCGGCCATAGGTCAGCGCCAGGCCGCCGAGGGTGCCGAGCAGGGTGCCGCCGAGCACCGCCAGTACCGAGCAGGCCAGGGTGGTGGCGAACCCGGCGGCCAGGGTCTGGCGCGCGTTCCACAATTCCAGGAACCAGGAGGGGGCTTCGTACACGATCGGGCTCCTAGCGGGTCAGGCTCAGGCGTCGCTCCAGCTGGCGCAGCAGCAGGGCGATGACGTAGCAGGTGAGGATGTAGAGGGCGCTGGTCACCAGCCAGGTCTCGATGACCCGGTAGCTTTCCAGGTTGATCTTGCGCGCCTGGTAGGTCAGCTCCGGCACGGCGATGGCCGCCGCCAGGGAGGTGTCCTTGAACAGCGAGATGAAGCTGTTGGAAAGCGACGGCAGCACGTTGCGCAGCATCACCGGAATGATGACGTAGGCCTTGATCTGCCACTCGCGCAGGCCGATGGCCAGGCCCGCCTCGCGCTGGCCCTTGGGAATGGCCATGAGCCCGCCGCGAAACACCTCGGCCAGGTAGGCCCCGGCATAGAGCGCCAGGGTGATGAGAAAGGAGCTGAGCTTGTCCAGGCGGATGCCGACGCTGGGCAGGGCGAAGTACAGCAGCAGGATCAGCACCAGGATCGGGGTGTTGCGCACCAGGGTGACATAGCCCCCCGCCAGCCAGCGCAGCGCCCGCACCGGCGAGAGCAGGGCGAAGGCGGTGGCCAGGCCGATCAGGCAGCCGATGGCGATGCCCACCAGCGCCAGCTGCAGGCCGAGGGCGAGCCCGGCCAGCAAATGGTCCAGGTTCTGCCACACGGGCGCGAAGTTGAGGGTGTAGTTCATGCTCGACGTCTACCTAGAGGGCGCGGACGGACCGCGCCGGGGCCAGGATCACTTGAACTCGACGGGGAAGCCGATCGCCGGAGAGGGCAGCTCGACGCCGAACCACTTCTTGAAGGACGCCTGATAGGTGGGGAATTCCACACCGGTCATGGCCTCGTGCAGGGCGGTGTTGACGAAGTTCAGCCAGTCCTGGTCGCCGCGCTTGACCGCGCAGGCGTAGGTCTGGGGACTCCAGGCATAGTCGGGCGAGCGGTAGCGGCCGGGATTCTGGGTCATCAGGTACTTGACCGAGGACTGGTCGGTGGCCACGGCGTCGGCGCGGCCGGTGCCCAGGGCCTGGTAGAGCAGGTCGACGCTGTCGTACTGGTCGACCTTGGCGCCGGGCAGCGCCTGGTGCACCAGTTCCTCGGCATAGACGTTCTGCAGCACGGCCACGGTCAGGTCGCCCTTGGCCGCCTTGAGGTCGTCGATCTGCTGGTAGCGGCTGTTGGCCGGCAGGAGCAGGGCCACGCCTTCGCGGTAGTAGGGCAGGGTGAAGGCCACCTGCTGGGCGCGGCTGGCGGTCACGGTGATGAACTGGCAGCTGATGTCGACCTTGTCGGTGAGCAGGTTGGGGATGCGCGCATCCGAGCCCTGGACGACGAACTCGACCTTTTCCGGATCGTTGAACAGGCCCTTGGCGATGACCTTGGAGATATCGATATCGAAGCCTTGCAACTTGCCGTCGGCGCCCTGGAAGTGCCAGGGCGCATTGGTGCTGCCGGTGCCCACGACCAGATGGCCGCGCTTGAGCACGTCATCCAGCTTGGCCGCCTGGGCGCCGGTCATGGCGACCAGGCCGACCAGCAGCGCCAGCGTTTTCCACCCCTTCGTCTTGCCTGTCATCGCGTATCTCCTTTTCCGTTATAGCGGAAGTGTGTTCGTAACAACGGAATAGATTGCAGCGACTGTGCCAGCTATTCGCATGACGTTGCAAATCAAGGGCTTGGCACGGGGGACAGGCAGCCGAAGGGGTTCCCGGTGCGCCAGGGGGCACCGGGAGGTGGCGGAAGGTAACGGGGATGCACCAGCTGGAGGCGTTACCTGGTAGCGCTCAAGCGGAACGTGGGAAGGTCGACCGCAGATCCCCGGCGCGCGGCAGGAAGCGACCATGACGCTCGCCAATGGCCTGCCCCGGTGCATAGGCCAGTTGCCCATTCACCCAGACCGCTTCGATGCCTTCGGCAGGCCGTTGCGGCTCGCTGAAGTCGGCCACGTCGCGGATGCGGGCGGGGTCGAACAGCACCAGGTCCGCCTGGGCGCCGGGCTCGATCAGGCCGCGACCCGCCAAGCCGAAGCGGGCGGCGGAGAGGCCGGTCATCTTGTGCACGGCGGTGTGCAAGGGAAAGAGGCCGAGGTCGCGACTGAAGTGACCGAGCACCCGCGGGAAGGCGCCCCAGAGTCGCGGATGGGGGAAGGGGTCCTCGGGCAGGCCATCGGAACCGATCATGCTCAGCGGATGGGCGAGGATGAGGCGCACGTCGGCCTCGCTCATGCCGTAGTAGACGGCACCGGCCGGTTGCAGGCGGCGCGCGGTGGTCTCTAGGTCCAGGCCCCAGTCGGCAGCGATGGCGGCCAGGTCGCGGCCGCCGCACTCGGGATGCGGGGTGGACCAGGTGATGGTGATGCGGTGGCGGTCGGTGACCTGCTTGAGATCCAGGGTGGAGGAGCTGGCGGCATAGGGATAGCAGTCGCAGCCGACCGGCTGTCCGTGGGCGGCCCGCGCCAGGGCGCCGAGCAACTCCGGCGCGCGGCCCCAGTTGTCCACCCCGGCGCACTTGAAGTGGGACACCACCACCGGCGCCCGGGCCTGGCGACCGATGTCCAGGGCTTCGTCCAGGGCCTCGTGCACCGCGGCGAATTCGCTGCGCAAGTGGGTGGCATAGAGTCCGCCCACGGCGTCCAGCTCGGCGGCCAGCGCGGCAACCTCGGCGGTTGGCGCCGCCATGGCGGAGGCGTAGGCCAGGCCGGTGGAGAGCCCCAGAGCGCCAGCGGCCAGGCTGTCGCGCAATTCGGCGCGCATGGCAGCGATCTCGGCAGGGGTGGCGGCGCGCTGGAGATCGTCCAGGTGATTGCTGCGCAGCGCCGTGTGCCCGACCAGGGCGGCGACGTTGACGCCGGGACGGGCCTGCTCCACCGCCGCCCGGTAGGCGGCAAAGGTGGGATAGCTGAAGGCCGCGGCCGGGCCCAGCAGATTCAGCGGATCCGGCGGCTCGCCACGCAACCGCACCGAGGCGGCGCTGATGCCGCAGTTGCCGACCACCACGGTGGTGACCCCCTGACTGAGCTTGGGCAGTTGCTCGGGGCGGCGGATGACCATGGTGTCGTCATGGGTATGGACATCGATGAAGCCGGGCGCCAGCGCCAGGCCGCGGCCATCGCGGACCTCCCGTGCCGGTTGCCCGGCCAACTGACCGAGTGCCTGGATACGCTCGCCGGCAATCGCCACGTCGAGAACCCGGCCCGGACGGTCGCGACCATCCAGCACAAGGGCATTGAGAATCACTACATCATGCATGCTAGAGCCATCCTGCGACCGTTGGGAGACGCCTTTCGACCGTCGAGTGGCAAAGGGCCATATAAGCGAGACGGCAGGCCGATAGCGATAGAACTGTTACAGAAAACTCTGTCTATTACGTCACAAATTGGGCGGTACAGCCCAAGTGACCCCCTCTGCCGCCCGTGAGCCCGCCATGAATCTGTTGACCCCTGTCGTAAGCCTAATGAATCGCCTGAGATTCCCCGCCAAATTCGCCTGCCTGGCGGCCATCATCCTGGTGCCCCTGGTGTTTCTCAGCGTCTATCTCTATCAGGATATCCAGGAACAGCGGGTCGGTCTGGCCCAGGAAATCGACGGTCAGCGCTATCTGACGCAACTGACGCCGGTCGCCCGCCTGAGCATGTTGCAGCGCGCCCTGACCAAGCGACTCCAGGATGGCGATGCCTCGGCCCAGCAGGATTGGCAGAACAACCGTGACAACCTGCTCAAGGCCTATGACGACCTCGGCCGGCTGGATCGCGAACTCGGCACCCAGCTGGAAACCGGCGATCGCCTGAGCCAGCTGCGGCGAGGCGCCGAGCGCCTGATGCAGGGAGCCACCGGCACCCCGCTGGAGGGATTCGAGGCCTGGAACGAGCAGCTGACCCAGACCCTCAATCTCTTCTATTACGTGTCGGCCACCTCCGGCCTGGCGCTGGATTCGGATTACACCAGCCTCTTTCTCATCGACATCACCTCCGTGCGCCTGCCGCGGGAAATCAACCTCATCGGCCAGCTGCGCGGCCTGGCCTTCGGCCTGAGTGCCACCAACCGCTTCGATCCGGCCAGTCTGAATCTGGCGCGCAGCGTGGTGAACCAGGAACGGCAGAGCGCCGACGAACTGGAGCAGGGCCTCAGACTCCTGGCGCGGCAGGCGCCGGAGCTGGCCCAGCGCCTCAAGGGCTCCCTGGCCCAGGCGGCGGACGACTATGCCAACTTCCGTCAGGGCATGCAGGCGGCCATGACCAATGAGGGTACGGTTTCCGGTCTCGCCCTGGGTGCCCAGGGCAATGCCGTGGTCGCCCGCTACTACAAGGTGCAGGAGGAAGCGCAGGGTCAGCTCTCCCAGCTGCTGGCCGAGCGTCTGGCGCATGCGACCACGCTGCGTAATCTGGTCGTGGGCATGATCCTGGGCGCCCTGCTGCTGCTGGCCTATACCTTCGCCGGCATCTACCAGGCCCTGCGCCTGGGGATCGCCGAACTGGTCGGGGTGACCGCCGCCGCCGCCCAGGGCGATCTGAGTCGCCGCGCCGCCCTGCTCGGGCGTGACGAGATCGCCGACATCGGCCGTAGCCTGAACGCGATGCTGGAGGCCTTCGGTCGCTCGCTGCGCGAGGTGGATCAGGCCTCCAGCGCGGTGGCCGAGGCCTCGGGGTCCCTGGCCGGCTCCATCGGCCAGGCCCGTTCGACCATGCAGACGCAACAGGGCGAGACCGATCAGGTGGCCACCGCCATCACCGAGATGACCGCCAGCGTGGCGGACGTCGCCAACAACACCGAAGGCGCCGTGGCCGCGGCCCAGCAGGCCGATCAGGCCACCCGGGAAGGCACCCGGGTGATGCAGCAGACGCAACAGGCCATCGAGGCCCTGGCCGCCGAGGTGGACCTCAGCGCCACCAAGGTCGCGGCCCTGGAAACCCACAGCCAGGCCATCGGCGGGGTCATCGCGGTGATCCGCACCATCGCCGAGCAGACCAACCTGCTGGCGCTCAACGCCGCCATCGAGGCCGCTCGGGCCGGCGAGCAGGGCCGCGGCTTCGCCGTGGTGGCCGACGAGGTCCGCACCCTGGCCTCGCGCACCCAGACCTCCACCGAGGAAATCCGCCGCATCATCGAGCAGTTGCAGGCCGCCACCGGCGAGGCCGTCGGGCAGATGCAGGCCAGCCGCGGCCATGCCCTGACCGGCGTCGCGGCGGCCGAGCAGGCCAGCGTCAGCCTGACCAGCATCGGCGCCGCGGTGGAGCGCATCGTCGACGTCAATGTGCAGATCGCCAGCGCCGCGGAACAGCAGGCTGCGGTCTCCGAAGACATCAACCGCAACACCACCGGCATCCGCGCCAGCACCCTGCAGGTCCTGACCGGTATCGAGTCCGATGCCGGTACCGCCGAACGCCTCGCCGGCCTCTCCCAGGACCTGCGCGGCATCGTCTCGCGCTTCCGCCTCAGCGCCTGACGGCGCCGCTCATCGGCGCAGATTAGGTCGGACTTTACAATACGGCAGCTGCGGATAACTGTATAAATAGACAGTTATCCGCAGGAGCGCCTTGTCATGTCCGTTACCGTCCTGGGTTGCCTGGAATCGTCCGACACCCGGCTGCCGCTCTATGATTTTCGCCTGCCGTGCGGCTTCCCGTCGCCGGCCCAGGATCATCTGGAGCGCCAGGTCTCGCTGGACGAGCTGGTCGACCTGCGCGCGCCCCACACCTATGTCATCCAGGTCAGTGGCGACAGCATGACCGGCGCCGGCATCTTTGCCGGCGACCTGGTGATCGTCGATCGCGCCCGGCCGGCACGGGTCGGCGACATCGTGGTGGCGGTGCGCGATCGCGAACCCACCCTCAAGCGCCTCGGTCGGCGCGGCGCCAATTTCGTCCTGCTGGCGGAAAATCCCGCCTATGCCCCCCTGGTCATCGGCGAGCGCGACGACTTCGAGGTCTGGGGCGTGGCCACCCACAGCCTGAGGCGTTTCGGCCATGGCTGAGTCGGTGCTGGCGCTGATCGACTGCAACGCCTTCTATTGCAGTTGCGAGCGGGTCTTCCGCCCCGATCTCGCCGGGCGCCCGGTGGTGGTGCTGTCCAACAACGACGGCTGCGTGATCGCCCGTTCGCCCGAGGCCAAGCGCCTGGGCATCGCCATGGCGGCGCCCTGGTTCCAGGTGCGCGAACTGGCCCGGCGCGGCGAAGTGACGGCCTTCAGTTCCAACTATGCCCTCTATGGCGATCTCAGCGACAGGGTGATGCGCACCCTGGCGACCCTGGTGCCGCGCCTGGAGCGTTACAGCATCGACGAGGTGTTCGCCGATCTGGCCGGCCTGCCCGAACCCCTGGACGCCCTCGGCCATCGCCTGCAGGCGCGGGTGCAGAAGTGGACGGGCATCCCGGTCAGCGTCGGCATCGCCGGCACCAAGACCCTGGCCAAGCTGGCCAATGCCGCCGCCAAGCGTTGGCCGGAGCGCACCGGCGGGGTGCTGGATCTGCGCGATCCGGCGGTGCATGACTGGGTGCTCAGGCATTCGCCCATCGAAGACGTCTGGGGCGTCGGCCGGCGCCTGGCCGCGCGGCTGCGCGGGGAGGGGGTCAGCACGGCCTGGGAGTTGGCCGGGCAGGATGCCTGGTCGCTGCGCCAGCGCTACAGCGTGGTGCTGGAAAAGACCGCGCGGGAATTGCGCGGTCTGGCCTGCCTGAGTCTGGAAGAACTGGAGGCGCCGCGGCAGACCATCTGCAGCAGTCGCATGTTCGGTCGCCGCCAGTATCAGTTCGGCGCCCTGGCCGAGGCGGTGGCCAGCTACACCGCCCGCGCCGCGGAAAAGTTGCGCGCCCAGGGTTCGCTCTGTCGCACCCTGAGGGTCAGCATCCAGACCGGCATGCACGGCGCCGACGAAGGCCGCTACGCCAATGCCGCCCTGCTCAACCTGCCGGTGCCCAGCGACGACACCCGGGTGCTCAACGACCAGGCCCAGGCGGGCCTGCGCGAGATCTTTCGCGACGGCTTCGGCTACGCCAAGGCCGAGGTGCTGCTGCTCGATCTCTGCGGCCGTAGCGAGGTGGCGGCGGATCTCTTCGCCGCCGCCCCGGATCCGGCCGCGGCCCGGCTGATGGCGACCCTGGACGCCATCAACGGCCGGTTCGGTCGCGAGACCCTGAGACCGGCGCGGATCCCGCGCGATCCCGCCTGGCAGATGCGCCGCGACCTGCTCAGCCCGCGCTACACCACCCGGCTCGATGAACTCTGGACGCTGGGCTGAGCGGCCAGCGTCCGGCTAGCCGGCGCGTACCACCCGCCGCCCGCGCCACCAGTAGCCCACCCCCAGCAGCAGGAACCACAGCGGACTGGCCAGCAGCGCCTGGCGGGTGTCGTCCTGCAGGGTCAGCAGCACCAGCACCGCGGCGAAGAAGGCCAGCACCCCGTAGCACACCCAGCGCCCGCCGGGCAGGCGGAAGGCCGAGGCGGCATGGCGCTCCGGACGGTTGCGGCGGTAGGCCAGCCAGGCCAGCAGGATCAGCGACCAGACGAACATGAACAGCACCGCGGCCAGGGTGGTGACCAGGGTGAAGGCGGTGACCAGGTTGGGGATCAGGTAGATCAGCACCGTACCCAGCAGCAGGCACAGGCAGGACAGCACCAGGCCACGCGCCGGCACCGCCGCCCGCGAAAGGCGGGTGAGGCCGCGTGGCGCATGGCCTTCGCGGGCCAGGCCATAGAGCATCCGGCTGGTGGAGAAGATGCCGCTGTTGGCCGAGGAGGTGGCGGAGGTCAGCACCACGAAATTGATCAGGCTGGCTGCCATGGGCACGCCGGCCAGCACGAAGAGTTCGACGAAGGGACTCTTGTCCGGCACCACCTGGCGCCAGGGCGTCACCGCCATGATCACCACCAGCGCCAGCACATAGAACACCAGGATGCGCACCGGAATGGAGTTGATCGCCCGCGGCAGATTGCGCCGCGGATCGGCGGTCTCGGCGGCGGTGGTGCCCACCAGCTCGATACCGACGAAGGCGAAGACGGCGATCTGGAAACCGGCGAAGAAGCCGCCCAGCCCCATGGGAAAGACGCCGCCGTCGTTCCACAGGTTGGCGAGGCTCGCGACGTTGCCCGAGGGCGACTGGAAGCCCCAGAGCACCAGGCCGAATCCGGTGACGATCAGGGCGCAGATGGCGACGATCTTGATCAGCGCGAACCAGAATTCCAGTTCGCCGAACAGTCGCACCGTGACCAGATTCAGACCCAGCAGGAGCAGCACGCAGAGCAGCGCCGGGATCCAGGGCGCGAGGCTGGGAAACCAGAACTGGGCATAGGCGGCGATGGCGATGACATCGGCGATGGCGGTGACGATCCAGCAGAACCAGTAGGTCCAGCCACAGAAGAAGCCGGCCCAGGGCCCGAGCAGATCGGTGCAGAAGTCGATGAAGGACTTGTACTCCAGATCCGACAGCAGCAATTCGCCCAGGGCGCGCATGACAAAGAACAGGGCGCTGCCGATGATCAGATAGACCAGCAGGATCGAGGGGCCGGCCAGGGCGATGGTCTTGCCCGAACCCATGAACAGGCCGGTGCCTATGGCGCCGCCGATGGCGATCAGTTGCAGATGGCGATTGGACAGGCTGCGTTGCAGCCCCTCGGGCGGGGTGGGAGACGCGGACATGACGAGCGGATACCTGACAGCGACAGCGGGGGCCACACGGTAAGAGATGCACGGCGCCGGTGCCAGTCGTTTCACCGGGACAGCATGCCGCAGGTCCGGTCCCGCCTCGGATGGGCAGGGCGGCGCCAGCGATGGATCGCGGTACTGGCAGGGGGCTTGCGTACCTGCCTATCATGGGCATCCGGGCGCCTTGCGGCAGGCCCGGACGGCCACGAGATCCCTCCGTGCCTCTGCCAGTGAGTCGTCCCTTGTCCTATCTCGAAAGTTTCGCCTGGGAAACCACGCCACTGGGCGCGCGCGCCAGCTGGCCCGTGGCCCTTCGGACCACCTACGACCTGCTGATGGCGTCTCCCTTCGCCATGTGCGCCACCTGGGGCGCCGAGCAGACGCTGATCTACAACCAGGCCTACGCCCCCTTTCTCGGCGCCCGCCATCCGGCCGCCCTGGGGCTGCCGATCGACGAGGTCTGGGCGGAATTGTGGGACGAGATCGCGCCGCTGATCGCGCGGACGCTGGCCGGCGAGGCGCTGCACTTCGTCGACAAGCACTTCGTGATGACCCGCAACGGCTATCCCGAGGACACCTACTGGAGCTTTTCCTACAGCCCGCTGCGCGATGGCGAGCGCATCGTCGGCATGCTCAACATCACCACCGAGACCACCGCCAGTGTTCAGGCCCACCGTCAGCGCGATGTGGCCGAGGCCGCCCTGCGGCGGCATAACCTGACCCTCGAACAGGAGCTTTCCGCACGCATCGACGAGCTCGACAGCGCCCGCGCCGCGGAGAGCAGCGTGCTGGCCGCCGCCGAGCGCGTGCAGCTGGCCCTCGCCGCCGGCGCCATCATCGGCACCTGGTACTGGGATCTGCCCACCGACAGGTTCACCGTCGACGAGGCCTTCGCCATCAACTTCGGCCTCGACCCGGCCCTGGGGCGTGATGGCCTGAGCCTGGCGCAGGTGGTGGCCACCGTCCATCCGGACGACCAGCCCGGCCTGGCCGCGGCCATCGCCGACGTCATCGGCCGCGGTGGCCGCTATGCCCACCAGTACCGGGTCCGTCGCAGTGACGGCCGCTACTACTGGCTGGAGGCCAACGGCCACGTCGAACTGGCGCCGGATGGCACCCCACTGCGCTTTCCCGGCGTGCTGCTGGACGTGGACGCCCGCCGGGCCCTGGCCGACGAGCGCGACCGCGCCCTGGCGGACCTGCGGGACCTGACCGCCACCCTCGAGCAGCGGGTCGAAGAACGCACCGAAGAATTGCGTCGCTCGGAAGAGGCCCTGCGCCAGTCGCAGAAGATGGAAGCGGTCGGCCAGCTCACCGGCGGCCTGGCCCACGATTTCAACAACCTGCTCGCCGGGATCTCGGGCAGCCTCGACCTCATGAGCCTGAGAATTGGCCAGGGGCGCTTCACCGAGCTGGAAAAATACCTGACGGCTGCCCAGAGCAGCGCCAAGCGCGCCGCGGCCCTGACCCATCGGCTGCTGGCCTTCGCCCGCCGCCAGACCCTGGCCCCGGAAGCCACCGAGGTCAACCAGCTGGTGGGCGGCCTGCTCGACCTGGTGCAGCGCACCGTGGGGCCGGCCATCCAGGTGCAATTCAGCAGCCTGCCGGACGACCAGCCCCTGCTGGTGGACCAGTCCCAGCTGGAGAACGCCCTGCTCAACCTGTGCATCAATGCCCGTGACGCCATGCCCAAGGGCGGGCGCATCCTCATCGCCGCCAGTCATCGCACCCTTGGCGAAGCGGATACCCGCGACTTCGAACTGGCCCCCGGGCGTTATCTGCATCTGAGCGTGACCGACAGCGGCAGCGGCATGACGCCGGAAGTCGCCGCCAAGGCCTTCGAGCCCTTCTTCACCACCAAGCCCATGGGGCAGGGCACAGGCCTGGGGCTGTCGATGATCTATGGCTTCGCCCGCCAGTCGGGCGGTCAGCTGCGGCTGCGCTCGACGCCCGGCGAAGGCACCACCGTCTGCCTGTACCTGCCCCTGCGACCGGTGGAGCGGCCGTGCGGGCTGCCTCGGGTGGAGGACCAGCCCGCTCTGCTGGAAGGCGCCAATGCCACGGTGCTGGTGGTCGACGACGAACCCACGGTGCGCATGCTGGTGACCGATCTGCTGCGCGAACTGGGCTACGTCATCATCGAGGCCGCCGATGGCGCCGGCGGCCTCGAGGTGCTGCACTCCGATGCCCGCATCGACCTGCTGGTCACCGACGTCGGCCTGCCCGGCGGCATGAACGGCCGCCAGCTGGCCGACGCCGCCCGCGTCCGCCGCCCGGCGCTCAAGGTGCTGTTCATCACCGGCTTCGCTGAAACCTCGCTGCTCAGCGACGGCCACCTGGAACCGGGCATGGCGATCCTGACCAAGCCCTTCGCGGTGGAGGCCCTGGCGCAGCGGGTGAAGGGGCTGGTGGCGGGGTAGGTTTCGCGCGCGAAACCCCTTTGGCAGGGCCCGGAAACGCAACGGCCCCCAATCAGCGTGTCCGCAAGGACTGATTGGAGGCCGTCTGGAATCTGGAGCGGGCGAAGGGAATCGAACCCTCGTCATGAGCTTGGGAAGCTCAGGTAATGCCATTATACGACGCCCGCGTGGGGTGCCTTTGTACCAGAAGCCTGCCTCCGGGTGAAGAGGCGGGAGCCGTCTGGTCGTTTCGTGGTCCAAGAAACACGGACCGCACGCTGCGGTGATCGGGGACTCTGTCCCCCAGAGGAGGAGGGCGCGCATGTCTCGTAACCCGGGCACCTACCAGGGGGTGATTCCCCCCTACATTCTTGGCCGCATCATCGATCACGGCGACGAACACCAGCGTTCCTGCGCCCTGACCACCCTGAGTCACGTCCAGAGTCTGTTGCACAATCCCGGTCGCCCCGGCGTGCGCCAGGCACCGGTCGGGCCGCTGCCGCGTACCGATGACGCCAGTCCGCAGCGCAGCATCTTCGATGCCGGCAACGCCATGCAGCTGCCCGGGCGTCTGGTGCGCCAGGAGGGGCAGCCGGCACTGAGCGATGTGGCGGTGGACGAGGCCTACGACTACCTGGGTGCCACCTTCAAATTCTTCAACGAGGTGTTCGGGCGCAATTCCATCGATGGCCAGGGCCTGCCACTGGCCGGCACCGTCCACTATGGCCAGGACTACCAGAACGCCTTCTGGAACGGCGAGCAGATGGTGTTCGGCGATGGCGACGGCGAGATCTTCAACCGCTTCACCATCGCCCTGGACGTCATCGCCCACGAACTGGTGCATGGCGTCACCGAGAGCGAGGCGGGCCTGGTGTACTTCAATCAGTCCGGCGCGCTCAACGAATCGGTCTCCGACGTCTTCGGCATCCTGGTCAAGCAGTACGAACTCAAGCAGACCGCCGCCGAGGCGGACTGGATCATCGGCGCCGGGCTGCTGACCAAGAAGATCAACGGCAAGGGCCTGAGGTCCATGGCCGAGCCGGGTACCGCCTACGACGATCCGACCCTGGGCAAGGACCCCCAGCCCGGGCATATGCGCGACTACATCGAGACCCGCGAAGACAACGGCGGTGTCCACCTCAACTCGGGCATTCCCAACCGGGCCTTCTATCTGGCGGCGATGGCCCTAGGTGGCTACGCCTGGGAAAAGGCCGGGCCGATCTGGTACGACACTCTGTGCGACAGTCGCCTGGCCAACGATGCGGATTTCGCCGCCTTCGCCCGTCTGACCGTCTCCAATGCCGGTCGCCGTTTCGGCGCCGAGTCGGCGGAGGTGCGTGCGGTCGAAGAGGCCTGGGCTGGCGTGGGCGTCACTCTCATCTAGAGGAGCAGGGCAATGCGCGAACTTCCCCCGCTGGGCAAGGACACCGTGGTGCGACTCTCGCGACAGGGCGGCTTCGCGCCCCTGCACGCGCTGAGCAAGCCGCGGGAGATCGAATTCGGCCAGTACGACAGCGCCCAGCGCGGGCGCATCTGCTCGGTGCTGGAACGCTGCCTGCCGGAATCCGGCGAACCGACCCAGGTCGGGCGGGGCGATCAGCGCTACTTCAAGGTGGAATTGCGCTTCCGTCCCCAGCCCGCCGAGCAGCAGGACGAACTGACCCTGCTGATTCCCGAGGACCGCGCGCCCAGCGAGTTGGTACGACTCTGGGACAAGGGGCTGGTGGAATAACCTGAATTAATGGGCGGGAGCAGCGAGGTGTTGAGGGCATCCTCAAGCGTCCTGGCTGCTTTTGTCTCTTGCCCTGCTGATTACTGATGACATTTAGCGCTAGGCGAGTCGCACCGTTTTTGGGTAAAAAGAAGCGATTGACCCTTTTATGGTTACATCGCGAAAAATGACCCCAAAACAGGAAATAACTGCCAGGACACTCGCGGTGGTAATGGGCGACCTGGTGCATAGCGAGCACGCTGCCGATATCGCGCAGTTACACAAGGCTTTCAATGAAGCGGTCGTGCAGTGCAACAGGCGTTATGCCGACGTCCTGGCATCACCGTTGACCATCACCCTTGGAGACGAATTTCAGGGTTTGGTGACGTCCCTGAATGCCGGCGCTCGGCTGTTGCGTGACATCAGGCTGGATCTCCTGCAGCGTGGTATCGATTGCCGTTTCGTGCTGGGGCTGGCCCGGATAGAAACGGCTGTGAATCCGCAGCAGGCCTGGAACATGATGGGGCCGGGTCTTAGCCGCAGTCGGCACAAGCTAAACGAAAAGCGCGCGCTCTGCCGCTATGGTTTCTCGCTGCCTCAGGAGCCGCTGTTGGAGACCACTCTCGATGCACTAGGGGTTGGCTTGACGGTTATCGAGAAGGGTTGGACGCAACGTCAATTGAGCGACATCGCGGCACTGTTGAACGGACAGTTACCCGCGGAGCTGGCAGAGCAGCGTCAGGTATCGGTCCATAGCATCTACAAGGTACGCACCTCCGGTCACTTCGACGCCTATAGCCAACAGTGGAATGCCGTGCTGGACGTACTGGCGGATCTGGATCGCAGGGAGGCTGAGCAATGAACGGGTTGTTGCAAGGATTGCATGCACTGGCCTATACGCTCTTCGCCTTGGCCCTGTTGACCGAGCTTGGCAATGTCTTGTGTCGCAGGATGCTCATCCGCATGACACGGCCAAGAATGCCAGGCGCGTCCAGCGATGGCGCCTTTTCCGCGGGACGCCTCATCGGCTGGCTCGAACGTCTGGTGTTGGCTGCGGGACTGCTAAGCAACAGCTGGGAAATCCTCGCGGCGGTGATAGCGCTAAAGACCGTCGCTCGCTTCAAGGAGCTGGATCAGCGGGACTTTGCCGAATACTTTCTGGTCGGCTCGCTGTTCAGCATTCTCTGGGCCATCGTGATTACCGGGGCCTGGATGCTTTATGACCAGCATTGGGGAGTCGGTATGAGAGCCACCCTGATGGATTGGCTCAGCGCCTCCTCCTTGCCACCTTTGATCGAAGCAGCAAAGGTCGGCGGCTGACCTCAGGGCACCGACCAGATCTCGCCCGGTGCCAGTGTCCGGAACGCCTCGTCCGCCAGGCCATGCAGGGCGCGGGCGTGGGCCAGGTCGCGGGGCGGGGCGAACTGTTCTTCGTCGCTCAGGGAAAAGGTGCCGAAGTGGATGCCCAGGCTGCTGACGGCGCCCAGCGCCTGATGAGCACGTACCGCATCGTCGGGATTCAGATGGCTGTCCCGCATGAACCAGCGCGGTTCATAGGCGCCGATGGGCAGGGCGGCGAAGCGTGGCGCGCCCAGGCGTTCGCGGATCTGCGCGAAGTGCGGGCCCCAGCCGGTATCACCGGCGAAATAGACCGGTCCGTTCGGCGCTTCCAGTACGAAGCCGCCCCACAACCGGCGGTTGGTGTCGAAGCGACTGCGCGCCGACCAGTGCTGGCCCGGCACCAGGTGCAGGCGCACGCCGTCCTTGAGCGGCAGGCTCTGCCACCAGTCCAGCTCGCTGACGGTGACGAAACCGGTCTCGCGGCGGATCAGCTCGGCATTGCCGAGGGGCGTCACCACCGGCGTCAGGGGCGCGCGCTCGGCCAGGCGCCGCAGCGTCGCCAGGTCCATGTGGTCGTAGTGACTGTGGCTGACGAAGATCAGGTCCAGCGGCGGCAGGTCGTCCAGGGCCACGCCCGGCGCGTGATAGCGTCGCGGACCGATGAAGCTGAAGGGACTGACCCGCTCCGACCACACCGGATCGGCGAGGATGTTGAGACCCTGATGCTGGATCAGCAGGGTGGCATGATTGACGAAGGTCACCCGCAATTCGCCACCCTCGACCCGGGCCACTGGTCGCGTCGGTACGGCCGGCCCTTCCTGCCAGGCCCACTCGGGACGGGTGCGGGTGAACTGCCATTTCAGCAGGGTCCAGAGGCTCTTGTCTTCGCGCGGCGCCAGGTTGTGAAAGCGCTCGCCGTCGAAGTGATCGGAGCGCGGACCCTCGTAGGCGGAGGAGGCGCAACCGGCCAGGGTCAGCAGGTGGATCAGCCACAGCGGACGAAAGATGCGCATGGGACCTCGGACGAATAGACTGGGCGGTCCAGATTACCCTTTGGCTAGCCGCCGTCGATCCCCATGTCGCGAAATACCCGCTCCACCCCCGGCCAGCGTCCGCGTCGCCAGGCCAAGGCACCGCCGGTCACACCGCGGTTGCTGCTGCTCAACAAGCCCTTCGATGTGCTCACCCAGTTCGCCGACGCCGACGGCCGCGCGACCCTGAAGGCCTATGTCGAGGTACCGGGCGTCTATCCCGCTGGCCGCCTGGATCGTGACAGCGAAGGCCTGCTTCTGCTGACCAACGATGGCCAGTTGCAGGCGCGCATCGCCGATCCCCGGCACAAGCTGCCCAAGACCTACTGGGCCCAGGTGGAGGGCACACCTGGAGAAGAGCAGCTGCAGCGCCTGCGCCAGGGCGTCGAACTCAATGACGGCCCCACGCTGCCGGCCGAGGCCCGCCTGCTGGCAGAGCCGCCAGCGCTCTGGGAGCGCGATCCGCCGGTGCGCTTTCGCAAGAGCGTGCCGACCGCCTGGATCGAGCTGACCATTCGCGAAGGGCGCAATCGCCAGGTGCGGCGCATGACCGCCGCGGTGGGCCTGCCGACCCTGCGCCTGGTGCGCGTCCGCATCGGCCCCTGGACGCTGGACGATCTGGCGCCGGGCGCGTGGCGCGAGGTGCCGGCGCAGCTCTAGCGGCGGAGCTCAGTCCTGCCGCTGGCTGGCGGCCTCCTTTAAATCGCCGGCGATGTCGGCGAGACGGCGGCTGACGTCCTTGAGCACCTGCGGATCGACCTCTCGCGGCGGCTGTCCCGGCTCGGTCACCAGCTGATTGGCCAGCAGCGCGCTCAGGGCGCCCACCTCGCCGGCCTGGTGGCGCAGGTCGTGGGTGTGCTGCACGGCGGCGTCGCGCAAGAGATTGGTGCTGAGGACCAGGCGCCCCATTTCGTCATCGCGGCCGCCGGGCAGGCGCTCGCCGAAACGCCCGCGCGCCAGCAGCCCCAGTTGCCGGGCGCAGGCCACCAGCGGATCCACCAGCCGCCGCTCCACCAGCCGTATCCCGAGGAACAGCAGGCTGCCGCCACAGAGCAGCAGGGCGAGGCCGGCGAGCAGGATGTCGCGCTGCGCCTCGGCGCGGATGGCGGCGATCTGCGCGGCGGTGCGTCCGTGCAGGTCGTCGACCAGGGCGGCGAAGCCCTCGGCGGTCTCGCGGTCGATACCACGGACCTCGGCATCGCCGCGACGCGGATCGCGATCATGGGCGAGATAGGCGGCCTGGCCGGCGCGATAGCGCTCGCCCAGGCGTTGGTGCTGGGCCCGCAGCGCCTGGAGCCGCGGTTGCAGATCGGGATCGACGCTGCCGGTCAGTTGCTGCAGACGCCGGTCGACCTCCGCCTCGCGGGTCAGGAAGGCCTGCCAGTAGCGCTCGGCCGTCGTGGCATCGCCGCCGCGCAGAAGAAAATTCTTCCACTCCTGGACCTGGATCTTGAAGATCAGGTGGGTGTCGTCAATCTCCACCAGGCGCTCCAGCGGGCCTTCGATCAGGTGCTGGTAGCGATGCAACTCGCGGGAGAGCAGGCCGAAGCCGGCCAGGGCGATCAGCAGCATCAGCAGCAGACTGCCGCCGAACAGGAGCAGGCTCTGACTGCGGAGCGAGCGGGCGAAGGGCATGAGGACTCTCGACAGGAAACGCAGAGCCGCAGCTTAGGGCGCTCGCCCGGGGAAGGCCAGCCTCAGGTCGAGACCAGCAACTGGGCGGCGACGGCGAACATCACCCCGGCCACCAGCAGATCGATCAACCGCCACACCCCTGGGCGGGCCAGGTAGGGCGCGGCCCAGGCGGCGCCTAGGGCGAGGCCGAAGAACCACAGCATAGAGGCCGTGGCCGCGCCGAACACATAGGCCAGGGGCGCGGCCTGCTGGCTGCCCAGGGAGCCCACCAGCAGCACCGTGTCCAGATAGACATGGGGATTGAGCAGCGAGACCGCCGCGGCGGCGAGCAGCGCCTGCCGCCTGCTGCGTGGCTCCGCCGCGGCCAGGGTGCCCATGGCTGCCGGCCGCCAGGCCCGACGCAATGCCTGGGCGCCATACCAGAGCAGAAAGGCCGCGCCGCCCCAGCGCAGGATATCCACCAGCAACGGACTGTGCTGGATCAGCGCGGCCAGGCCCAGTACCCCGGCGGCCACCAGAATCACGTCGCAGGTAAGGCAGAAGGCGGCGATGGCCAGATGGTGCTCGCGGCGCAGCCCCTGGGCCAGCAGATAGGTGTTCTGCGCGCCCAGCGCCATGATGAGACTGGCCATGGTCAGGAGGCCGGTGACGTAGCTGTTCATTGCGGAAGTGGTGCCCTGTCGTGCTGGATTGGCTGCCACCTTGCCGCGTCCAGGTGTATAAGAAAAACCAATATTCCTTATGCAGCATTAGCTGAATCGATGATCGACTACAAGTTGCTGGAAGCCCTGGCAGTGGTGGTGGAAGAGGGCGGTTTCGAGCGGGCGGCGCGGCGCCTGGGGCTGTCGCAATCGGCGGTGTCCCAGCGCATCAAGCTGCTCGAAGCCCGGGTCGGCCAGGCGGTGCTGGTGCGGGAGACACCCCCGCAGCCGACGGCGCCGGGTCTGCGGCTGTTGCGCCATATCCAGCAGGTGCGGCTACTGGAAGCCGATCTGGGCAGCGAGGTGCCGGGTCTGGCCGAAGAGGCGCCGCAGCGCCTGCGCATCGCCCTTAACGCCGACAGCCTGGCCAACTGGTGGCCGCTGGCGGTCGGCCCCTGGGTCCGGGCACAGCGGGTGTTGCTGGATCTGGTGGTGGAAGACCAGGACGTGGTGCTCCGACGGATGCGCGCCGGCGAGGTGGCGGCCTGCCTCTGCGCCAACGGCCAGCCGCTGGCCGGCGCACGGGTCAGCGCCCTGGGCGCCATGCGCTACCGGGCCCTGGCCAGTCCGGAATTCCGCGCTCGGCAACTGGCCGCATTGCCGGATCCCCAGGCCCTGGCACGGGCGCCGGCCATCGTCTTCGGCCCGGATGATCGCCTGCAGCATCGCTATCTGGAGCAGCTCGGCGTCACCCAGACCTTCGACTACCACCTCTGTCCTTCCGCCGAGGGCTTTCTGCAGATGACCCTGGGTGGCATCGGCTGGGGTCTCCTGCCGGATATCCAGAGTGCGACCGCCCGGGCGCGGGGCGCGCTGGTGGATCTGGCGCCCGGTCACTGGGTGGACGTGCCGCTGTTCTGGCATCACTGGCGCAATGGCGGCGCCGCCTTGCAGGCCCTGACCCGGCACCTCGAACAGGTCGCCGGCCAGTGGCTGGTGCGCGACTAGCGGCGTCTATCGAAGGCTTTGGTTACACTGGCGGATGGGTCGCCCCGGGCGACCGCGGACAGCTTCGGGAATCCCAGCGACATGCGTATCTTGATTACGGGCGCCAGCGAGCCGCTCGGTGCGGGCCTGGCCTGCGACCTGCTCGACCGCGGCCAACTGGTGCGGGTGCACGGCCGCCCCGGCGCGACCCTGGACGCCCTGGTCGAGCGCGGCGCCGACTATCACCCGGCCTTGCTCGACCAGCCCGCGCAGGTGGTGGCGCTGTGCGACGACATCGATGCCATCGCCCACTGTACCGATGTGGCCGGCGTGCCGAGCGCAGCCGATCTCGACCACGGCCAGGTGCTGATCGAAGCCGCCCTGCAGCAGCAGGTCGCGCAATTCGTCTATGTCTCGTCCGCCCGCGTCTACGAGCGGGGCGGCGAAGCGCTCAAGGAAGACCAGGTGCCGGCCAAGCCCGCCAGCCGCGAGGCCCAGCGCCGTCTGCAACTGGAGCGCCTGGCCCTGGCCGCCGGCGAATTCGGCCCCCAGGTCACGGTGTTGCGGCCGGCCCAGGTGCTCGGCCTGGCCGATCGCGACTGGGCGCGCTGGTTGCTGGAAAGGGCCAAGGCCAGGCAGCTGGGCCGCAGCGGCAACGGCCTCAATCGCTGGGACTTCACCAGCGCCGGCAATCTGCGCAAGGCCCTGGTGACCTTGCTGCTCAGGCAACCGGCCGCCACCCAGGGCAAGGTCTTCAACCTCAGCGATGGCCAGCCGCTGGTGTGCTGGGATGCGATCAACTTCCTGCTGCGGCGCTTCGAGCTGCCGCCGGTGGTCGAGCGCAAGGCCTTCGATCCCCGGCGTCTCTATGCCCGCCTGCGCACCCCGGGTCACGAGTCGCGCTGGCCCGAGCTGCTCGACAGCCCCTTCACCCTGGACATCCGCGCCGCCCAGGAGGCCTTCGGCTACCTGCCCGAGGCCAGCTCTTGGAACGCCCTGGAAGAATATCGCCCGCGGGCGCCCCAGGCCCGCAGCGGCCCGGTCTAGTACCGCACCAAAGGCACTCGGGATATGGCATGCTGGCGCTTTGCTATCGGCGCAGACTGCGTTTCGGCGCACGCTCCCGGGGTGAATCCGTCTGCGCACGGCCTCGCGTCGGCGCCGACGGCCGTTATACTGGCCGCGATTTCGTCTTCCTGCCTTTGCTCACAGGTCTGCCATGCGCAACGATCTTCTCGATGAAATGGATAACGTCCCGAGTCTGACGCCGGAGCGTGACGATCGCCGTCCCGCGGGTCGCCGGTCGGTCGAAGCCGAGGAGGTCTATCGCGAGCCCACGGCCGGTCATGCGCGCGCGGTACGCCGTGGCCCGTCCACCGCGCCGCTGTGGGTGCTGGTCGCGGCCCTGACTCTGGCCCTGGCCGGGGTCGCCTGGTGGAGTCATCAGCAACTGGTGCTGATGCAGGAGCAGGTAGTGGCCACCCAGGAAAACTTCGCGCGCATCAGCGAAGACGCCCAGGGTCGCCTGAGGGACATCTCCGGCAAGCTGGTGGAAAGCGAATCCTCCGGTACCACCAGTCGCGAGGCGCTGCTGCTGCAGGTCAAGACCTTGCAGACCAAGGTCGCCGAACTCACTCGCCAGCAGCAGGGGGTGACGGACAACCAGCAGGCCCAGGACAACCGTCTGCAGAATCTCTCCACCGCGGTCCAGACGGTGCAGACCGGCAGTGGCGAGGTGGATACCCGCCTCAAGGCCCTGGCCGATGAGCAGACCGCGCTGAAGAACGGCCTGGCGCAGACCGCCAGCCTGACCGAGCAGGTCGCCAGCCTTACCGCGCAGAACAAGGCGCTGCAGGCCGACATCGCCGCGCTGAAGAAGCCCAGTGCCCAGAATCAGGCCCTGGGCGAGATGCAGCAGGACCTGCTGGTGCTGCGCAGCGAGCTGGACGCCCGCCCGGTGGGCCCGGACAGCAAGGAATTCGATGCCTTCCGCCTGCAGACCACTCGCAACATCACCACCCTGCAGACCCAGGTGCAGAATCTGCAGCAGCAGATCAGCGCCGGGGCGCGTTGATCGGATCGATCTCGCTGCGCTGCCATTCCTGCGGCCAGAGCTCGCCATCGAGTTGATCGAGCCGGCGCTGCAGGACCTTCTGCTTGAACACCTCGAGGATCTCCACCAGCACCTCGTCCAGGGCATTGTCCTGAGCGCCGCTGGGCAGACTCTGATCGAAGCCGTGATCGGCCAGGCGACTGGCCAGGGCGCGGAAGTCGCGGGTGCGCAGGCTGGCCGCCGCCTCCCTGACCAGGCCGTTGACGATGTCGGTAAGCACCCCGTCCAGGGTGTCGGCCAGGCGCTCGCCCATGGGTAGCCGCTTGAGCCGGGCCAGGTCGGGATTCTCGTCCAGGGCGCGCTGCACCACGTCGCCGACCAGGCGCTCCAGGGTGGCGCGATTCTGGCTGTAGCCCTGTTCCACCATGGTCTGAATGCGCAGCGCCATGCCGTCGATCAGCCGCTGCTTGCGCGGGCGGATGACGCGGTCGATCACGCTCTGGGAGAAGTCGTCGCGGGTGGTGAGTTCGTCCTGCAGTTCGCCGCAGATCTTGATCATCACCCGATCCGACAGGTCTTCCATGAGCAGCTGGTAGTAGTGGTTGAACAGCCGATAGGGCCGCCAGCCGCGCATGTCGATCAGCCTCAGGCGTTGCAGGCGCAGCAGCAGCGAGACGATGCGCAGCGCCCGCAGCAGGCGGAAGCCGCCCAGGGGGATGCAGCCGAGCACGTCGTACCAGTGGATGAAGGGGTAGTGGTACCAGCGCGCGTGGCGGCGTTCGATCACCGCCACCAGCCAGCCGAGCAGCACGTCGGCGATGAAGAAGGCGACGAACACCAGGTCGATGCGGGTGAAGTGGGCGTGGATGCGTTCGCCATAGAAGGCGTGGAAGCCGGGCAACACCGCAGCCAGGGCCTGGTTGAGCGGTCCCAGGGCATAGAGGCTGTCGAACAGGATCAGCGCCAGGTTCACGCAGACCAGGATCAGGATCAGGCCGTCCCAGAGCGCCAGCAGCCCCTCGTGGCGGCGCGGCGGTGGCGCGGCGGGCGCGGCCGGCGCGCTCATGGCCGCGCGGCCTGCCAGAGCACCTCGCTCACCCCCTGGCGCCGGGCGACGATGCGGGCGGCGACGAACAGCAGGTCGGACAGGCGATTGAGATAGGGCAAGCCCTGGCCCTCCAGCGGCTCCACCGCATGCAGGCTGCGGCAGCGGCGCTCGGCGCTGCGCGCCAGGGTGCGGCAGACATGGGCCTGGGCCACGGCGCGCGAGCCGCCGGGCAGGATGAAATTCTCCAACGGCCCCAGCTCGGCGTTCCACCGATCGATGGCGCCCTCCAGGCGTTCGATCTCCACCGGTTGCAGGGCGCGATAGCTGGGCATGGCCAGTTCGCCACCGAGGTCGAACAGGCGGTGCTGACAGGGCGCCAGAAGCTCGCTCACCTCGGCCAGGCGGGCGTCCTCGGCCAGCTCGGCGAGCAGCAGACCCAGGGCACTGTTGAGCTCATCCACCGCGCCGATGGCCTCGATGCGCGGATGGTCCTTGGGTACCCGGCTGCCGTCGGCCAGGCCGGTGTCGCCGGCGTCGCCCTGGCGGGTGTAGATCTCGGTGAGGCGAAAACCCATGGCGCAGCTCCTGATGAGGTCCTAGGCCGCGTCGAAGTCGGCCTGGACGAGGGGCAGGCGCAGGGTGAAGCAGGTCCCTACGCCGGGCGTGGAGTGCACCTCCATCTGCCCCTTGTGGTTGTTGGTGATGATGAAATACGACACCGACAGGCCCAGACCGGTGCCCTGGCCCACTTCCTTGGTGGTGAAGAAGGGCTCGAAGATGCGCTTGCAGATGTCCTCGGGGATGCCGATGCCGTTGTCTTCCACCTGGATCTCGGCCCAGCCGCCGCGCAGCTTGGTGCGCAAGGTGATGCGGCCGTATTCGCCTTCTTCCTCGTCGTCGCGCAGGTGGATGGCCTGGGCGGCGTTCTTCAGCAGGTTGAGCAGCACCTGCTCCAGTTCGTTGCCGATCACCGGCACCGGTCCCAGCGCCGGATCGAATTCGCGGATGATCGACAGGGTGCGGAAGTCGAAGCCCTCGGCCAGGTCGAAGTCGTTGCCTGCGATCTCGATGGCCTGATCGATCAGCGGCGGCAATTCGCTGGCTTCCATCTTGCGATTGCTGCGGCGACTGAAGGCCAGCATGTGGCTGACGATCTTGGCCGCGCGGCTGCCGGCCTGGTGGATGCCGTCGAGCAGCCGCGGGATCTGCCGGCTCTCCAGGTAGCAGTTCACCGCATTGAGCTCGACACCGGATTCGGCGGCCTGCTCGACGTTCTTCGGCAACTCCGGCGACAGCCGCCGGCGGATGTTCTGCACGTTGTGCAGGATGGCGCCCAGCGGATTGTTGATCTCGTGGGCCATGCCGGCGGCGAGGCCGCCCACCGAGAGCATCTTTTCCGACTGCACCATCATCTCTTCCATGTTCAGGCGCTGGGTGATGTCGTCGATGCGGATCACCACGCCACGCCCGGCGCCGCCCATCAGCGGGTAGAAGGTCAGGGTGTAGTGGCGCGGGGTATCGGTCAGCGCCCAGGTCACCCGTTCCACCTTTTCCACCCGCAGCAATTCGGCGGTGCGACTCAGTTGCGGCAGGAACGGCTTGAGCGAAGGAAAGGCCAGGAACACCGGCTGGTTCAGGGCCTCGTCCAGCTGGGTGCCGGAGAGGTGGGTGGCCTCCTGGTTCCACTGGGTGACGTAGAACTGCTCGTCCACGGCGATCAGTGCCGAGGGCATGGAGTCGATGATGCTGTTGAGGTAGTTCTGGAAGCCGGTGAGCTTCTTCTCGATCTTGCCGCGGACCTGCACCTCCAGCTCCAGCTTGCGGTTGGAGCGGCGGGTCTCCTCGGCCAGGCTCTGGGCCTGCAGCACCGCGTACTGGGCGTCGTCGCGGGCGCGCTTGAGTTGCTGCTCGCGGCCCTGGATGCGGCCGAGCATGGTGTTGAAGGATTCCGCCAGGCGGCCCAGTTCGTCTTCGCTGCCCTTGCTGGCGCGCAGCGAATAGTTCTCCTCGCGGGTCACCTGGCGCGAGAGTTCTTCCAGTTCGCGGATCGGCAGGGTGATGAGTCTCTTGATCTGCCGCGCCACCACCAGCCAGAGCAGGATACTGAAGGTCAGGATCGCCAGACTGGCGGTCAGGGTGCCGCGGTAGAAGGCCCCCGGCAGTTCGCTGCTGGCCACCAGCAGCAGATGCCCGGGAGCGCCCTCGGGACGCGGCAGCTCCACCAGCAGATTGGTGCGGAATTCGCGCAGGCGCCAGGTCTGCAGCTCTTCGAAGCGCGCCGGCACCTGCAGGCGATCGCCATTGTGCAATTCGGCCAGGCGCTGGCCCTGGCTGTCGTAGACCGCGGCCAGGCGCAGCGGCGCATAGCCGTCGAGCTGGCGCAGCTGCACCTCGGCCGCCGCCGGCGAGGCCAGCACCTCGCGGCTGAGCACCGGGCTGGCGAACAGCCGGCCCAGGGTCTGCAGCGCCTGGGGTGCCACGCTCTCCTGGGAGATCCAGTAGGCGGCGCTGATAAAGGTCACATTGGCCACCACCAGCACCGCGATCATCATCACCAGCAGGGCAGCCAGCAACTTGCGGCCGACCGGGAGATTCTTCAGGCGTTTGGCGAGGATCATGGCGCAGCCGTGGCAACAGGGAAGCGGGCAGGGTAGCCCGCTGCTAATCGACGGGCAATCCACGCTCCGCGAGCCGGACCTGCAGGCGCTGCTGCAGCTCGGTCAGGTGCGGCACCGGCAGGCGCAGCCGTCCGGCGATCGGCAGGGCGTGGCCGAGCAGGTAGCTCACCTCGGTGCGCTGGCCGCGCTCCACGTCCTGCAGCATGGAGGATCTGTTGTGGGCGGTGGCGGCGATCACCGCCTCGACCTCCTGTTGTAGCCCCTGAGCCGCCGGGGCAAGGCCCATGGCTTCCAGCAGCGCCGCCAGTTCGTCGCAGAGCGCCGTGACCTCCGGCAGATGCTGGCGCAGTTCGCCGTTGCGGCAGCGATAGAGCACGGTCAGCGGATTGATGGCGCAGTTGATCGCCAGCTTGCGCCACAGGCGGGCGTCGATGTCGTCGGTCCAGCGCACCGGGAAACCCAGCTCGGCGAGGGTATCCAGCCAGGGCGGCGGGGTATGGCTGCCGAGCTGGTCACCGATCCAGATCTGCCCGGCACCGGCCGCGACCACATGGAAGTCGGTCTCGCGATAGGCCCCCTCGGTGGTGCTGGCTCTCAGGCAGCGCGCCCGCGGGACCCGGGCGGCCACGGCGTCCTGGCTGCCCAGGCCGTTCTGCAGCAGCAGGATCTCGGCTTCCGGTTCCAGGCGCGCGGCGACGCTGGCGATGGCCTCTTCGGCGTCGTAGCTCTTGCAGGCGAGGATCAGCCGGCGGATCGGATTGCCGGCCTCGGGCGTCTCGGCCGGCAGCGGATAGAGGCTGGTGGTGTCGCCTTCGCTGAGTTGCAGGCCGCCGCGGGCGCGATACTGCGCCAGGCGCGTGCGATCGCGCAGGATCAGCCGGACCGGCTCGCCACCGCGAAACAGCCGCGCGGCCCAGAGTCCACCGAGACTGCCGGCGCCCAGCACGTGCCAGCTCACAGCTGTGACTCCAGTGTCGATTCCTTGCGCATGGTCGGATTCCTGAGGAAGAGGGCCAGTCGTTATAATGGTCGGTCAGGCTGCAGCGTCAAGGCTGCCCCACCCCAACCGAGGAGAAAATCCATGCCTTCCTTCGACGTCGTATCGGAGCTGGACAAGCACGAAGTCACCAACGCCGTGGACAACGCCATGAAGGAGCTCGAGCGCCGGTACGACCTGCGCGGCAAGGGCAGCTTCGAGGCCAAGGACCTTACCGTCACCCTGACCGCCGACGCCGATTTCCAGCTCGAGCAGATGCTGGAGATCCTCAAGGTCAACCTGGCCAAGCGCAAGATCGACGTCCAGTGCCTGGAGGTCAAGGACGCCTATGCCTCCGGCAAGACCGTGAAGCAGGAGACCACCCTGCGCGAGGGCATCGACAAGGAGCTGGCGAAGAAGATCGTCGCCCTGATCAAGGACAGCAAGATCAAGGTCCAGGCCGCCATCCAGGGCGAACAGGTGCGCGTCACCGGCAAGAAACGCGACGAATTGCAGGAGGTCATCGCCCTGCTGCGCGGCCAGTCCCTGGGCATGCCGCTGCAGTTCGACAACTTCCGCGACTGAGCCGCGTTTCGGAACCTCTCGGGCTACCGTCCGTCGCACATAGGGCGCCGCCATTCAGGCCGCGCCCGACTTTTTTCTTGTGCGTGGAGAGGTAGACGATGGATTTGAGTGCCCAGACCGATCACCTGCTGACGGCCTTCATGGCCTGGCTACCGGTGATCCTGCAATATTGCGGCAAGGTGGTACTGGCCCTGATCACCCTGTGGATCGGCTGGTGGATCATCAATCGCCTGACCGGGCGACTGGCCGCGCTGTTCACCGCGCGGCACATGGACCAGGCCCTGGAAACCTTCGTGGTGACCCTGGTCAACATCGGTCTCAAGGTCATGCTGGTGATCAGCGTCGCCTCCATGATCGGCATCGCCACCACCTCCTTCGTCGCCGCCCTCGGCGCCGCCAGCCTGGCCATCGGCCTGTCGCTGCAGGGCAGCCTGGCCAACTTCGCCGGCGGGGTGCTGATCCTGCTGTTCCGGCCGTTCAAGATCGGCGACTACATCGAGGCCCAGGGTGTGCAGGGCACCGTGGATTCGATCCAGATCTTCCACACCGTGCTGCGCACCGGCGACAACCGCACCGTCACCGTGCCCAACGGCAACCTGTCCAACGGCATCATCACCAACCAGTCGCGCCAGGCGACCCGGCAGATCGTCTTCGACGTCAAGGTCGGCTACGACGCCGATCTGCAGAAGGCCAAGCAGGTGCTGGCCGACATGGCCAAGGATCCGCGGGTGCTGGAGACGCCGCCGCCCGCCATCGTGGTGGCCGGCCTGGGCGACACCTTCATCACCGTGTCGCTGCGCTGCTGGACCGCCAACAGCGATTTCTGGGGCACCCAGTTCACCTTCAACGAGCAGATCCGCGATCGCCTGCGGGCCGAAGGCATCGACATCGCGCTGCCCAGCCGGGTGGTCAAGGTGATCGACGACAAGGGCGACGAGCGCGCCACCGCGGCCGCGCGCGGCGAAGCCTAGGGCAGGCCGGGGTGGCCGCGGGCCGCCCCGTTCTCAGTGGCCGCTGCCGGAAGGACCGCTGGGTATCGCGGTCCGCCGCTGGCGCAGCCAGAGCACCGCGATCAGCAGCAGCGTCGGCACCCCCATCAGGGCGGTCAGCGAGAAGAACGAGCTGTAGCCGACGTACTCGACCATGGCTCCCGAGTAGCCGCCCAAGAGCCGCGGCAACAGCAGCATCAGCGAGCTGAGCATGGCGTACTGGGTGGCCGAGAATCTGAGGTTGGTCAAACTCGACAGGTAGGCGACAAAGGCCGAGGTGGCCATGCCGCCACTGACGTTGTCGGCGCAGATGGTGGCGATCAGCAGCGGCACGTTGGCGCCGGTGGAGGCGATCACCACGAACAGCAGATTGGTTAGCGCCGAGGCGGCGCCGCCGAGAAAGAGGATCGGCAGGATCCCCACCCGGGTGATCAGCACGCCGCCCAGGCCCGCGCCGAACAGGGTCATGAACACCCCGAAGATCTTGCTGACCCCGGCGATGGTTTCCTTGCTATAGCCCACGTCGATATAGAAGACGCTGGCCATCACGCCCATGACCGTGTCCGACAGCCGATAGGTGGAGATCAGGCCGAGCAGCAGCAGCGCCTGCCACTGGTAACGCTGGATGAATTCGGTGATGGGCGTCAGCACCGGTGCCATCAGCCGGCGCCCCGGCGCGGTGAGGCAGAGCCAGGCGATCAGGCCGTACATCAGGCCGCGCGGCCAGTAGCCGCCGGCCAGCGCCGACAGGCCACCCGTGACGGCGACGATGAGCACGATCAGCAGGATCACCGAGACCATCTGGTGGACGAAGTCGAAGCGCGGCAGCTCTTCGGCATTGGCCGCATCGCGCAGTCGCAGCGGTTCGCGCATGCGCCGCATGAGATCGCTCAGCGGCTTGGAGCAATAGCGCCCCCAGGGCGACAGGCAGCCGACGATGAACAGGCTGTAGAGCAGGGCGCGCGGCCAGGCCTGGGCGATGGCGGCATTGATGGCGGCGGGGATGGAGACCAGCATCACCAGCAGCAGGGCGACCGCCACCAGCTGGTGATTGAAGCCGAAGCGCGATTCCGCCATGGCCATGGGCGCCACCGGCTCGGGCTCGCGGATCAACAGGCTGGTGACCAGGCCGGGCAGGACCAGCAGGGCGAACAGCATATAGGTGGTGGCCCAGGCGTTCTGGCTGTAGCCCAGGCGGGACGAGCCCAGCTCCTCGGCAAGAAACAGCGCCCCGGCGCTGGCCAGCAGGGCGGCGATTCGATAGCCGGTCATGTAGCAGGCGGCGAGGGCCGCCTGGCGGTCGTCGTCGGCGATCTCCAGGCGATAGGCGTCTACGGCGATGTCCTGGGTGGCCGAGGCGAAGGCCACCAGCACCGCCAGGGCGATCAACTGCTCCAGGTGCTGCTGCGGATTGCACAGCGCCATGCCGATCAGCCCCAGACCCACCAGGATCTGCGACAGCACCAGCCAGGAGCGGCGACGGCCGAGCTTGCCGATCAGCGGCAGCTTCCAGAGGTCGAGCATGGGCGACCAGACCCACTTGAAGGCATAGGCCAGGCCGATCCAGCTGGCGTAGCCGATGGTCTCGCGACTCACGCCCGCTTCGCGCAGCCAGACCGACAGGGTGGAAAACACCAGCATGGCCGGCAGGCCCGCGGCGAAGCCCAGCAGCAGCAGGGCCAGGCAGGCCCTGGATTTGTAGGTGGTGACGGCTTCACGCCAGAAACGTGCAAACATGCCCTTGGGCTCGGAAAAAACGCGCACTCTACTCGACACTCTCAGCTGGATTCCACCGGTACCGACGCATGTCCACCCGGTCCTCGTGCAGCAGCACGCCCTCGGCCCGCAAACGCTCGCGTTGCTCCCGGCCGGAGGGGCTGTCGCGGGTCAGGCTCGGGCGGCCGTCCGCGGCGATCACCCGGTGCCAGGGCAGGGCACTACCCTCGGGCAGGCGTCCCAGCACCCAGCCCACCCAGCGCGCGCCGCGACCGAGGCCGGCGAGCTCCGCCAGCTGGCCATAGCTGACCACCCGTCCCGCGGGAATGGCGGCCAGCGCCAGGAAGACGGCCTGACGCCGGGGTTCGAGGGGAGGGGATGCGCTCATGACGCCCTGCTGCTCCGGGGGAGAAGAGTGCCAGTGTGCCGAAAAGTTTGGTTACGGTGGTGCTGAAACGTGTCGAGCTGCCACATTCTCCCAAGACGTCCGACCTTTGGGCAGTATTTGCGGAAACTTGCCTAACTTTTACCCAGGAACGGTTGCGCGGGTCTCCGGCACCCGGATAATCGCGCCCCTCTCGTTTCGTTACCTTTCCACCCAAGTCCACCCAAAGGTGTCCTGGTGCCCATGCGTTTTCGATTGCTCTCCTCGCTCGCGCTGTTGTCACTCGCCTCCTTCGCCCATGCCGATACCGTCTGGCTGAAGAACGGCGACCGCCTGACCGGAACCATCAAGCTGCTCGACAGCAAGAAGCTGCTCCTGCAGACCGAATACGGCGGCAACATTCCCCTGTCCTGGGACAAGATCAAGACCCTGCAGCGTGACAAGCCCGTCATCGTCCAGCGCGGCAAGTACGAACCCGATTTCCCGGTGGAAAGCCTCAAGCCGGCCGACGACGGTCAGGTGGTGGTCAGCACCGCCGATGGCCAGCAGACCGTGCCCCTGGCCAGCATCACCCAGATCGTGCCGCCGCGTCCCTTCCTGCGTGACTTCGCCTGGAAGGGCAACATCGACGCCGGCTTGGACTACATCAGCTCGTCCCAGGACAGCGAAAAGTACGACATCGACTTCAAGACCCAGGCGCGGCACGGCATGTGGCGGCACAACGCCAACGGCAGCTATGACCGCTACAAGACCGACGACGTGGTCTCGACCAGCAAGTACGGTCTGCAGTACGCCCTGGATCGTTTCTTCGACGAGAAATTCTTCTGGCAGGGCCGCGCCGAATACAAGCGCGACTGGATCCAGGACCTGGCCAAGCAGCGCACCCTGGGTACCGGTCCCGGTTACCAGTTCTGGGACAACGAACTGGGTGCCTTCTCCCTTACCGGCCTGCTCAACCACAACCGTTACGAGTACTCGGACGGCGGCTCCGACCAGTTCCTCTCGGCGAGCGTGAAGTGGGACTACAACCGCTACCTGTACGGCCAGACCATCCAGTTCTTCACCAATGGTGAACTGGGCCGGCCGCTGGACAACACCGCCAACTTCACCTTCGACGGCGATGTCGGCCTGAGATACAAGGTGACCAACTGGGCGTCGCTGAACCTTAAGGCGTCCAAGGAACTGACCAGCGGTGCCGAGGGCAACGTCAACCAGACCGAGTACACCGCCGGTGTCGGCGTGTCCTGGTAACGTCATGTTTCCCTAGGCAGGCGCCAATCCGTCAAGGCCGCGATTTTCGCGGCCTTTGCGTTTCCGGGCGGCGTCGGGCGGCCACCTTGAAATCGGCTCGGCCGCCTCCATCTCCTGACTTTCAACCGGCTTCCACCGTGAAGGACCCGAGATGCGCGTGACCGCCTTACTCTTCTTGCTGTTCCCCTTTGTGGAACTGGCCGTACTCATCAAGATCGGCAGCGAAATCGGCGTGCTCGCCACCTTCGCCCTGCTGTTGCTGAGCTTTCTGGTCGGCGTCGCCCTGCTGCGCGTCGCCGGCTTCACCACCCTCTGGCGCATCCGCATGCGCCTGGCCCAGGGGCAGATGCCGGAGCAGGAGGTCATCCAGGGTCTGACCCTGGCGATCGCCGGCGCCCTGCTGATCTTTCCGGGCTTCATCAGCGATGTCCTGGCGCTCGTCTGCCTCCTGCCGGTGACCCGCAAGGCCTTGCTGGGCGCGGTGATCGGCCGGGTGACCCGGCGCAACCCCGGTGCCCAGGGCTACCAGGGCCATCAGCCGGGCTCCGGTCAGGCCGCGCCCCATCGCCCCGAGGTCATCGAAGGTGAAGTGGTGCACCGCGACGAGCAAAAGCACTAAAAATTTTGCCCCCCGCCCTTGAAATGCCTGGCGACAACCTCATGTAGCGGACACCGCAAGGTTGTCGCCGCAAGGCGAGCAGGTTTCGCGTCCTGTCATGCACGGGGCGCACCCGGCGCAGCCGGTAAAAACAAACTGCCGATGCAGTCATCGGCGCTGGAAACACTTAGAACTTTGGGAGATACGACAATGGCGCTTCGTCCTCTGCATGATCGCGTTGTGATTCGTCGCAGCGAAGAAGAGACCAAATCCGCTGGCGGCATCGTGCTGCCGGGCTCGGCTGCCGAAAAGCCGAACCGCGGTGAAGTGGTTGCCGTAGGCACTGGACGCGTGCTGGACAACGGTGATGTCCGTGCTCCGGCGGTGAAAGTGGGTGACAAGGTGGTTTTCGGTCCCTATTCCGGCAGCAACGCCATCAAGGTCGATGGCGAAGAACTGCTGGTGATGGCTGAGTCCGAAATCCTGGCCGTCATCGAAGGCTGATCCCCGCTCACTTTTCGAATTTCTTAGAGGAAACAGAACATGGCTGCAAAAGACGTCAAATTCGGTGACTCCGCGCGCAAGAAGCTGCTGACCGGTGTCAACACCCTGGCCGACGCCGTCAAGGCCACCCTCGGCCCGAAAGGCCGCAACGTAGTGCTGGAGCGTAGCTTCGGTGCTCCCCTGATCACCAAGGACGGCGTTTCCGTCGCCAAGGAGATCGAGCTCAAGGACAAGATCGAGAACATCGGCGCCCAGCTGGTGAAAGACGTGGCCTCCAAGGCCAACGACGCTGCCGGTGACGGCACCACCACCGCCACCGTGCTGGCCCAGGCCATCGTCACCGAAGGCCTGAAGTCCGTGGCCGCCGGCCTGAACCCGATGGATCTGAAGCGCGGCATCGACAAGGCCACCGCGGCCGTCGTCGCCGAGCTGAAGAACCTGTCCAAACCCTGCGCCGACAGCAAGGCCATCGCCCAGGTAGGCACCATCTCCGCCAACTCCGACGACAGCATCGGCAACATCATCGCCGAAGCCATGGAGAAGGTCGGTAAAGAAGGCGTCATCACCGTCGAAGAAGGCTCGGGCCTGGAAAACGAACTGTCCGTCGTCGAAGGCATGCAGTTCGACCGTGGCTACCTGTCGCCCTACTTCATCAACAAGCCCGACACCATGTCGGCCGAGCTGGACAGCCCGCTGCTGCTGCTGGTCGACAAGAAGATCTCCAACATCCGCGAACTGCTGCCGGTGCTGGAATCCGTCGCCAAGGCCGGTCGCCCGCTGCTGATCGTCGCCGAAGACGTCGAAGGCGAAGCCCTGGCCACTCTGGTGGTCAACAACATGCGCGGTATCGTCAAGGTCGCTGCCGTCAAGGCGCCCGGCTTCGGTGATCGTCGCAAGGCCATGCTACAGGACATCGCCATCCTGACCGGCGGTACCGTCATCTCCGAAGAAGTCGGCCTGAGCCTGGAAAGCACCACCCTGGAGCACCTGGGTCAAGCCAAGCGTGTGGTCCTGAACAAGGAAAACACCACCGTCATCGACGGCGCTGGCGTCGAAGCCGACATCCAGGCCCGTATCAAGCAGATCCGTGCCCAGGTTGAAGAAACCTCTTCCGACTACGACAAGGAGAAGCTGCAAGAGCGTCTGGCCAAGCTGGCTGGCGGTGTTGCCGTGATCAAGGTTGGCGCTGCCACCGAAGTCGAGATGAAAGAGAAGAAGGCCCGCGTTGAAGACGCCCTGCACGCGACCCGTGCTGCGGTGGAAGAAGGCGTGGTGCCTGGCGGCGGTGTCGCCCTGGTGCGTGCCCTGGAAGCTCTGAAAGACCTGAAAGGCATCAACGAAGAGCAGAACGCCGGTATCAACATCCTGCGTCGCGCCGTCGAAGCGCCCCTGCGCCAGATCGTGACCAACGCCGGTGACGAAGCCTCCGTCGTGCTGGACAAGGTCAAGCAGGGCAGCGGCAACTATGGCTACAACGCCGCTACCGGCGAATACGGCGACATGCTGGAATTCGGCATCATCGACCCGGCCAAGGTGACCCGCAGCGCGCTGCAGGCCGCTTCCTCCATCGCCGGTCTGCTGATCACCACCGAAGCCATCGTGGCTGAGCTGCCGAAAGACGACGCAGCCCCGGCCATGCCCGACATGGGCGGCATGGGTGGCATGGGCGGCATGATGTAAGAACCGCTCCGGCCCTAGGGCCGAGCCGAACCCCGGTGCTCCTCGCGGACACCGGGGTTTTTTATGGCCGGTGATCCTCGATGCTCCCACCCAGCGCGCCGCCGCTGCGCTGGTCGCGGTCGCCGGGGCCGGTTAGGCTCTGTGCCGAACAGACGACAACGAGGCCCGCAGCGGACTCGGGCAATGAGGTCAGCGACATGCGTATCCTGGTGGTAGAAGACAACAAGGACATCCTCAGCAACCTGCTGGATTACCTCAGCCTCAAGGGCTACAGCGTGGATTGCGCCCAGGATGGCTTGTCCGGCCTGCACCTGGCCGCGACCGAGCACTATGATCTGCTGATCCTCGACATCATGCTGCCCGGCATCGATGGCTACACCCTCTGCCAGCGGTTGCGCCAGGATGCCCGCCGCGACACCCCGGTGATCATGCTCACCGCTCGCGATCAGCTCGATGATCGCCTGGAAGGCTTTCGCTCCGGCGCCGACGACTATCTGGTCAAGCCCTTCGCCCTGTCCGAACTGGCCGCTCGCGTCGAGGCGGTGATGCGCCGGGCCAAGGGCGGCGGACGCCGCCAGCTGCAGGTCGCCGATCTCAGCTATGACCTGGACACCCTGGAGGTCAGTCGCGCCGGCAAGCCGCTCAAGCTCAATCCCATCGGCCTCAAGATCCTCGCCCTGCTGATGCAGAAGTCGCCCCACGTGGTGCGGCGCGAGGTGCTGGAAGAGGCGGTATGGGGCGAGGACTACCCCGACAGCGACAGCCTGCGCAGCCACGTCCACCAGTTGCGCCAGGTGATCGACAAGCCCTTCGAGCAGCCGCTGCTGCGCACCATTCACGGGGTGGGCTACAAACTGGTCGAGCAGGAGTAGCCATGGAATACCACCTGAGCCTGTCACGGCGGATCGTCATCGCCTTCGTGCTGATGACCTTCCTGGTCGGCGGGGTGTTTTCCCTGGGCATCGTCGCGGTGGTGCACACCGTGGAAGAGCGGCTGATCTCCACCGACCTGCGCAACGAACTGGAGCGCATGGTGCAGCGCGACATGAAACGCGGCGGCCAGCCGGTGCTGGACCCGGACATGCGCCTGTATTTCGTGCCCCTCGCCGAGGTGGCGCAGTTGCCTGCCCACCTGCGCGAGTTGCCGGCCGGCTTCAGCGAGGTGGAGGAGGACCAGCAGTACTTCTATGCCTATGTGGCCGAGCTGGAGGGCAATCACTTCGTCCTGCTGCAGAACCAGAGCGACTTCGAGGCGCGCGAACGGCTGCTCTACAAGGTGGTGCTGGTCGGCTTCCTGATCAGCGTGGCTCTGGCCTGGCTGCTGGGCTGGGCGCTGTCGCGGCGGGTGATCGCCCCGGTGGTGCGGCTGGCGCGTCAGGTGCGCCGGCGTGATCAACTGCTCGATGTGACGCCGCCCCTGGCGCCGGACTATGCCAAGGACGAGGTCGGCGAGTTGGCCGGCGCCTTCGACGACGCCCTGAATCGCCTGCGCGCCGCCCTGGCCCGGGAGCGGCTGTTCACCAGCGACGTCAGCCACGAGTTGCGCACCCCGCTGATGGTGATCAATTCCTCCTGCGAATTGCTCGAGGCCACGCCGGACCTGCCAGCCCGGGCGAAGGGGCCGCTGGAGCGCATGACCCGCGCGGCGCGGGAGATGCAGGAGCTGGTCCAGACCTTTCTCGCCCTGGCGCGCAATCAGGGCGACAACGACACCCAGGCGCCGCGTGCCACCCTGGCCCAGGTGGCGCGGCGCCAGACGCAGGAATGGCAGGCGGCGGTTGAAGCCAAGGGCCTGCAGTGGCGGCTGAGCGTGGCGCCGGAGGCCGACCAGGCGCTCTGGCACGAGCCCTTCCTGCGCTCGGTGATGAGCAATCTGCTGCGCAATGCGCTGCACTATACCGAGCGGGGCTATATCGGCCTGCAGGTCGGAGCGGACGGCTTCGTGGTGGAAGACAGCGGCGTGGGCATTCCCGAGGAGCAGCGCGAGGCGATGTTCCAGCCCTTCGTGCGGGGCGCCGAGGGGCGTGGCGAAGGCCTCGGACTGGGGCTGTCGCTGGTCCGCAGGATCTGCCAGCTGCAAGGCTGGACCGTGACCCTGGGTGACAGCGCGGCGGGTGGCTGTCGCTTCGAGATAGCGCTGGGCAGCGACAGCCTAGCGGACTGAGGTTACAGAATTTTCACAACGCCTTGACCGCGGTTTGACAGCGGCCTGGGTAGGGTGGCGGCACTTCTCCACTCCCTCAGGAGCCGCCTCCGTGAAAGCGCCCATCGACCTGCCCTTTTCGCAAAAGTACGACGCCGACCACGCCCGCCAGTATTTTCTGAAGCATCAGGACGGCCTGGCCCGGCGCCTGTCCAACTGGCGCGACCAGCAGCTCGCCCGGCAGGCCCTGAGCATCGCCGGCCAACCCAATCTGGTGCTGGATCTGCCCAGTGGCGCCGGCCGCTTCTGGCCGCTGCTGGCGGAGAAGCGCAATCGCTTGATCATCGGTGCCGACTACTCGGAAAACATGCTGGCCACCGCCCGTGAACAGCAGCCCGCGGACGTCGTGGCCCGGGTGAAGACGCTACAGACGTCGGCTTTCGCTATCGACCTGTCCGACAATTCTGTAGATTGCATCTTCTGTATGCGTTTGTTTCACCATGTGGGCGAATCGGCGGACCGTCTGGCCCTGCTGCAGGAGTTCCACCGGGTGACCCGCGACAGCGTCATCCTGTCGCTGTGGGTGGACGGCAACTTCAAGGCCTGGCGGCGTCAGGCACTGGAACGTCGTCGCAAGGCTCAGGGCCGCGACCGCGGCGGTTATCAGAACAGATTCATCGTCGAGCGCAGCCAGTTCGAGGCGGAAGTCGCCCAGGCCGGCTTCGTCGTCGACCGGGCCCTGGACTTCCTGCCGGGCTATGCCATGTGGCGGGTCTACGTCCTGCGCAAGGCCAATTGAAGCTATTTCAGAATAAGAGAGGCAGCCGATGGGAGCCGTGACGCAAGGCGAAGAGCGTTTCGATCGCTGGTGGAATACCGCGGGCGACTGGGTGGAAGCGCCCAACGTCCGCCGTGGTGGCGAAAGCGGTGTCCAGCGCCTGCAACTCCCTGACGGTACCCTGGCCTACGTCAAGCGCCAGGTCGGCCACCTCTATCGCAGCCTGCGTCACCCCCTGGGGCGTCCCACCGCCCTGCGCGAGCGCGATGCGCTGATCGCCTTTCGCGATCTGGGCATCCAGGTTCCCGAATTGCTGTTCTGCGCTGCCCAGCATGCCCAGGGCGGCTGGCGCGCCCTGCTGGTGAGCGCGGCCCTGGAAGGCTACCAGGACCTCGATCACTGGTATGCCGAAGGCGGTGGCAAGGCGCTCAGCGAGGCCGAGCACGAGCGGTTCCTGGCCACCCTCGGTGAGGTGCTGGCGCGCATGCACCGGCATCGCTGGCAGCACGGTTGCCTCTATCCCAAGCACATCTTCGTCGCCGAACGAGCCGGTCCCCAGGGCAAGGAATTCTCGGTGGCCCTGCTCGATCTGGAGAAATGTCGCCAGCGCCTCGGCATAGACACGGCCGCTCGTCGGGATATGCTGCAATTGCGCCGCCATTCGTCGTGGAATGCTGCGCAATGGCGAACTCTCCTCTACGTTTACCAACAGGCGTTGGGACGGAAGATCAGAGGGTTGGAGCCATGACTTCACAAATTACTCGAGGTTTGCTGATCGCGGCTTTCTGCGGGGTCACTACCCTGGCCTATGCGAGCTGGCTACGGCCGGCAGCTGCAGTGGTGGGCAGCGAGGGTCTGGACTACTGCCAGACACCGGTCGCCCGCAGCCTGACCACCTCCAGCACCGGTAGCCAGGACCTGCTGCTGTTTCTCTTCGGCATGACCCAGACCCACAACCGCTAGGCCCCCGGGCGGTCAAGCGCCTTTCGCTTCCTCGGCAAGTTGGGCATCCTGTCGTCTGACTTCTAGCTGCCGAGCCCCCGCCAATGATGGCCGATAGTTTTTCCGAGCAGGCCGTGCAGAGCCTGCTGGACACCGACTTCTACAAGCTCACCATGATGCAGGCCGTCCTGCACAACTATCCCAATGCGGAAGTCGAGTGGGCCTTTCGCTGTCGCAACGACGAAGACCTGCGTCCCTACCACGCGGCCATTCAGGCCGAGATCGATGCCCTGGCCGATGTCGCCATCAGCGACAGCCAGCTGGCCTTTCTCGAGCGCATCCCCTTCATCACCCCTGACTTTATCCGCTTCCTGCGACTGTTCCGTTTCAATCCCTCCTATGTGTTCCTCGGTGAGGAGGAGGGGCGCTTCACCCTGACCCTGAAAGGCCCCTGGCTGCACCTGATCCTGTTCGAGGTGCCGATCCTGGCGCTGATCAGCGAGGTGCGCAATCGCCAGCGCCATGCCGACCTGCCGCTGCAGGTGGCCCGGGATCAGCTCTATCGCAAGTTCGACTGGCTGGCCCGGGAGGCGGGCGCCGACGAGCTGGCCGAATTCAAGATGGCCGACTTCGGCACCCGGCGGCGCTTCTCCTATGGCGTGCAGGAGATGGTGGTGCGCAGCCTCAGGGACGACTTCCCCGGTCGCTTCGTCGGCACCAGTAACGTCCACTTGGCCTGGAAGCTGGGCGTCGCGCCCCTGGGTACCATGGCCCACGAGTGGCTGATGGCGCACCAGCAACTGGGTCCGCGGCTGATCGACAGCCAGATCGCCGCCCTCGACTGCTGGGTACGGGAGTATCGCGGACAACTCGGCATCGCCCTGACCGACACCATCACCATGGAGGCCTTCCTGCGCGATTTCGATCTCTACTTCGCCAAGCTGTTCGACGGCCTGCGCCATGACAGCGGCGATCCCCTGCAGTGGGCGGAAAAGGCCATCGCCCACTATCAGCAGCTGGGCATCGACCCCCTGACCAAGACCCTGGTGTTTTCCGATTCGCTCAATCTGGAAAAGGCCCTCGCCCTGTTCCGGGCCCTGCGCGAGCGGATCAACGTGAGCTTTGGCATCGGCACCCATTTCACCTGCGACATCCCGGGAGTACAGCCGATGAACATGGTGCTCAAGATGAGTCGCTGCAACGGCCAGCCGGTGGCGAAGATCTCCGACGCCCCGGGCAAGGCCCAGGGCGGCGAGCCGGACTTCCTGCACTATCTGCGGCACGTCTTCCAGGTCAACGGCGCCTAGATACGGTTAGCTCTCAGAGCCTTTTTATAATCTCGCGAGCTAGAGACAAACAAGGCCTGGGCGGCCCCGCAAAAAGGCTTGAGGAAGCGGACCGGGCTCGCGCGCGAGTTTACGAGTGGTAAATGAGCATTCCGACGGGGCTGGCCTTCCAGAGCCTTTTCAACGCAGTTTGGCCGACGCGCAGCAGGTTATAAACAGGCTCTCAGGACGAGCAGCTGATCTCCAGGTGCTTGCCCCAGTCCGGCGGCCGCTGGGCGAAGCGTTCGCGTCCCGGCTGGGCTTCGAAGGGGCGTGACAGCACCTCGTGTAGCAGGCGCACCTCGCTGTAGTCGCCCGCTTCGGCCTGCTCGATCGCCTGCTGGGCCAGGTAGTTGCGCAGCACATACAGCGGATTGACCGCGTTCATGCGGGTGGTGCGCTCGGCCGCCGCGCCGCCTTCGGCGTCCAGGCGGGCGCGATAGGCCTGGCTCCAGTCGTCGAAGCCGCGCAGGTCGATGAAGTCCTCGCGCACCCGGGCCAGCGCCGCGGCGGGTTCGTCTTCGCCCAGCTGGCGGAAGAACAGGTGATAGTCCACACCGCCCTGCTGCATCAGGGCCAGCAGGCGTTCGACCAGTTCCTGGTCTTCGTCGTGCGCTTCCTGCAGACCCAGACGCCGGCGCATCAGGTCGAGGTAATGCGCCTGATACAGCGGCAGGAAGAGCGCGATGCTCTCCTGCAGCGTCTCGACCGCCACCTTGGGTGTCAATGCCTGGGCCAGGGCCGCCAGGTTCCAATGGGCGATGGGCACCTGGTTGCTATAGGAGTAGCGCCCCGTGTGATCGGAGTGGTTGCAGATGAACTGGGCGTCGAAGTCGTCGAGAAAGGCGAAGGGGCCGAAGTCGAAGGTGAGACCCAGGATCGAGAAGTTGTCGGTGTTCATCACCCCGTGGCAGAAGCCATAGGCCTGCCAGTAGGCGATCAGCCGGGCGTTGCGTTCGACCACCTCGCGAAACAGCGCCGCCCAGGGTTCCGGGGTGCCCAGCAGGTCGGGGAAGTGCGCGGCCAGGACGTGTTCGCCCAGTTGCTCCAGCAGCGAGTGCTGGCGGGTGTAGTAGAAGTATTCGAAGTGGCCGAAGCGCACATGGCTGGGGGCCATGCGCAACAGGGTGGCGCCGGTTTCCAGCCGCTCGCGCACCACCTGGGTGCTGGAGCCGATCACGCACAGCGCGCGGGTGGTCGGGATGCCCAAGGCGTGCAGGGCCTCGGAGGCGAGGAATTCGCGGATCGATGAGCGCAGCACGGCGCGGCCGTCGCCCATGCGCGAGAAGGGCGTGAGGCCGGCGCCCTTGAGGTGCAGATCCCAGTGCTCGCCGCGGTCGTTGACCACCTCGCCCAGCAGCAGGCCGCGGCCATCGCCGAGGCGGGGGTTGTAGGAACCGAACTGATGGCCGGAATAGACCATTGCCCGGGGCTCGGCGCTGTCCCAGAGCTGGGCCCCGGCGAACACCTGGGTGAACTCGGGCGTCTCGGCCACCGCCGGATCCAGGTCCAGCAGGGCCAGGGCGGCGGACGAAGCGACCACCAGCCGCGGATCGTCCAGCGGCCGGGGGTCGATACGGGTGGAGAAGTCATCGCCCAGGCGGGCGAATCTGTTGTCGAAGGTCAGGTCGAGCAGCTGTTTCATGGGTATCCCAGGGGCTGTAGAGCCTTTCCATAATCTCGCGAGCTAGAGCCAAACAAGGCGAAAAGGGCTGAGGAAGCGGAGTTTACGCAGGGTAAATGAGCATTCCGAAGCCATTTTCAACGCCGTTTGGCCGACGCGCAGCAGATTATGGACAGGCTCCTAGTGGCCGTCAGGCCTTGGATGGCTTGGGATCCGCGGCCTCCTGCTGGGCATCCCCTTCAGGTAGGAGAGGCTTTTTGCCCAGTTGTTTCTCCGCTCCGTGTCGATTCTTCAGGGTGATCTCCATCTGCGGCGTGGACAGCAGGTTGATGCCGGCGTCGCGCAGCAGCTGGTCGACCCGGCGGATCAGCTCATCGGTGGCGGCGCTGCGATCGCCCAGTTCCCGGACATAGATGCGCAGTTCGTGATCCAGGGTGGTGGCGCCGTAGTGGGTGACGAACAGCGAGGGTTCGGGGTCGTGGAGCACCCGCGCATTCTCCTTGACCGCCTGCATGATCAGCTGTTGCGCCTGGGCCAGGTCACTGCCGCGATTGACGCCGAAGGTCAGCACGATACGGGTGACGGTGTCGGTCAGCGTCCAGTTGATCAGCTGGCTGGTGACGAAGGTCTTGTTCGGCACCACCACCGACTTGCGGTCGGCGTCGGTGATATGGGTGGCGCGGATGCGGATCTTGTTCACCGTACCGGTCACGTTGCCGATGGTGATGAGATCACCGACGCGCACCGGGCGCTCGAAGAGGATGATCAGGCCGGAGATGAAGTTACCGAAGATCTCCTGCAAGCCGAAACCCAGACCGACCGAGAGGGCGGTGGCAAGCCACTGCAGCTTGTCCCAGCTCACCCCCAGGGTCGCCAGGGTGGTCACGGTGCCGAAGCCGACGATGACGTAGGAGAGCAGGGTGGTGGTGGCGTAGGCGCTGCCCTGTGCCAGATTCAGCCGCGACAGCACCAGCACCTCCAGCAGGCCCGGCAGGTTGCGCGCCAGGGCGACGGTGAGACCGGCGATCACCAGGGCGATGATGAACACCCGCAGCGTCAGGGGTACCTGGGTGGCGGCGGCGCCGGTACCGCTGGTGTACTGGTAGAGGGTGACGTTGTCCAGGTAGGAGAACACCGCCACCACATCGGCCCAGACCAGGTAGAGCACGCCGAGGAAGGCCAGCAGCAGGGTCAGGCGCAGCAGGCGCGAGGACTGCTGGTTGACCTGTTCCATGTCCAGGGTCGGCTCCTGCACCACCTCGACGCCCTCGGCGTCTTCCTGCTGCGCCTGGCGCTTCTGGATGGCGCGCTGGTAGGCCAGGCGCCGCGCAGCCACGCTCAGGCCGCGGGCCAGGGTGGCTTCGAGGATGATCCAGGCCATCAGCACATAGAGGGTGTCCACCAGCCGATCGGTGAGCTTGAGCGCGGTGTAGTAGTAGCCAAAGAGCACGGCGAAGAACAGCACGGCCGGAATGGCGGTGATCATCAGGCCGAGCAGCAGGCGGAAGAACGGCAGGCGCTCGCGGGCGGTGGCATTGAGCAGGGAGCGACCGAGCATCCAGGCCAGGCTGGCATAGGCGACCAGCACGATGAGGATGCCGAGGACGTCGTCGGCGAGGCCGGCGAGCTGGCGCTCGGCGATGGCCACCACCGCCATCAGCGCCAGGGCCAGCAGACCCACCCGTCTGACCAGCCGGCGCAGCGACTGCGCCTGGGGCCGCGCCCAGCGGAAGTGGGTCTCGGCCACTCCGCCGGAGGCCAGCAGGCGATACACCGTGTAGAACACCAGCCAGCCGGCGGCGATCTCCAGCAGCGCCGCGCCGATGGCGGCGTTGACCCCGCGTTCGTCACCCTCCAGGGCCACGCCGCCCAGCCAGAGCACCAGACTCGCCGGCAGGCCCAGCAGGATGGTGAGCAGGATGGCCTGGGGCGTATGCAGCTGGCTGTCCCGCTGATAGTGGCCGATGTCCTGGTTGAGCTTGTTGACCCGCCCATGGATGCGCGGGCGTTGCCAGATCAGGGTGGCGAAAGCCAGTACCAGCGGCAGCAGCAGCAGCGGCCGCTCGGCCAGACCGACATAGAGTTCGTGCAGGCTTGAGCCCCAGGGCACGTCGCGCAGTTGCTGCAGCAGCTTGCGGGGCGCGGTCTTGACCCAGTTCCAGTCCAGCGGCTTGTTGCTGGGAATCCAGAACATCTGCTCGTCGAGGGTGCCGCGCAGGCTGGTGATGGTGCTGCGCAGCTGGTTCTGGTTGAGCTGCAGATCGATGGATTCGCTGAGCAGGGCATTGAGCTCGGTGTTGAGACGCTCCTGCAATTCGCTGCGGGTCTTGAGCAGGTCGAGCAGTTGCTGACGCAGCTGCGGGGTGACCTTTTCCGGCGGCTGCTGGGCCAGCAGATTGTCGACATAGCCTTCCGGATTGGCGATCTGGGCGCGCTGCTGATTGAGTTCGAACTGATAGAGGCGCAGATCGGCGATGTCGTCGGTGAGGTCCTTGTTGACCTTGACCGATGGCAGCGCCGCCCGCTGCTGATAGAGCAGCTTGGACAGCAGCACGCTGCCCTTGAGCACGCCGATCTGTTGTTCCATGTTCTCGGTGGTCTGCTTGAGCTGATCCAGCTGCTGGCGCGACTCGAGATTGCGGCGATTGAGGTCGTTGAGGCGATCGGTGGCGCGCAGTAGGTAGTCGGACAGTTGCAGATTGAGCCCGGTCTCCTGGGACAGCACATCGTCCCCGGCGGTCTTTTCCGATTCGCGCGAGGCTTCGGCCAGGGTCTTTTCCGATTGCTGGCGGCGCTTGCCGCTGATCAGCGTCTGCAGGTCCAGGGTCTCCTGCTCGTAGCGCTTGACCTGCTCGGTGAAGAGTTCGCGGCGGATGGCGCCCAGATCCTGCAGCACGCTGTTGCCGGCCAATTCCTGGCGCAGCAGCTGGATCTGCGCATTGGCGGCCGCCTGTTCCGCCAGCAACTGCCCGCGCCGCTCGGCGGTGAGGGGCTTGGCATTCTCGCGTCCGGCCTTGAGCAGATCGGCGATCTGCTGCAGGCGCGTCTGCAGATTGGCGATGTCCACCTGGGCGCGCTCGGGACGGGTCTGGGCGTTGATCACCAGACTGTTGGCCGCATTGAGGTCGTCCTGCACGCTGTTGAGCGCCAGGCTGGTCTCGCTCAGGCGCTGCTCCAGGGCCTGGGGTGTGGCGCCGGCATAGCGCTGTTCGGCCGGCTTGATCGGTTCGGCGCGCAGCCGTGCCAGTTGCCGCTGGGCGTCCTTGGTCTGCTGCGGCGCCTGGGCCAGTTGCTGGCGCAGATCGGCCAGCTGCTTGACGTACTGGTCGCGCTGGTCGAGCAGCTTGAGGGTCTGCTGCAGGCTGTCCTGGGCGGCGCTCTGCTCGGGGGCGGGCAGCTTGCGATCGGCCAGGCCGTTCAGATTCTGCTGCACCTGCTGGGCATCCGGCGGCCCGGAATCCTGAGCGACGGCGGGAAGGGTAAACAGGCAGCCGCAGAGGGCGGCGGCGCGAAGCAGAGCGGACAGGCGGTGCATGCGGCAGGCGTCGGGCAGTGGAAAGGCGCGAGGTTAAAGCCAGGCTGCCTGGGGTGCAAGGTAACGTCCCTCAAGCCGCGAACCCTGTTCGTAAGAAGCCGTCCACGATCTGCTGCGCGTCGGCCAAACTGCGTTGAAAAGGCCTTCGGAATGCTCATTTACCTTGAGTAAACTCCGCTTCCTCAGGCCTTTTCGCCTGGTTTGTCGCTAGCTCGCGAGATCGTGAACAGCTTCTACACCGTTAAAGAAAGAGCGCCGGCCCGCTGTTGCGCCCTTCGGGAAACTTCACGCCGACCTTGCGCACGCGCTTGTTCTCGATGGCCGCAACGATCCACACCAGGCCGTTCCATTCCACCAGGTCGCCAACGATGGGTTCGCCGCCGATCTCGTGGGTGATGAAGCTGCCGAGGCGCTGGTTGCCGTCCACCTCGCCCAGTTGCAGGCCGTAGAGCGCAGCCACGGCGCTGAGTTCGGCGTCGGCTTCGAGGACGAAGTCGCCGAAGAATCTCTGGGTCTGCTGCGGCGCCTGACTGAACAGCCGACCCAGGGCCGGCAGATCGTGTTCGTGGCCGACCACGCAGAGGATGTCGCCGGCTTCCAGGGTGGTACTGCCGGAGGGGTGGAGCAGGGTCTCGCCGCGGAACAGCGCGGCGATACGGGTGCCCTCGGGCATCTTCAGCTCGCGCAGGGCGGCGCCGATGCACCACTTCTCGGCGCCCAGACGATAGATGAACAGCTCCCACTCGCTGGTCGGATGGACCTGCAACCCGGCGCGGGAGAAGGGCGCCGGTTCCGGCGGCACCGTCACCTTGAGCAGCTTGGCCGCCAGCGGCAGACTGGAGCCCTGCACCAGCAGCGACACCAGCACGATGAAGAAGGCCACGTTGAAGAACAGCTGGGCCTGGGGCAGCCCGGCCATCATCGGGAACACCGCCAGGATGATGGGAACTGCGCCGCGCAGCCCGACCCAGGCGATAAAGGCCTTTTCCCGGTCATGGAAGGCGCGGAAGGGCAGCAGGCCGATGGCCACCGACAGCGGGCGGGCGACCAGGATCATCCACAGGGCCAGGCCCAGGGCGGGCAGGGCGATGGGCAGCAGATTGTGCGGCTCCACCAGCAGGCCCAGCACCAGGAACATGCCGATCTGCGCCAGCCAGGCCATGCCATCGAGCATGTGCAGCATGCCGTGTCGGCTGCGGATCGGCAGATTGCCCATCAGCAGACCGGCCAGGTAGACGGCGAGAATGCCGCTGCCATGGGCGGCGTTGGTCAGGGCGAAGATCAGCAGGCCACCGCTGATGGCCAGCAGCGGATAGAGGCCGTCGGCGAGGTGGATGCGGTTGATCAGTTGCAGCAGCAGCCAGCCCCCGCCGAGGCCGATCACCCCGCCGATGGCGAATTCGCTGACGAAATGGCCCAGCAGACTCCAGCTGAAACCGCTCTGGCCGCTGGCGAGCATCTCGATCAGGGTGACGGTGAGAAACACCGCCATGGGGTCGTTGCTGCCGGATTCGATTTCCAGGGTCGCGGTGACCCGTTCGTTGAGACCGCGGCCACCGAGCAGGGAAAACACCGCCGCAGCATCGGTGGAGCCGACGATGGCGCCGATCAGCAGGCCCTGCAGCAGGCTGAGGTCGAACAGCCAGGCGGCGGCGACCCCGGTCAGGCCGGTGGTGATCATCACCCCCACGGTGGCCAGCGACAGTGCCGGCCAGAGCGCCACGCGGAAGCTCGACACCCGGGTGCGCATGCCGCCGTCGAGCAGGATCACTGCCAGCGCCAGGTTGCCCACCAGGTAGGCCATCGGATAGTTGTCGAAGGCGATGTGACCGGGGCCGTCGACGCCGGCGAACATGCCGACCACCAGGAAGATCACCAGGATCGGGATGCCGACCCGCGAGGAAATCGAGCTGACCAGAATCGACAGGCCGATCAGCACCGCACCGATCAAGAACAAGCTGTTGATGGTGACAGCGTCCAAGCGTGACTCCTGGGGTAAAGAATTGAAGAACCAGGGGATTTAACCCGCTGGGTGGCCGGGGTGTCAAAGCGCGACGCCGCGGGTGTCCGAGGAAGGCGGTACACTGTAGGGCTGACGCTGGAGTATCCCATGAATTACCGACACGCCTTCCACGCCGGCAATCACGCCGATGTCTTCAAGCACGCCACCCTGTTGCGCCTGGCCGCGCTGCTGGCGCGCAAGGAGACGCCCTTCGTCTATCTGGACAGCCATTCCGGCGTGGGTCGCTATGACCTGGCCGGCGACCAGGCCAGCCGTACCGACGAATGGCGCGAAGGCATCGGACGTCTGTGGGCCCTGGAATCCGCGCCGGCGGCCTTTGTCGGCTATCGCGAAGCGGTGGCGGCGCTCAATCCCGATGGCGCGCTGCGCTACTACCCGGGTTCGCCCGAATTGATGCGCCAGGCGCTGCGCCCTCAGGATCGACTGCTGCTCAATGAGCTGCACCCCGAGGACGGTCGCCTGCTCAAGGAAAACATGGCTGGAGATCGCCGGGTGGCGGTGCACCAGAAGGATGGCTGGCTGCTGCCCAGGGCGCTGCTGCCGGTGCCGGAGCGCCGGGCCCTGCTGCTGATCGATCCGCCGTTCGAGAAAACCGACGAGCTGGAGCGCTGCGCCAAGGCGGTCGCGGAGGCCGTCGGCCGCATGCGCCAGACGGTGATCGCGCTCTGGTATCCGATCAAGGATCGCCGCCAATTGAGGCGCTTCCATGCCGGGCTGCAGGCCAGCGGCGCGCCCAAGTTGCTCAACGTCGAATTGCTGATCCGCGCGGCGGACGACCCCACCCGGCTCAATGGCTCGGGGCTGGCCATCGTCAACCCGCCGTGGGGGCTGGAGGAAGAATTGCGCGAGTTGCTGCCCTGGCTGGCCGAGCACCTGGCCCAGGGTGAAGGCAGCTGGCGACTGGACTGGCTGATCGCGGAATAGCGAGGCCGGGACCGTTGGGCTTCGCTGGGCTCAACCCAACCTACGGGAAGAGCCTGGCGCAGGTTGGGTTGAGGCGGCGCTACCGCCGCAGCCCAACAGAGAAAGCCGCCGCAGCGGCTCGGGATCAGACCGCGAGGCTGGGCGGCAGGCAGACACCGGTACCGGCCAGGCCGCAGTAGCCGTTGGGATTCTTCGCCAGGTATTGCTGGTGATAGGCCTCGGCGTAGTAGAAGGGCGGCAGCGGGGCGATCTCTGTGGTGATCTCGCCATAGCCGGCCTCGGCCAACTGCGCCTGGAAGGCGGCCTGGCTGGCTTCGAAGGCTTCCCGCTGGCTGTCGTCGGCGTAATACAGGGCCGAGCGATACTGGGTGCCGACGTCGTTGCCCTGGCGCATGCCCTGGGTCGGATCGTGGGCTTCCCAGAAGATCTTCAGCAGCGCCTCCAGCGAGGTCTGGGCCGGATCGAACACCACCAGCACCACCTCGGTATGACCGGTCAGGCCGGAGCAGACCTCTTCGTAGGTGGGGTTGGGGGTATGGCCGCCGGCATAGCCGGCCGCGGTGGTCCAGACACCGGGTTGTTGCCAGAAGCGCCGCTCGACGCCCCAGAAGCAGCCCATGCCCACCACCAGACTCTGCAGCCCGGCGGGGAAGGGGCCTTGCAACGGATTGCCGTTGACATAGTGGGCCGCGGGCACGGCCATGGCCGTCTCGCGGCCGGGCAGTGCCTGCTCGGCGGCGGGCAGATGGGTCTTCTTGGTCAGGATTTCGGAACGCAGGACCATGGGATACCTCGTGGGAAAGGGCCAGGCGAAAGGCTCAGTGTACGCAAAATCGCGGCAGCGGGGTCAGTCCGCGCGGCGGGTCAGCGCGTCGGCAGGTAACGCGCCAGGGCGGCGTCGAGCTGGTCGGCCGGGATGGGCTTGTCGAACAGATAGCCCTGGCCGATATCGCAGCGATGGTGGCGCAGGAAAGCCAGCTGTTCGGTCGTCTCGATGCCCTCGGCAACCACCTGCAGCCGCAGGTTGTGGGCCATGGCGATCACCGCGGAGGTGATTTCCATGTCGTCCTGGTTGTCCGGGATGTCCTTGATGAAACTCCTGTCGATCTTGATGACGTCGATGGGGAATTTTTTCAAGTAGCTGAGCGACGAATAGCCGGTGCCGAAGTCGTCCATCGCCAGGCTCATGCCCAGGTGCTTGAGGGCTTCGAGGGTGTTGCGGGTGGCGTCGGTGGCATCCAGCAGGAGGCTTTCGGTCAGTTCCAGCTCCAGACGCTTGGGCGCGATGCCCTCCTCGTCGAGGATGGTGACGAAGGACTGCACCAGGTCGGGATCGGTGAACTGCTTGGGCGACAGGTTGATGGCGATCTGCAGATCGTCGAAGCCGGCGGCGTCGAGGCGGTGCAGCTGGCGGCAGACCTCGCGGATGATCCATTTGCCGATGGGCACGATGAGCCCGGTTTCCTCGGCGATGCTGATGAACTGATCCGGGCGGATCATGCCCTTTTCCGGGTGCTGCCAGCGGATCAGGGCCTCCAGTCCCAGCAACTTGGCGCGTTTCAGGCAGACCTTGGGCTGGTAGTGCACCAGCAGTTCGTTCTGCTCCAAGGCCCGGCGCAGGTTGTTCTGCACGAACAGCTTGTTGCTGGCCTCGGCGATCAGCGCCTCGGTGAACACCTGGACCTGATGGCCGCCGGTGGCCTTGGCTCGGTGCAGGGCGAGGCCGGCGTGCTTGATCAGGGTCTGCGGATCGGTTTCGTGCGGTCGCGCGGTGGTCAGGCCGATCGAGCAGCTGATCAGGGTCGGGTGGCCTTCCACATAGAGCGGCGGATCCAGGGCCACCAGGGTGTCGCGGGCCAGGCTGTCGGCGGCGACCGCGTCCATGCCTTCGAGTAGCACGGCGAATTCGTTGCTGGCGATGCGGGCGATCAGCGCGCCCGTGCCCAGGGCGCTGCGCAGGCGCCGGGCCAGACCCACCAGCAGCTGGTCGCCGATACGATGCCCCAGGCTGTCGTTGACCCTCTTGAAGTTGTCGACGTCCACCAGCAGCAGCGAGTGTTCGCGATTGGGATTGGACTGCTCCAGGCGGGCTTCCAGGCGGGCGATGAAGTGGCTGCGATTGGCCAGCCCGGTGAGGCTGTCGCGAAACACCAATTCGTCGTTGTGCTGCTGGGCGAAGCGGGTCTTGCTGGTGTCCTGGAAGATGCCCAGATAGCCCTGCAGATCGCCATTGGGCTGCTTGATCTTGGAGAGCGACAGCTGGCCCCAGTAGCTCTCGCCGTCCCGGCGATAGCAGCGCAGTTCGCCCTGCCAGCTGTCCTGGTGCGCCAGGCGTTGCCAGGCTTCGTAGAGCAGCTCGCCCCAGTTTTCCAGGGCGGGCAGGGATTCGACGTGCAGCCCCTGGAGCTTGCCGATGGGATAGCCGGTGATCCGCGCGAAGCTGTCGGTGGCGTGCTCCAGGCAACCGCTGGCATCCAGCAGCAGGAAGGCATCGTTGCTGGCTTCCATCACCCGGGTCAGGGGGTGGGCGAGCTTGGACGGGCGCTGCGGTTGCTGGAGCAGGGCGGCCAGGCATTCCGCCAGGCTGCGAGCGAAGGTGACGTCCTCGGCTTCCCAGGTGGCCGCTCGGTCCCGTCGCAGGCAGAGCAAACCGGTCAGTTGACCGTCGTGCAGCAGTGCCACGTCCAGCGCCGTTCCGCCTCCGCTGTGGGACGGGTGCAGCACCTGGCTGGCGTCTTCGATCACGCCCTGCTCGCGCAACCGGCGCCGGTGGTCGCTGCACAGGGTCGGCAGGCGTTCTTCCTTGCACAGGGTGACGAGGCCATTGCCCTCGTAGCGCCACAGGCTGAGTTCGTCCACGGCAAAGGCGGCCGGGCCCTGGGCGCGCAGCAGCTGCACCAGGTCGTCGTCCACCGGCGCCTGGCGCAGGGCTAGGCGGGACAATTCGAGCAACAGGGTCTGCCGCGCCTGGGCCATCGCCAGGCGTTGCTGGCTGTGATCCTGGCTGTCCTGCAGGAGGGCCAGGGTCGAGCGCAGGGCCACATTATGGGCTTCCCATTCGCCGGCCAGGGCGTCGTCGTTCATCACCCGCAGCAGATAGCCGCGCAGCAGCGGGCGACCATGGCGCTGCAGGCTCTCGCCGACCTCGACGACCTGGCAGGGCGCCGTGGGGGAGTGGAACAGGTAGCGCACCTGATAGCTGCCGTGTTCGGCCAGTTGCAGCTGGATGTCTTCGTGCAGCCGATGACGGACGCTGGGCTCCATCAGGCTGGCATAGGGGGCATCGATGAGCGAGCACAGCGCCTGGGCGGGCAGGCCGAGGCTGGCTTCGCAGCGGGAATCGAGATAGAGCATCGCCCAGGAGGCTTCATTCAGACGCTCGAAACGCAGCAAGCCCAATCGGGCAGGAGCGCTGAGCGCGCCCGCCTGATCGGCTACCGCGGCATCGGCAGCATCGGAGTGAATACTCATGCGAGGGTCCGCGTCCTTGTGAAGACGGAAAGATGTCCTAGGTTTATCGGAAAGGACAGACAAATCATTAATCCTTTTTCCTTTCCGCCTCGCCAGCACGCTGGTATGGCTGTCAGGTTGCCCGATAGGGCCCGGCGCATGCAAGGGGCGGCGCTCGGGGCGCTCATCCTACCTTTTTCCTGGATCTTTCGGTTGATCTGACAGCAAAAACCCCGCGTGAGCGGGGTTTCTGAACTACACCAGGGGACGGTAACGGCCTTCCGTTACCGTCCTGTGGCGGTTTACAGCAGCAGACCGCGGATTTCCGCCAGCAGATCGCCCAGGCGCTTGGTGAAGCGCGCGGCGGCCGCCCCGTTGATCACGCGGTGATCGTAGGACAGCGACAGCGGCAGCATCAGGCGCGGCTGGAAGGCCTTGCCGTCCCAGACCGGCTGCATGCTGGCCTTGGACACGCCGAGGATCGCCACTTCCGGGGCATTGACGATCGGCGTGAAGCCGGTACCGCCGATGTGACCCAGGCTGGAGATGGTGAAGCAGGCGCCCTGCATGTCGTCGCCGCTGAGCTTCTTGGTCCGCGCCTTTTCCGCCAGTTGGGCGGCTTCGGCGGCGAGTTGCAGGAGGCTCTTCTGGTCGACGTTGCGGATGACCGGGACCAGCAGGCCGTCCGGGGTGTCCACGGCGAAGCCGATGTGCACGTACTTCTTGCGGATCACCGCCTTGCCGCTGGGGGCCAGGGAGGCATTGAAGTCCGGCAGTTCCTTGAGCACATGGGCGCAGGCCTTGAGCAGGAACGGCAGGATGGTCAGCTTGACGCCGGCCTTTTCCGCCACGGCTTTCTGGCCGACCCGGAAGGCCTCCAGATCGGTCACGTCGGACTGGTCGAACTGGGTCACGTGGGGCACGTTCAGCCAGCTGCGATGCAGGTTGTTGGCACCGACCTGCATCAGGCGCGTCATCGGCACCTCTTCGATCTCGCCGAACTTGCTGAAGTCCACGGTGGGGATCGGCGGGATGCCGGCACCACCGGTGGCGCCGGCAGCCGCGGCCGGAGCCGCCTTGCTCTTCTGCAGCTGATCCTTGACGTAGGCCTGGACGTCTTCCTTGAGGATGCGACCCTTGGGACCGGTCGGGGTGACCTCGCCCAGATCGACACCGAACTCGCGGGCGACCATGCGCACGGCCGGGCCGGCATGGACCTTCTTGCCCTTGCCGGCGGCAGGGGCGCTGGCGGGAGCGGCGGCCTTGGCCGGCGCCTCGGCCTTCTTCTCGGCAGCCGGCGCGCTGGCGGTGTTGCCGGCAGCCGGCTTGGCCGCCTGCTTGGGCGCGGCACCGGCCACCTTCAGGGTCAGGATCAGATCGCCGGTCTTGGCCTGGTCGTTGACCTTGATGGCAACGCTTTCCACCACGCCCGCCTTGGGCGCCGGGATTTCCATGCTGGCCTTGTCGGACTCCAGCACGATCAGCGACTGCTCGGCCTTGACCTGGTCACCGGCCTTGACCAGCACCTCGATGACGTTGGCGCTGCCGGTAGAGCCGATGTCGGGGACCTTGATCTCTTCGACCGATTCACCGGCCGGCTCGGCGGCGGCTTCCTCGTGCAGCTCGGGCTCGGCGGCTTCCTTGGCGGGCTTGTCGCCGGCCTTGGATTCGACGCTCTTGCTCGGCTTAGCATTGGCGGCGCCCTTGAGCACCAGGATCAGATCGCCGGTGCCCACTTCGTCGCCGACCTTGACGGAAACGCTCTCCACCACGCCGGCGGCGGGGGAGGGGATTTCCATGCTGGCCTTGTCGGATTCCAGGGTGATCAGCGTCTGCTCGGCGGCGATGGTGTCGCCGGGCTTGACCGCCACCTCGATGATGCTGGCCTTGCCGCTGGAGCCGATGTCGGGGACATGGATCTCCTGGGCTTCGCCTTCGCCGGCGGACGCCGAGGCGTCCTCGTCGCCGGCCGGCGTCGGGGTTTCGCTTTCCTCGACCTGGGTCTGTTTGGACTCGGCCTTGGGTTCGGCGGCGGGTTCGCTGCCGGTGGCGGCGTCCTCGCCTTCCAGGTCGATCAGCAGGTCACCGGTCTTGAGGGTGTCGCCGACCTTGATGTGCAGGGCGGCGATCTTGCCGGCCTTGGGGGCCGGGATCTCCATGCTGGCCTTGTCGGACTCCAGCACCACCAGGCTCTGTTCGGCCTCGACGGTATCGCCGACCTTTACCAGCAGCTCGATGACTTCGCCGTCGCCACTGCCGATGTCGGGTACGCGGATGGTCTCGCTCACAGTTGTTTCCTCTTATCCGTGTGCCGCATCAGCAATCCAGGGGATTGCGCTTCTCGGTGTCGATGCCGAACTTGGTGATGGCATCGGCCACGACCTTGCGTTCCAGCTTGCCTTGGTTGGCCAGCGCCTGCAGAGCGGCGACGGCGACCCAGCGGCGGTCGACCTCGAAGTGATCACGCAGCTTCTTGCGGCTGTCGCTGCGACCGAAGCCGTCGGTACCCAGCACCTGGAATTCGGTGGGGACCCACTGGCGAATCTGGTCGGCGAACAGCTTCATGTAGTCGGTGGAGGCGATGACCGGACCCTGGCGCTCGCCCAGGCACTGCTCGACATAGGTCAGGCGGCGCTCTTCCAGCGGGTGCAGGCGGTTCCAGCGATCCACGGCCAGGCCTTCACGGCGCAGTTCGTTGAAGCTGGTGACGCTCCAGATGTCGGCGCCGACGCCCATCTCGCGCAGCAGGCTCGCGGCAGCGCGGACCTCGTTGAGGATGGTGCCCGAGCCCAAGAGCTGGACGCGGTGCTTGAAGTCGCCCTTTTCTTCTTCCAGCAGGTACATGCCCTTGATGATGCCGTCCTCGACACCTGCGGGCATGGCCGGCTGCTGGTAGTTCTCGTTCATCACGGTGATGTAGTAGAAGACGCTCTGCTGCAGTTCCATCATCTGATGGATGCCTTCGCGCATGATCACCGCCAGCTCGTAGGCATAGGTGGGATCGTAGCTGCGGCAGTTGGGGATGGTGCCGGCCAGGATGTGGCTGTGACCGTCCTCGTGCTGCAGGCCTTCACCGTTCAGGGTGGTGCGGCCGGAGGTGCCGCCCAGCAGGAAGCCGCGGGTCTGGGCATCGCCCGCCGCCCAGGCCAGGTCGCCGATGCGCTGGAAGCCGAACATCGAATAGAAGATGTAGACCGGCAGCATGGGCTGGTTGTAGTTGCTGTAGGCGGTACCGGCGGCGATGAAGGAGGACATGGCGCCGGCCTCGTTGAGGCCTTCCTGGAGGATCTGGCCGTCCTTCTCCTCGCGGTAGTACATCACCTGGTCGCGGTCGACCGGCTCATAGAGCTGGCCGTGGGGCGAGTAGATGCCCAGCTGGCGGAACATGCCTTCCATGCCGAAGGTACGGGCCTCGTCGGCGAGGATGGGCACGATGCGCTTGCCCAGGTCCTTGTCCTTGACCAGTTGCGACAGGATGCGGCCGAAGGCCATGGTGGTGGAGATCTCGCGATCGCCGGAGCCGTCCAGTACCGCCTTCAGGGTGTCCAGGGGCGGCGTGGGGATGCTGATGCTGCGGGCGCGACGCTGGGGCAGGTGACCGCCCAGGGATTCGCGACGACTCATCAGGTACTTCATCTCGGCGCTGTCGTCGGCCGGACGATAGAAGGGCAGCTCGCTGAGCTGGGAGTCGTTCAGCGGGATGTCGAAGCGATCGCGGAATTTCTTCAGCGACTCCACATCGACCTTCTTGGTGTTGTGCGCGGTGTTCTTGGCTTCGCCCGCACCGGTGCCGTAGCCCTTGATGGTCTTGGCCAGGATGACGGTGGGCTGGCCCTTGTGGTTGACCGCCTGGTGGTAGGCCGCATAGACCTTGTAGGGGTCGTGACCGCCACGGTTGAGCTTCCAGATCTCGTCGTCGGACAGGTCCTCGACCATCTTCAGCAGCTCGGGGTTGGCGCCGAAGAAGTGCTTGCGCACATAGGCACCGTCTTTCGCCTTGTAGTTCTGGTATTCACCATCGACCACGGCGTCCATGCGCTGCTGCATGCGGCCTTCGGTGTCGCGGGCGAACAGCGGATCCCACATGCGGCCCCAGAGGACCTTGGTGACGTTCCAGTCGGCGCCGCGGAAGATGCCTTCCAGTTCCTGGACGATCTTGCCGTTGCCGCGGACCGGGCCGTCGAGGCGCTGCAGGTTGCAGTTGATGACGAAGATCAGGTTGTCGAGGTTCTCGCGGCCGGCCAGGGAGATGGCGCCCAGGGTTTCCGGCTCGTCGCACTCGCCGTCGCCGATGAAGCACCAGACCTTCTGCTTGCCGGCGGGGATGTAGCCGCGGTTCTCCAGGTACTTCATGAAGCGGGCCTGGTAGATGGCGGTGATCGGACCCAGACCCATGGAGACGGTCGGGAACTGCCAGAAGTCGGGCATCAGGTGCGGGTGCGGGTAGCTCGACAGCCCCTTGCCGTCCACTTCCTGGCGGAAGTTGTTCATCTGGTCTTCGGACAGGCGGCCTTCCAGGAAGGCACGGGCGTAGACGCCGGGGGAGGCATGGCCCTGATAGTAGATCAGGTCGCCGCCGTGCTCTTCGTTGGGCGCCTTCCAGAAATAGTTGAAGCCGATGTCATAGAGGGTGGCGCTGGAGGCGAAGGTGGAGATGTGGCCACCCAGATCCGGATCCTTGAGGTTGGCGCGCATGACCATCGCCAGGGCGTTCCAGCGAACCAGCGAGCGGATGCGTCGCTCCATGAACAGGTCGCCCGGCATATGGGCTTCCTTGGTCACTGGAATGGTGTTGCGATAGGGGGTATTGATGGAGTAGGGCAGCTGGGTACCACTGCGGGTAGCCAGTTCGCCCATGCGGGTCATCAGATAATGAACGCGCTCCTCGCCTTCGTGGTCGAGGACGGACTCCAGGGCGTCCAGCCATTCCTGGGTTTCGACGGGATCGAGATCTTGCATGGCTTGCTCCAGGGCGGAAAGGCTTCCAAAATCGGTCGCCTCAGGGTCGCCGCCGGCCTCTTGGGGGCAGCGAAAATTCTTGGATTTATGACCGGACGGTTCCGATCGGCGTGTAGTTTTACTACAAATTCAAATCCGTTTCAGCTCCGAGCTGTAATGCGATAAAAAACAATTCGACGTTTGTCGAACGCGCTGCTCGAGGGCTCGCGAACTCCGAACCGCGGACGTGAAAACGGTTCCCGCTCGGACCAGGTGGTCCGTCGGAATGTCCCTGGCAGGGGGTTCGCGGCAGGGTGGCGGGATTCGACCGTCCCTGCGCAGGACTGCCCATGATACCCCTCCTTCGTCCCGATCTGCCTCCGACTCTCGTCGCATGTGCCGAGCTCGCCGACCGGCGTCTGGCCGATGCCCTGGCCACGCTGCCCGAGGCGGCGGCCCGCCAGGCGAACTGGTCCGCGGCGCAACGCGCCGACTGGCGACGGGTGGCTGCCCTCAGTGACTTCGTCGTCGAGCAATTCTGCCGGTTGCCCGAGCCTTGCCTGGCGCTGGTCGACAGCGGCGACCTTGCGCTGTCGCTGGCGCCGGGGGCCATGGCGCAGCGCCTGCGCGACGCCCTGGCCGACTGCCCGGACGAAGCCGAACTGGGACGGCGGCTGCGGCGCTTCCGCATGCTGCAGCAGGTGCGCATCGTCTGGCGCGACCTGACCCGCCGCGCCGATCTGGTGGAGACCTGTCGCGACCTCAGCGACCTGGCCGATGCCTGCATCGACCAGGCCTGCGCCTGGCTGTACGCCCAGCAGTGCAGCCAGTTCGGCGTGCCGACCGGACGCCACAGCGGCCAGCCGCAGCAGCTGGTGGTGCTGGGCATGGGCAAGCTGGGCGCGGGAGAGCTCAATCTGTCCTCCGACATCGACCTGATCTTCGCCTATGGCGAGGCCGGGGAGACCCGCGGCGCGCGGCGCGAGCAGGACAACCAGGAATTCTTCACCCGCCTCGGGCAGCGCCTGATCAAGGCGCTGGACGCCGTCACCGTGGACGGCTTCGTCTTTCGCGTCGACATGCGCCTGCGGCCCTATGGCAGCGCCGGTGCCCTGGTGCTGAGCTTTGCCGCCATGGAGCTCTATTACCAGGACCAGGGGCGCGACTGGGAACGCTACGCCATGATCAAGGCGCGGGTGGTCGGTGGCGACCAGGCCAGCGGCGCCGAGCTGCTGACCCTGCTGCGGCCCTTCGTCTATCGGCGCTATCTGGATTTCTCCGCCATCGAAGCCCTGCGCAGCATGAAGCAGCTGATCCGCCAGGAGGTGCGCCGGCGCGGCATGACCGACAACGTCAAGCTGGGCGCGGGTGGCATCCGCGAAGTGGAATTCATCGCGCAGGCCTATCAGCTGATCCACGGCGGACGCGATCCGGCGCTGCAGCAGCGACCGCTGCTCAGGGTGCTGACCAGTCTGCGCGAGCGCGACTATCTGCCGGCCGCGGCCGAAGCCGAGTTGCGCGAGGGCTATTGCTTCCTGCGCTATGTGGAGCACGGGCTGCAGGCCATCGCCGACCAGCAGACCCAGACCCTGCCGGTGGATCCCCAGGGCCGGGCGCGGGTGGCCTTTCTCATGGGCCATGCCGACTGGGATGAATTCAGCGCCGCGCTCGACGCCTGGCGCAGCCGCATCGACTGGCACTTCCAGCAGACCATCGCCGATCCCGAGGAGGAGACCCAGAGCGCCGAACTGGAAGACAGCTGGCTGCCGCTGTGGGAGGACCTGCTCGACCCCGAGGAGTCCCAGGCGCGACTGCGCGAGGCGGGCTTCCAGGCGCCGGAGCAGGCGCTGGAATTGCTGGCCAGTCTGCGCGCCAGTGGTCAGGTGCGCGCCATGCAGCGCGCCGGTCGCGAACGCCTGGATGCCTTCATGCCGAGGCTGCTGGATGCGGTCAGCGCCGACGAGCAACCCGATCGGGCGCTGGAGCGGGTGCTGCCGCTGGTGGAGGCGGTGGCGCGTCGCTCGGCCTACCTGGTCCTGCTCAGCGAGAATCCGCCGGCCCTGGCGCGGCTGCTGGAACTCTGTGGCGCCAGTGCCTGGGTGGCCGAGCAGATCGCCCGCTATCCGGCGCTGCTCGACGAGTTGCTCAACGAGGGGCGGCTCTATCATCCGCCGCAGAAGCCGGAACTGGCCGCCGAGTTGCGCGAGCGCCTGATGCGCCTGCCCGAAGAGGACCTGGAGCAGCAGATGGACGTGCTGCGCCACTTCAAGCGCGCCCACAGCCTGCGGGTGGCGGCGGCGGAGATCGCCGGCAGCCTGCCGCTGATGAAGGTCAGCGACTATCTCACCTGGCTGGCCGAGGTGATCCTCGAAGAGGTGTTCGGCCTGGCCTGGCGCCAGCTGGTGCAGCGCCATGGCACGCCGCAGCGGCGCGACGGCTCGCCCTGCCAGCCGGATTTCGTCATCGTCGGCTATGGCAAGGTCGGGGGCATCGAACTCGGCCACGGTTCGGATCTCGACCTGGTGTTCATCCACGACGCCGATCCCCTGGCCGAGACCGATGGCGCCAAGCCCATGGATGGCGCCCAGTTCTTCAATCGCCTCGGTCAGCGGATCATCCATCTGCTCACCACCACCACCCCGGTGGGCACCCTCTACGAGGTGGACATGCGCCTGCGGCCGTCCGGCGCGGCGGGGCTGCTGGTGAGTTCGCTGGAGGCCTTCGAGCGCTACCAGCAGAGCGAGGCCTGGACCTGGGAACATCAGGCCCTGGTGCGGGCGCGGGTGGTAGCGGGTTGCCCGCGGCTGGGCGAGCGCTTCGACGCGGTGCGCGCGCGCATCCTCGGTCGGCAACGGGAGCTGGCGACCCTGCAGGCCGACGTGGCCGGCATGCGCGACAAGATGCTCGACAACCTCGGCACCGCGCTGACCGCCGGCGGACTGGGGCCGAACGCACGCCGGCCGGAGCAGCTGTTCGACCTCAAGCAGGATGCCGGCGGTATCGTCGATATCGAATTTATGGTCCAATATGCCGTTCTGGCCTGGTCGTGGCAGCATCCCGAATTGCTGCGTTTTCCCGACAACATCCGCATCCTGGAATCCCTCGAAGCGGCTGGTCTGGTACCGGCCACGGACGCCATTGCCCTGCGCGAAGCCTACAAGGCCTACCGCGCCGCGCTGCACCGCCTGGTGCTGCAGAAGCAGCCGGGTAAGGTGCCGGCCGACGGCTTTCTCGCCGAGCGCGACGAAGTACGCCGTATCTGGCACGGCCTGGGGCTGGACACGCCGTCCGGCAATCCGGCCACCTTTTAGGCCGTCATCAGTAAGGAGAGGCAAGATGTCGATGTCCGTGCGCGAGCTTTCGATCAGGCCGGGCCTGAGGGAGTGGGAGTCGGCCACCCGCTAGGTGCCGATCGCCTTCCAGCATGAATATTCTGATCATCGGACCCAGTTGGGTCGGCGACATGGTGATGGCGCAGACCCTCTTCGTCTGCCTCAAGCGCCAGCACCCCGACTGCCAGATCGACGTACTCGCCCCTGAGTGGAGTCGCCCGCTGCTCGAGCGCATGCCCGAGGTGCGCGAAGCCCTGAGCTTTCCCCTCGGCCATGGCGCCTTCGAGTTGGCCACCCGCCGGCGCATCGGCCAGCAGCTGCGCGGTCGCTATGACCAGGCGATCCTCCTGCCCAACTCGCTGAAATCGGCGCTGGTGCCCTATTTCGCCGGCATCCCCAAGCGCACCGGTTGGCGCGGCGAGATGAGATTCGGCCTGCTCAACGATATCCGCACCCTGGACAAGGCCCGCTATCCGCTGATGATCGAGCGCTTCATGGCGCTGGCCCATGCGCCCGGTGCCGAGTTGCCCAAACCCTATCCCGAGCCGCGCCTGGCCATCGATCCCGCCAGCCGCGACGCCGCCCTGGAACGCTTCGGCCTGAGTCTGGACCGGCCGGTGCTGGCGCTCTGTCCGGGTGCCGAGTTCGGCGAGGCCAAGCGCTGGCCGGCCGAGCACTATGCCGCCGTGGCCGATGCCCGGCTGCGCCAGGGCTGGCAGGTCTGGCTGTTCGGCTCGCAGAAGGATGCCCCGGGCGGTGAAGAGATCCGCGAATGGGTCACCCCCGGCTTCGAAGAAGATGTCTGCAACCTCGCCGGGCGCACCTCCCTGGCCGAGGCCATCGACCTGCTCTCCTGTGCGAGCGCCGTGGTCAGCAACGATTCCGGGCTGATGCACGTGGCCGCGGCCCTGGATCGCCCGCTGGTGGCGGTCTATGGCTCCACCTCGCCGGGCTTCACGCCGCCACTGGCCAGTCAGGTCGAGGTGGTGCGCCTGGGGCTGGAGTGCAGTCCCTGCTTCGACCGCACCTGTCGCTTCGGTCACTACGACTGCCTGCGCCTCTTGCAGCCGAGCCTGGTGCAGGACGCTCTCGGCCGTCTGGTCGCCGATCCGGTCGAGGTGGGCTAGATGCGCGTGCTGCTGGTCAAGACCTCGTCGCTCGGCGATGTCATCCATACCCTGCCGGCGCTGACCGATGCGGCCCGGGCCATCCCCGGCATCTGCTTCGACTGGGTGGTGGAAGAAGGCTTCGCCGAGATTCCCGCCTGGCACCCGGCGGTGAGCCAGGTGATCCCGGTGGCCCTGCGGCGCTGGCGCAAGCAGCCCTTTTCCGCCTGGGCCAGTGGCGAATGGGGCGAATTCAAGAGTCGGGTGCGCGAGCAGCGCTATGACCGGGTGATCGATGCCCAGGGCCTGCTCAAGAGCGCCTGGCTGACCCGCTATGCCGAGGCGCCGGTGGCCGGTCTCGACCGCACTTCCGCGCGCGAGCCCCTGGCCAGCCGCTTCTATGACGAACGCTATCACGTGGCCAAGGGGCAGCATGCCCTGGAGCGGATCCGCCAGCTGTTCGCCCAGGCGCTGGACTATCCGCTGCCGGCCGGCGTGGGTGACTACGGCCTGGATCGGCAACGCCTGGCCGGGCCCAACGAGACGCCCTATGTGGTGTTCCTGCATGGCACCACCTGGGTCAGCAAGCACTGGCCCGAGGCCCACTGGCGCGAACTGGCCGAACGCATGAGCCGGCTGGACTGGCCGGTGCGGCTGCTGTGGGGCAACGAGGCGGAGCACGCCCGGGCCGATTGCATCGCCGACGGCCTGGATGGCGTCCAGGTGCTGCCGCGCCTGAATCTCGCCGGGGTGGCCAAGGTGCTGGCCGGCGCCCGAGCCTGCGTGGCGGTGGATACCGGTCTTGGCCACCTGGCGGCCGCCCTGGACGTGCCCACCGTTTCGCTCTATGGCCCGACCAGTCCGAAGAAGGTCGGCGCCTATGGCCGCTCCCAGGTGCACCTGAGCGCCGTGGGCCTGGATGGCACCGACGAGCCGCGCGATCAGCCTGCCGCGAGTCTGGCCGCCCTGACCCCGGAGCGGGTCGAACTGGAACTGGAAACCCTGCTGTTGGAAGACCTCCCCGCATGACCCTGGCTTTCGTGCTCTACAAGTACTTTCCCTTTGGCGGCCTGCAGCGGGACTTCCTGCGCATCGCCCAGGAGTGCCAGCGCCGCGGCCATGCCATTCGCGTCTACACCCTGATCTGGGAAGGCCCGGTACCGGAGGGCTTCGATGTGCGGGTGGCCCGGGTCAGCGCCCTGTTCAATCACCGACGCAACGAGAAATTCCACGCCTGGCTGCAGGCCGACCTCGCCCGCGATCCGGTCGACCGGGTGATCGGCTTCAACAAGATGCCGGGGCTGGACGTCTATTACGCCGCCGATCCCTGTTTCGAGGACAAGGCCCAGACCCTGCGCAACCCGCTCTATCGCCAGTGGGGTCGCTATCGCCACTTCGCCGAATACGAGCGGGCGGTGTTCGCGCCCGAGTCCTCCACCGAGATCCTGATGATCTCCGAGGTGCAGCAGCCGCTGTTCGTCAAGCACTACGGCACGCCGGCGCCGCGCTTCCATCTCTTGCCGCCGGGCATCGCCGCCGACCGCCGCGCGCCGACCAATGCCGCCGAGATCCGCGCCGACTTCCGCCGCGAATTCGGGCTGGAGGAGGGCGAGCTGCTGCTGGTGCAGATCGGTTCCGGCTTCAAGACCAAGGGCCTGGATCGCAGTCTGCGCGCCCTGGCATCGCTGCCCAGGGAATTGCGCAAGCGCACCCGGCTGTTCGCCATCGGCCAGGACGATCCCAAGCCCTTCCTGCTGCAGGCCAAGGCCCTGGGCGTGAGCGATCGCGTCCAGATCCTCAAGGGGCGTAGCGACATCCCGCGCTTCCTGCTCGGCGCCGATCTGCTGATCCACCCGGCCTATAACGAGAACACCGGCACCGTGCTCCTGGAGGCGCTGGTCGCCGGACTGCCGGTGCTGGTCACCGACGTCTGCGGCTATGCCCACTACATCGACGAGGCCCGCGCCGGCGAGGTGGTGCCGTCGCCCTTCGCCCAGGAGACCCTGGACCGGATGCTGGCCGAATTGCTGGCCGATCCCGAGCGCCGCGCGGTGCAGGGTCGCAACGGCCTGGCCTTCGCCGACAGCGCCGATCTCTATTCGCTGCCCGAGCGCGCCGCCGATGTCATCCTGGGGGTGGCATGACCCTGGAATTGCGTGAGCCCTTCGCCAGCCTCTGGGCCGGCCAGGATCCCTTCGTCGCCGTGGAGGCCCTGCAGGGCCAGGTCTATCGCGAACTGGACGGCCGCCGCACCCTGCGCACCGAGGTGGCCGGGCGCGGCTACTTCGTCAAGATCCACCGCGGCATCGGCTGGGGCGAGATCGCCAAGAATCTGCTGCAGGCCAAGCAGCCGGTGCTGGGTGCGCGCCAGGAATGGCAGGCCATCGAGCGGCTGCACCAGGTCGGCGTGCCGACCATGACCGCCGTGGCCTTTGGCGAGCGCGGCGTCAATCCGGCGACCCAGCACTCCTTCATCATCACCGAGGAGCTGGCGCCCACTGTCAGTCTCGAAGACTTCAGTCTCGACTGGGTCCGCCAGCCGCCCGAGCCGGCGCTCAAGCGGGCGCTGATCGCCGAGGTGGCGCGCATGACCGGCGCCATGCACCGGGCCGGCGTCAATCATCGCGACTGCTACATCTGCCATTTCCTGCTCGACACCGCCCAGCCGGTCACCGTGGCCACTCTGCGACTCTGGCTGATCGACCTGCACCGTGCCCAGTGCCGCGCCCAGGTGCCCCGGCGCTGGCGCGACAAGGACCTGGCCGGACTGTATTTCTCCGCCCTGGGCATCGGCCTGACGCGGCGCGACTTCCTGCGCTTCCTGCGCGGCTACTTCCAGCGCCCGCTGCGCGAGATCCTGCGCGACGAGGCCCCGCTGCTGGCGCGGCTGGAACGCAAGGCCGCCGCCTTGCTGGAGCGCAAGGAACGCTACGGGGACCGGCTCTGATGGCTGACTGGCGCATCGATTCCAGCGTCGCCCACCTGCCCGAATTCGCGACCCTGGACGCGGTGTTCGCCCTGACCGGCGAACGCCTGACCAGCGATCCGCTGTCGGAAGTGGTGCGCATCGAGCGCGACGGCATCCGGTACTACGTCAAGCGCTACCACGGCGCTGGCAAGGGGCTACGGCGCTATGTCGGGCGGCCGCGGGTCAAGGCCGAGTGGCAGAATCTCAAGCGCTTCGCCAAGTGGGGCATCGCCACCGCGCCGGTGGTGGCCTGGGGGATGGAGCGTTCGCCGCGGGGGTTCACCCGCGGCGCCATGATCACCCGCGAGATTCCCGACACCCTGGATCTCGCCGAACTGGCCCGGCGCGAGGATCCACGCCTGCGCGACCGGGTCTGGGTCGACAACGTCAGCCGCCAGCTGGCCGCGGCCACCCGCACCCTGCACGACCACCATTTCGTCCATAACGATCTCAAGTGGCGCAACCTGCTGGTGGATGGCCAGGGCGTGCTCTATTTCATCGATTGCCCGGCCGGCGCCTTCTGGGTCGGCCACTGGCTGCGCTGGCGCATCGTCAAGGACCTGGCCTGCCTGGACAAGGTGGCCAAGTACCAGCTGTCGCGCACCCAGCGCCTCAGGTTCTATCTGCAATACCGCGGTCGCGCGCGCCTCAGCGACAACGACAAGGGGCGCATCCGCGAGGTGCTGGACTATTTCAAGGGGCGGGAATGAACGAGGTATGGGCGGCCGAGGATCGGGCCGTGCTGGCCGGCCAGGGTCTGGACAGCTTCGCGGCGCTGTGGGCGCTGGAGCTGCCCGCGGTGGATGAACCCAACCAGGGGCGCGGCGGCTTCAGCCAGGTGTTTCGCCTGGACGTCGCCGGTCATGGCTACTACCTCAAGCGCCAGCGCGACTACCTGACCCGGACCCTGGCCCGCCCGCTGGGCGAGCCGACCTTCGCCCGCGAGAGTCGCAACATCCGCCGCTACGCCGAGCTCGGCATCCCGGCACTGGAGCTGGCCTATTACGGCGAGCGCCGCGACGACCAGGGCTGGCGCGCCATCCTGCTGACCCGGGCGCTGGATGACTGGCGCGATCTGGACAGCTGGCTGCGGGTCTGGCCGCACCTGGCGCCGGACGAGCGCCAGGCGGTGCTGGTCGCCGTCGGTGAACTGGCCCGGCAGCTGCACGGCGCCGGCCAGGTGCACGGCTGCTTCTATCCCAAGCATCTGTTCCTGCAGCGCCAGGGCGAAGGCCTGGTCGCGCGGCTGATCGATCTGGAAAAGACCCGGCCGCTGCTGTTCGGCCGGCGCGATCGCCTGCGCGATCTCGAACCCCTGCTGCGCCGCGCGCCGCAATGGAGTGAATCGGACATCGCCCGCCTGCTGGCGAGCTATCTGGACCAGTCGCTGGACAGCGCCGCCGTGCGGGACTGGAGCCAGCGTCTGGCCGGGCGTCGCCGCCACAAGGAGCGCAAGGCATGACCCTGGAGCAATTGGCCAGGGCCGGCCGCGCGCCAGCCCTGCCGCTGCGCATCGAACTGCCCGGTGGCGAACTGGAAGTGCTGTCGCTGCTCAGGGTGCTGCCCGGTCAGCGCTATGTCGGCGCAGCCCGCTGGCAGGGCCGGCGGGTGCTGGCCAAGCTGCTGGTCGGCGAGCGCGCGAGCCGGCAATTCGCCCGCGAGCGCGAGGGCTGTCGCCTGCTGGCGGCCGCCGCGGCGCCGACTCCCGCGCTGCTGGACAGCGGCGAGGCAGGCGGGCAGGGCGCCTGGCTGCTGTTCGACTTCATTGAGGCGGCGCCCAGCGTCGAGCAGCTCTGGCAGCCGCTCGCCACCGAACCGCCCTTGTCGCCGGCTCAGGATGCTTTGCTAGGCGCCGCCCTCGCCACCCTGGCGCAGCTACATGCCCAGGGTCTCTGGCAGGCCGATCTGCACCTGGACAACCTGCTGGTCAAGGACGGCGCAGCCCTGGTCATAGATGCGGCGGACATCCAGGCCGAGAGTGTCGGCCAACCGCTGTCCCAGGCGCGGGTGCAGGAGAATCTGGCGGTGTTCTTCGCCCAGTTGCCGGCCGCCCTGGATGCCCAGCTGGAAGAACTGCTGATCCACTACCTGCTGGTCAATGCCGAGCACGCCCTGCGCCTCGACGCCCTGCTGGCGCGCACCGCCGAGATCCGCCGCTGGCGCCTGGCCGACTACCTGAAGAAGAGCGGTCGGGAGTGCACCCTGTTCGCCGTCACCCGCAGCGCCTTCGGCCTGATCGCCGTGCGCCGTACCTGGCTGAGTCGTCTGGAAGGCCTGCTGGCCGATCCCGATGCCGCCCTGGCCGGCCTGCCGACCTTCAAGGACGGCGGCGCCGCCACCGTGGCCCGGCTGCAGTGGCAGGGCCAGGACCTGGTGCTCAAGAGATACAACATCAAGGGCTTCGGCCACTGGCTCACGCGCTTCTGGCGACCGAGCCGGGCTTGGCACAGCTGGCGCGAAGGCCATCGGCTGCTGTTCCTCGGCATCCCCACCCCCGAGCCCCTGGCCGTGCGCGAGCTACGCTTCCTCGGCCTGCGCGGGCGCGCCTACCTGGTGACGCCCTTCGTCGACGGGCCCAATCTGCTGGAGCGTTTCGCCCCCTATGTGGATTCCGCCCCGCCCGCGGCCGAGCTGGACGCCCTGCTGGCGCTGGTCGAGGCCCTGCGCCGCGAGCGCCTCGGTCATGGCGACTTCAAGGGCACCAACCTGATCTGGCACGACGGCCGCTGGCTGGTGATCGACCTCGACGCCCTGCAGGCCCACGGCAGCGACAGCGCCTATGCCAGTGCCTATGCCCGCGACCGTGCCCGCTTGCTGCGCAACTGGCCGGCCGACAGCGCCCTGCACCGGTTGCTCGACGAGCGCCTGCCGCCGGCTTGAGCGAAGCGCCGCCATCTGTACCGGGGCTGAATCGCCGTGCGCTAAGCCCCGCTCCGGCGTGCGGCCATTACCCGTGGCCTGCCTGAACGGCTATAATTCGCCGTTTTTGAGGCGAGGCGGGCCTGCAGCGGCCTCGCGAAACCCCGGCGAACTCCCCTGGCTTCGCCCTGTACAGAGGCTTTACCTGTGTCCCTGACCGTCCTTGGCCTGTCCGGCGCCCTCAGCCACGATCCCTCCGCCGCGCTCTATATCGACGGCAAGCTGATCGCCGCGGTGGAAGAAGAACGCTTCGTACGCGACAAGCATGCCAAGAATCGCATGCCCTACGAGTCGGCCAAGTTCTGCCTGGAACAGGCCGGGATCACCCCCGCCGACGTCGACGTGGTGGCCATTCCCTATGCGCCCATCAGCCTCTTCGGCGAAGCCCGCTGGCACTACGCCAAGCGCTATGCCTACGCGCCGGATCGCGCCCTGGACGCCATCCTGTTCGGCAATCGCCGCTATCACCGCTACCAGAAGCGCATCGAGTGGTGCCTGGTGCAGCTCGGCTTCGACCTCAAGAAGGTCAAGCTGGAAGCCGTCGAGCACCACCTGGCCCACGCCTCCAGTGCCTATCACTGCTCGGGCTTCAGCGAAAAGACCGCGATCCTCGGCATCGACGGCAAGGGCGAGTACGCCACCACCTTCTTCGGCTACGGCGAGAACGGCAAGATCCACAAGATCAAGGAGTTCTACGACCCGGACTCCCTGGGTGGCCTCTATGGCGCCCTCACCGAATTCCTCGGCTTCGAGATGCTCGACGGCGAATTCAAGGTCATGGGCATGGCGCCCTATGGCGATGCCAGCAAGTACGATTTCTCGCGCCTGGCGAAATTCGAGAACGGCGAGCTGATCATCAACACCGACTACGCCAACGTCATCGGTTTCCGCCGCTACAAGGAAAAGGGCAAGGGCTACTACTTCTCGCCCAAGCTGATCGAGTGGCTTGGGCCCAAGCGCGAAGGCGATATCGCCGACGATCCCTACATCCACTATGCCGCCAGCATGCAGGCGCTGTTCGAGAAGCTGGCGCTGGAGATGATGGACTACTACCTGGGCGACATCATCCGTCAGACCGGCAAGATTGCCTTTGCCGGCGGCTGCGCGCTCAACGTCAAGCTCAACCAGAAGATCATCGCCCGTCCCGAGGTCAAGGAGCTGTTCGTCCAGCCGGCTTCGGGCGATGCCGGCACCGCCGTCGGCGCCGCCGCCTACGTCTCCCATGCCCGCGGCGTGCCGGTGGAGAAGATGGAGCACGTCTATCTCGGCCCCGGCTACAGCAACGAAGACGTCATCGCCGCCTGCGCCCGCCATCCCAACGCACCCAAGTGGGAGCGGATCGACGACATGCCCCAGCGCATCGCCGAGATCATGGTGGCCGGCAATCCGGTGGCCTGGTTCCAGGGTCGCCTGGAATTCGGTCCGCGCGCCCTGGGCGGTCGCTCCATCATCGGCTGCCCCAGCGTGCCGGGCGTGGCCGATCGCATCAACGCCCAGATCAAGTTCCGCGAGCGCTGGCGGCCGTTCTGCCCGTCCATGCTCGACACCGTGGCGCCGCAGATGCTCAAGGTCGACCATCCCTCGCCCTTCATGACCTTTACCTTCGAGGTCAATGAAGAGTGGAAGAGCCGGGTACCCGAGGTGGTCCACGAAGACGGCACCTCCCGCGCCCAGGTGCTGGAGCGCCGGCACAATCCGCGCTGGTACGACCTCATGGTCGAGCTGGAAAAGCTCACCGGCAACGGCGTCTCCCTCAACACCTCGCTCAACCGCCGCGGTGAACCCATGGTCTGCTCGCCCACCGACGCCCTGAACATGTTCTTCGGCTCGGATCTGCAGTACCTGATCATGGAAGACATCCTGGTGGTCAAGGAGGGGGCTGGCGTATGACGCGTTCCGCCGAACCGCGGGTGCTGCAGTTCTGTCACGGCTACGACGGTCCCTTCCTCGACTGCGCCCGCCAGACCGCCAGCCTCTTCGCGGGCAGCGGCTATCGCGTCACCACGGTCTTTCTCACCGGCACCGCCGACGCCGAGGTGGCGGCCGGCTGCGGCAGCGACGAGGTGCTGTTCCTGGAGTACTCTTCCCGGGACGTCCGCGGACTCAAGCTCGGCGCCATCCAGGCGCTGCGTGAGATCGTCCGTTCGCGGGGCATCCGCTTCGTCATCGCCCATCGCTTCAAGCCGATCTGGATCGCCTGCCTCGCCACCAATCTGCCGGTGATCGGCGTGCACCATGCCTTTGGCGACTACGACCGGCTCGGCCGGCGGCTGTTCGCCAAGCTGATGAGCAAGCGGCTGACCCTGCTGGGCGTCTCCGACGCGGTGCGCGACGAATTGCGCCTGCGCCTCAAGGACTGGCCCGCCGAGCGCATCGAGACCCTCTACAACCGCCTGGACGTCGAGGCGGTGGAGCGCGAACTCCTGCCGGCCGACCAGGCCCGCGCCGAGCTCAAGCTGCCCCATGACGCCTGGATCGTCGGCAACGTCGGTCGCCTGCATCCGGACAAGGATCAGGCCACGCTGCTGCGCGGCTTCGCCGCCGCCCTGCCGAATCTGCCGGCCAACGCCCTGCTGGCGATTCTCGGCAAGGGTCGCCTGGAAGAAGACCTCAAGGATCTGGCCCGCGAACTGGCCATCGCCGACCGGGTGCTGTTCCTTGGCCAGGTGGAAGGCGCCCGGCGCTATTTCAAGGCCTTCGACGTCTTCGCCCTGAGTTCCGACCACGAGCCCTTCGGCATGGTCCTGCTGGAAGCCATGGCCGCCGGCGTGCCCCTGATCGCCACCTCCTGCGGCGGCGCCCGGGAGATCGTCGAAGGCGTGGGCTTTCTCTTTCCCCTGGGCGACGCCGAGGCCCTGGGCCAGGGTCTGCAGCATCTGGGCCGCCTGGCGCCGAGCCAGAGACGCGCCTGCGTGCAGCACATGCGCGAGCGCCTGGCCGAACGCTTCTCCGACGAGGCCGTGCGCCGCGACTTCTGGCGGCTGCCGATGGTCGCCGCCTTCAAGGCCCCGGCGCCGTGAAAGTCCTGTTCCTGGTCCAGAAGGAGCAACGCATCCTGCTGGACCACTTCTATGCCAGCATCGCCGCCCATTGCGACTGCGACCTGCGCTGGCTGAGCGACGAGGAACAGGCCGATCTGCGCGGCTATTTCCGCCGCGCCGTGCCCCAGCCCGAGCAATACGACCGCATCCTGCTGTTTCTGAGGTTCAAGAAGCAGCTCAAGCAGATCTCCTTCATTCGCAGCCTGCCCAATCTGGTGGAGCTGGAACACGACGCCTACCAGAATTTCATCCCCTGCAAGTACACCGGCAAATTCAGCCGCTACTACCGGGCCATGCCCCACGTCCGGGTGCTGGTCTCCGGCGCCGGGGTGGCGCGGCGGCTGCAGGAGGAGGGGATCGACGCCCACTTCGTGCCCAAGGGCTACGACGACAGTCGCCTGCGCGACCTGGGTGTCGAGCGCGACATCGAGCTGGGCTTCGTCGGCAGCCTGGGCAGCGTGGCCTACAGCGGCCGCAAGCAGCTGCTGGAAGATCTGGCCAGGGTCGAGCCGCTGCTGATCACCAAGACCCGCTCGGGCGACGAATACCTGCAGACGCTCAACCGCATCCGCTTCTTTGTCGGCGCCGATGTCGGCATGGGCGAATACATGATCAAGAACTTCGAGGCCATGGCCTGCGGCTGCGTGCTCTTCACCTATGACCAGGGCGAAGAAGAGAACCGGGCGCTGGGCTTCGAGGATGGCGTCAACGTGGTGCTCTATCGCTCGCTGGAGGAGTTGCGCGAGAAACTCGCCCGGCTGCGAAGCGATCCGGCGCACGCCGCGGCCATCGCCAGGGCGGGAGAGGCCCTGGCGCGTCACTCTTTCGCCTTCGGCCACTTGGGTGAGCGCATCGTTTCGGCTATAACCCCAGCGCTGCGACCGGCCGTCGCACCGGGGTTCCTCCGCCGCCTGCTGAGCTGGCTGGGACGCTGATGCGCCGCGCAAGGTCCGGCTTTCGACTCAACTGGCAGAAAGGGTAGAACGTGCAGTTTTCCGCCGACAGCGACATCTCTATGGTCGTCACCAGCTGCGGGCGCTTCGACCTGCTCAGGCAGACGCTGGCGACCTTCGACGAATTCAACACCGCGCCCATCCGCCGGGTCTTCATCACCGAGGACTCCGGCGACGAAGCGGTACGCGACTACATCCCGGCGCACTGGCGCGAGCACACCGAGTTCATCGTCAACAACCCCAAGCTCGGCCAGATGCGCAGCGTCGACGCCGCCTATGCCCGGGTCGAGACAAGCTGGATCTTTCACTGCGAAGACGACTGGGCCTTCTATCGCCCGGGCTTCATCGAGGATTCCCAGGCGCTGCTGGAGGCCGATCCCCAGGCGCTGCAGGTCTGGCTGCGCAGCCATGCCCATGACCTGGCGATCCACAGCCCCTACGTCTATCTCAAGCCGCGCCAGGTGCATGCCGGCATCGCCTTTCATGAGGTCGGCTCGCACAAGCTCGAATGGCAGGGCTTTTCCTTCAATCCCGGTCTGCGCCGGCGCGCCGACTACCTGCTGCACGCACCCTATGGCGACCTGAGCGGCGAGAAGGAACTGTCCCGGCGCTATGCCGACGCCCAGCGCCACGCGCTGATCCTGGAAAACGATGCCGTGCTGCACACCGGCTTCGGCCAGCACGTGGTCAGCGACAAGGACCGCAACGACAAACAGAAGCGCCGGCGGATGGAACGCATCAAACTGGCACTGGCCTTCCTGGTCGGTGCACTCCTGGGAGCCCTGTTGTGGTGACACCCTTGCTCGATCGCCTGCAGCAGAGTCGCTATTTCACCCTGGCGGTGCTGGTGTTCATGGCCGCCTACCTGTGCATCCCCACGGCGAAGTGGATCAACAGCTACTACTATGCGGCGATCGCCCTGCCGGCACTGATCCTCTTCGTGCTGCGCCCGCGGCTGATCGACTGGCGCTCGCCGCTGCTGCTGCTCTGGCTGGTGTTTCTCGCCTGGTTCATCGTGCCGGGGGTGCGGGCCGAGGAGGGGCAGTTCTTCAAGCACATCCTCTATGTGCTGCTGTTCGTGCTGAGCGTGGCCTGCCTGGTGGACGGCGACTTCTTTCGTCGCCCCGGCTTCGTGCGCCTGGCCTTCTGGGTGGTCTGCGCCTATGCCGTGGGCTCCAGCCTGGTGTTCTGGCTCACCGGCCACTATGCCGTCGGCCAGCGGGTCATCCACCTGCCGGGACGCATTTCCAATCCCATCTATGTGAGCATCTGGATGGTCTGCCTGGGCGGCCTGGCGGCGCCCACCTGGATCCGCGAGCGGCGCTGGATCGAGTTGCTGGCGGCGGTGGTGGTCACCATCGTCGGCATCTCCTTCGCCCTTCAGACCCGCACCGGCCTGGTCGGCATCGGCTTCCTGGCCGCCCTCGGCGTGCTCTTCGCCTTTCCGCGCTTTCCGCTGCGTACCCTGGCGCTGGTGGTCCTGGTCAGTGCCCTGATCGCCGGGGTGGTCCAGGTGGTGCACACCGAAGCCTGGTTCGTCGCCTTCTGGGGCCGGGCGGATTCCGGGCGCATCGAGCTGTTCCACTTCATGATCAAGGACTGGGAGTCCTGCGGCTGGTGGCTGGGCTGCGGTCTGGGCTATCAGAGTCACGACCTGCTGCACGGCACCGAGGCCATCCAGCACCCGCACAACATCTTCGTGTCCTTCGGCATCTACACCGGCCTGGTGTCGCTGCTGATCTTTGGCGTGCTGATGCTGGCCAGCCTGGGCGCGGCCCTGCGGCAGCGCGATCCCTGGGGACTCTATCTGGCCGTGGCCCTGCTGATGCTCAATTTCGATGGCGCCAAGCTGATCGGCAATCCGGACGAGTTGTGGCCGCTGGTGCTGTTGCCCGCGGCGATGATCGCCGGCGCCGAGGTGCAGCGCCGGCGCAAGCTGGCGCTGGGACAGGCGGTGCCGGTCTAGTGTGGTGTTTCAGAAGTTCGCGCAAGAATCGGCGAGTGATTTTTTTGGTATGGGCTAGGCGCCGCGACGAGTCATAGCAGGGCTATGGCGAGGAGCGGCAACGCCGCCAAGGCCAAAAAAGCGCCGCCGAAATTGTGCAGATAATTTCTGAAACACCGAACTAGTCCTGGAGTTGCCGGTCGAGCTCGCGCCAATCCAGGGGCTGGCGGCAGGCTTCGGCATAGGCCCTGAGGAAGGGTTCGCGACCGGGTTCGAACAGCCAGTCGCGATCCTCGGTATAGCGCAGCAGGTGGTGGAAGTTGCGCACCCGCAGGCGCAGCGGCAGACGCCGCGCATGGCAGCGCAGGTCGGCGATATCGATCAGCCCCAGTTCGCCTTCCGGCGTCAGCACCACGTTGCCCAGGTGCAGCGAACGGAAATAGACACCACTGTCGTGCAATTCGGCGATGAAGCGACCCAGCGCCGGCCGCAGGGTCGCGGCCTCGCTCGAGGTACGCAGTTGACGCAGGGTGGCGCCCGGCAGCGGACTGTAGTGCACCAGGTCGCGCTGCAGCGAGGCGGCGCGATAGACCTCCAGAACCTGCGGGCAGGGGATGCCGCGCTCGGCCAGTTGGCGGGCGTTGTCGGCAAAACGCTGGGCGTAGGGAAACAGCGCCGCCGAGGTCAACAGCCGCTTGCGGCGAAACAGCTTGAGATAGCTGCCATCGGTGAGGCGCAGGACCTTGTCGCCATGGTGGTCGGCTTCCACTACCTGGGCGGCGTCGCGCAGTTCGAGATAGCGCGAATGTTCGAGAGGCTTCATGCAGGACCCGTCAACGTCAGGGCGTGCATGTTACCCGAAGGTGGCAGGCTGTGAAGTGACCCTTACGACCTATCCGGCCGCTTGTTGCTAGAATCAGATTTTTGCCGGCAGCTTTACATGCGCCCAACACGCCAACTCCTGTATTTCGTCTACGGCGGTGCTCAGGCCTATCGGCAGGAGCTGAAATTCAGCCTGCTCAGCGCCCTGCACTGGCGCCAGGGCCAGGACATCGCCCTCCGTATCCTGACCGATCGGCCGCAGGACTATCGCGGCTGGCCGGTGGAAGTGCTGGCCATCGAGGGGGCGACGCTCAAGGCCTGGCAGGGGCAGCACGGCTATCTGCACCGCAGCAAGGCCTGCGCCATCGCCTGGGCGCTGCCCGCCGCCGACAAGACCCTGTTCCTCGACAGCGACACCGTGGTCCAGACGCCGCTGGCCGCGCTGTTCGACGGCATCGATGAGCAGCGCGGGCTGATGGACATCGAGGAGTGGCCGTGGCGCAAGGCCCGTACCCGTCCGGAATTCGCCCGTTTCGCCGCCGCCCTGGCCGCGCGTGGCCAGGAGCCGGCGGAAGAGACCCGGCTCTATAACAGCGGCGTCTGCGGTCTGGCACGCAGCCATCTGCCGCGGGTCGAGCGGGCCATCGCCCTGATCGACGACTGGCATGGCCACGACGAGGAGGTCCATACCCTGGAGCAGATCGCCCTGTCGTTCAGCCTGGCGGATCTGGCCATCAGCGCAGCGCGCGGTCCCGTGCGCCACTACTATGCGGAAAAGCGCTTTCTGCACTTCATGCTGGCGCACTTCTTCGAGCGCTATGGCGAAGACTATTCCCCGGAGCTGCAGCGGCACTGGCAGGAGGTGCCCCTGACCAAGCCGCTGCCCGATGTCTGGACCCGCCTGCGGGTGAAGTGGCAACTGGCCGGACTGGACAAGCAGCGCGCGAGTCTGGGGCGCAAGCTGCTCTACGGCTGCCTGGCGCCCCAGGACAGCTATGCCCGCGCCTGCCGCCACGTCTGGTGGGAGCGGGCGCTGAGCGAGCGCCTCGGCGGCGGTGATCGCCAGGCCTTCGCCGAAGGCATCTGGCCCAACGACCTGCCGCGTCCGCACCTGGCCGACGAAGCCAGCGCGGCCCTCGACTACCTGCGCAAGCGGGTGCGCGGCTAGGCCGCCATCCTCAGGAAAGCCCATGCGAACGCTCTTTCTCGTCGTCCTCTATGGCTTGCGCCCTGGGGAGTCGGCCACCCTCGACAGCCTGCTGGCCCAGCCCTCTGCCAGCCTGCCGGCCGACAGCGTCCTGCTGGTCTGGAACAACGGGCCCCAGCCCCTGGCTCAGGCGGATCGCCAGACGCTGCTCGCCGCGCCGGGCTGGACGGAGGTGCTCATCAGCGAGGACCTCGGCAATCCGCCGCTGAGCCGGGTCTACAACCAGGCCTTGCGGCTGGGCGCCGAGCGCCTGGTGATCTTCGACCAGGACACCGTGGTGGACGCACGCTTTCTGCAGGCGCTCGGGCAGCAGGCCGAGTTGCTGGTGCCCCTGGTGCTGGGGGCGGGCGCCATCCGCTATCCCCATCAGTACAAGGCGGTGGTGACCGTGGAGGGCCCCCTGGATCCCCAGGCTACCGTGACCATAAGTTCGGGGCTGTGCCTGACGCAGGGCCTGGCCGCGCGCATCGCGGCCCGCCACGGCGATGTCTTCGACGAGCGCTTCGCCCTCTATGGCGTCGATGTCTCCTTTTTCCTGCGGGTGCAGGCGCTGGCGCGGGAAGAGCCGGTCGAACTGCTTTGCGCGGGCATCCTCGACCATTCGCTGTCCGAGCTGGAAGCCGAGACCCCGGCCCAGCGGCGCTTTCGCGACATCGAGAAATTCTATGTCGCCCTGCTGCTGCGCCTGCACTACAAGGGCGCCTCGCGCGGCAAGGTGCTGCGCTATCTGGGCCGGCAGCTGCTGGGCAACCGGCTGTATCTGTATGGCGTCCTGCCGCAGATGCTGCGGACCGTCCTCAGCGGGCGGCATCCCCGGGCGTAGTGCCCGGCAGCGGGCGGATCACCGCCTCGTGGCGGCTGTAGTAGAGGCTGTCGGCGGGGATGTCGCGCATCACCAGGGCGCCGGCGCCGACCACCACATTGTCACCGATGGTCAGGTGGTCGCCGACGATGCAGACGTGGGCGCCGAGGCTGACGTTGTCGCCGATGAAGATGCCGACCAGTCGCGCCGGATCATCGCTCTTGATGCCGATGGTGGTGTGCTGGCGGATCATCACGTTGCGCCCGATCACCGCCAGATTCGACACGCAGATGCCCATGCGATGGGGCAGGCGCAACCCGGGACCGATGCGCGCGCCCAGCAGGATCTCGATATTGTGCCGGCGGATCAGCCGGCGATTGATGCGCTCGGCCAGCTTGCGATAGTTGAGCAGGCCGCGCGGGCGGCAGTAGAGAAATTGCGCCAGGCGATACCAGAACAGAAAGCTCGGACTCTCTCCGGCCGCTACGCGCCGGAACAGGCGCTTGAGGCGCAAGGGCTTGCCCGGCGCATCCAGCACCTCCACGCGCCAGAAGTCCTTGAGTTCGGCGAAGGTGGCGATGAGTGGGGGCATGACGGACGTTCCGGAGCAGGGGAGGGCAAGCCTAGCGGAAAATCCCGCCGCTGGGTCGGCGGCAGGTGCGTGTTAACATGGCGCTTTTGCGTCACGACGAGACCATGAGCCAAGACTCCCCTGCGCAGACCTCCAGTCTGAAGATCTATTTCCGCCTGCTCGGCTACGTGCGGCCCTACATCGGCATGTTCGCCCTGAGTATCGTCGGCTTCCTGATTTTCGCCTCCACCCAGCCGATGCTGGCGGGCATCCTCAAGTACTTCGTCGATGGCCTGAACAACCCCAATGCCTCCATGTTTCCGGGCTGGCCCATCGTCGGTGGCCTGCACCTGGTGCAGGCGGTGCCGCTGATGATCATCCTGATCGCCGCCTGGCAGGGCGTCGGTTCCTTTCTCGGCAACTACTTCCTGGCGCGGGTCTCCCTCGGCCTGGTGCACGACCTGCGGGTGGCGCTGTTCAACCACATGCTGCGGCTGCCCAATCGCTACTTCGACGCCAACAACTCGGGTCATCTGATCTCGCGCATCACCTTCAACGTCACCATGGTGACCGGCGCCGCTACCGAGGCGATCAAGGTGGTGATCCGCGAAGGCATGACCGTGGTCTTCCTGTTCGCTTCCCTGCTGTGGATGAACTGGAAACTGACCCTGGTGATGGTGGCCATCCTGCCGCTGATCGCCCTGATGGTGACCAGCGCCAGTCGCAAGTTCCGCAAGCAGAGCAGCAAGATCCAGTCGGCCATGGGCGACGTCACCCACATCACCTCCGAAGCCATCCAGGGCTATCGGGTGGTGCGCAGCTTTGGTGGCGAGCGCTACGAGCAGCAGCGCTTCCTCGATTCCAGCACGGCCAACACCGACAAGCAGCTGACCATGACCAAGACCGGCGCGGTCTATACGCCCATGCTGCAGCTGGTCATCTACTCGGCCATGGCGGTGCTGATGTTCCTGGTGCTCTGGCTGCGCGGCGAAGCCTCCGCCGGTGACCTGGTAGCCTACATCACCATGGCCGGCCTCTTGCCCAAGCCGATCCGCCAGCTCTCCGAGGTCAGCTCCACCATCCAGCGCGGCGTGGCCGGCGCGGAAAGCATCTTCGAGCAACTCGACGAACCCGCCGAGCGCGACGAAGGCCGCGAAGAGCGCGAGCGCGTCCAGGGTCGCCTGGAGGTGCGCAACCTGACCTTCCGCTATCCGGGTACCGAGAAGGCGGTGCTGGAAGGCATCGACTTCGTCGCCGAGCCCGGCCAGATGGTGGCCCTGGTGGGTCGCTCGGGCAGCGGCAAGTCGACCCTGGCCAATCTCATCCCGCGCTTCTACCAGCACGAAGAGGGCGAGATCCTCCTCGATGGCCTGGAGATCCAGGACTATCGCCTGACCAACCTGCGCCGGCACATCGCCCTGGTCACCCAGCACGTCACCCTGTTCAACGACAGCGTCACCAACAACATCGCCTATGGCGATCTGGCCGGGGCGCCCATGGAGCAGGTCAGGGCGGCGGCCGAGGCGGCCTATGCCGACGAATTCATCGAGCGTCTGCCGCAGAAATACGACACCCAGGTCGGCGAGAACGGTGTGCTGCTCTCTGGCGGCCAGCGCCAGCGCCTGGCCATCGCCCGGGCCCTGCTGAAGAACGCGCCGCTGCTGATCCTCGACGAGGCCACCTCGGCGCTGGACACCGAGTCCGAGCGCCACATCCAGGCCGCACTGGATCGCGTCATGCAGGGCCGTACCACCCTGGTGATCGCCCACCGCCTCTCCACCATCGAGAAGGCCGACCTGATCCTGGTGATGGACAATGGCCGTATCGTCGAGCGTGGCAGCCATGGCGAGCTCCTGGCGCTGAACGGCTACTATGCGCGGCTGCATGCCAAGCAGTTCGAGGAGGTCGCGCCGCCGGCGCCGACGATCGAATGCTGAACAGATTCCGCTTCTGGCGCGAGCGCGGCTGGACCACGATTTCCGCCGCCGACTACGCCGCCACCTGGCAGCGTTATGGCGGCAGCGTCGCCACCCACCCCGAGGTCATCGCCCGCCTGGCCGAACTGGCCGGCATTCCGGTGCGCTACCTGGGCTGGCCCGGCGCGGACGGCCTGCAGGCGGCGGTACCCTGCTGGGGACGCGAGCTGGCGCTGTCGCGTTCGGTGCTGAAGAAGCGCCGCCAGCGTGCCCTGTTCGACCTGGGCAACGCCGAGATCATCCTGCCGGCCGCCCCTGATGCGCTGGCGCCCCTGCGCCAGCGCGCCCGCTATCTGTCGCCGCTGTGCGACGAGCGTTTCGCCGGTCTGCGCCGGCAGAGCGAAGAGCTGGCCATGCTCCGCGAGCCGGAAGCCTGGTCGAAGAAATTCCGCTACAACCAGAGACGCGAGCAGCGGCTGTTCGAAGACGCCGGTGGCCGCGCGGTCCCCATGGCCGAGCTGGACAGCGCCGAGCAGGCACGGATCTATGCCGAGCTGTTCGAGGCGCGCTGGGGCTTCGAGGTACCGGGCAAGGCGCGGCTGGCCGAGGTGTTCGCCCTGCTGCGGGAATTCATGACCGGTTCGCTGCTCATGCTCGGCGAGCGCCCGGTGGCGATCCAGGTGCTCTATCGGGTGGAAGCGCCCGACTGGATCAGCGTCGAGTACGTCAACGGCGGCGTCGATCCCGCGGCCAGCGACCTGAGTCCGGGCAGCGTCCTCACCTATCTGAACACCCAGGCCGCCTGGCAGGACGCCCGCGCCCTGGGCAAGACGTTGCGTTATTCCTTCGGCCGCGCCGATCGCGACTACAAGGACCGCTGGTGCCACCGCGTCACCGTCTTCGAGAGCTGAGATGACCGCCCGCAAACAAGCCCTGCTCAAACGTCACCGCCGCCACAAGCGGCTGGTCCTGGCGGTCATCGCCGTCGTGCTGCTCGGCTGCCTGGCGCTGGGGCCCTGGTGGAGCGCGCCGCTGCTGGCGCTGCTGGTGTGGCTCGGCCACGAGGCCTGGTTCGCCGATCACCTCTTCTATTCGCCGCGCGACAACTACAGCTACCAGTTCCCTGCCGACACCCTGGTGCTGGGCCTGCATCTGCAGCACGGTCGCCTGGCCGCGGTGGAATTGCCGCCGGGCGAGCTGACGCTGTTCCTGGAATGCCGCCTCAAGGCCAGTTGGCTGGGCCGATTACTGGATCCCCAAGTACGTCTGCGCGCAGGTGACGACGCGGATCGCCAGGACTTCGAGCGCGGCGTGGCCGGGCGGCGCTATGTCAATCTCAGCGGCTATGCCGAGGCCCTGCGGCGCGGCGAATTGCACCTCTGGACGCGCTTCTGCCGGCTGCAGGGCGAGTTGCGCCTGCACGTCTTCGCCCAGCCGGATCTCCGCAGCAAGAGAGTGATGGTCATCGCGCCCCACGCCGACGACGCCGAGCTGGCCGCCTTCGGTCTCTACAGCCAGGCGCGGGAAGCCAGCATCGTCACCCTGACCCAGGGCGAGATCGAGGCCGGGCACTACCAGCGCCTGGGTCTCGATCGCCAGGCGGCGGCCCGGCTCAAGGGGCGCCTGCGCACCTGGGACAGCCTGGTCACCCCGCTGTGGGGTGGGGTACCAACAGAGCGTTGCGTGCAGCTGGGCTACTACTGCCTGCAGCTGCCGGCCATGCGCCAGGCGCCGGAAGACGCCTTCGGCTCCCGCGAATCCGGCGAAGGCGATGTGCGCAGTGCCCGTCGCCACAACCCCCTGCAACTGCCCGGCGATGTCGACGGCGCCCCCACCTGGCGCAACCTGGTGGCCGATCTGGTGGCCCTGCTGGAGCACTTCCGCCCCGAGGTGGTGGTGCTGCCGCATCCGCAGATCGATCCCCATGCCGATCACGTGGCCAGCACCCAGGCCCTGCGCGAGGCCCTGACCCTCAGCCAGTGGCAGCCCGAGCTCGAATTGCTCTATGCCAATCACCTGCACGACAACGACCGCTGGCCCATGGGGCCGGCCGAGGGCGGCATCGCCCTGCCACCCGCCATCGAGACGCCGGCCCCCCTGGTGCCCTGGAGTCCGCTGCTGACTCCCGAGCGGCGGCTGGACAAGGCCATGGCCCTGGGGATGCAGCACGACCTGCTGGTGCCGCTGCCGGCCAAGAAGCGCCTGCGCCGGGCCATCCAGTGGCTGCTGGCCGGTCGCCGCTGGCCGCGCACCGGGGAAGACGAATTCTTCCGCAAGGCCGTGCGGCGTCACGAGCTGTTCTGGATAAGCCGCCGCGACGAGCTCTGACCCCGGCCTCTCCCGCCGGCAGGCGCTTCCGGGGCGCCTTGGCCCCTATGCTATGATCGCCGCCATTTTCGCGCTTTGGAGCCTGTCCCTATGAAGCTGACCATGCCTCGCTTCGATCTCGCGCCGGTCCTGGTGGTTGGCGACGTGATGCTCGACCGCTACTGGCACGGCACCACCTCGCGGATCTCCCCCGAGGCGCCGGTGCCCGTGGTCCGCGTCGACCAGCACGAGGATCGTCCCGGTGGCGCGGCCAACGTCGCCCTCAACATCGCCGCCCTGGGCGCGCCGGCCTACCTGGTCGGCGTCACCGGCCAGGACGAAGCCGCCGATGCCCTCACCGACAGCCTGAGAGCCGCCCATGTGCAGGTGCGCTTCCAGCGCATCGCCCAGCAGCCGACCATCGTCAAGCTGCGCATCATGAGTCGCCACCAGCAGCTGATCCGCGTCGACTTCGAAGAGCCCTTCGACACCGATCCCCAGGCGCTGGCCTCGGACACCGCCGCCATGCTGGCCGGGGTCAAGGTGCTGGTGCTGTCCGACTACGGCAAGGGCGCGCTGAAGAACCACCAGGCGCTGATCCAGCTGGCCAAGGCCCGCAACATCCCGGTGCTGGCCGATCCGAAGGGCAAGGACTTCTCCATCTATCGTGGCGCCAGCCTGATCACGCCGAATCTGTCCGAATTCGAAGCCATCGTCGGTGTCTGCGCCGACGATGCCGAGCTGGTCGCCAAGGGCAACGAGCTGATGGCGCGCCTGGAGCTGGGCGCCCTGCTGGTGACCCGTGGCGAGCACGGCATGACCCTGCTGCGTCCCGCCCAGCCGGCCCTGCACCTGCCGGCCCGCGCCCGCGAGGTGTTCGACGTCACCGGCGCCGGCGACACCGTGATCTCCACCCTGGCCGCCGCCCTGGCTGCTGGCGAGGACCTGCCGCAGGCCGTGGGGCTGGCCAATCTGGCTGCCGGTATCGTGGTCGGCAAGCTGGGCACCGCCGCCATCAGCGCCCCCGAATTGCGTCGCGCGGTGCAGCGTTCGGAAGGCTCCGAGCGCGGCGTCCTGTCCCTCGAACAATTGCAGCTGGCCATCGAGGACGCTCGCGCCCATGGCGAGAAGATCGTCTTCACCAACGGCTGCTTCGACATCCTCCACGCCGGTCACGTGACCTATCTGGAACAGGCACGCGCCCAGGGCGATCGGCTGATCGTGGCGGTCAACGACGATGCCTCGGTGACCCGGCTGAAAGGCCCCGGTCGACCGATCAACAGCGTCGACCGGCGCATGGCGGTGCTGGCCGGCCTCGGCGCGGTGGACTGGGTCATCCCCTTCAGCGAGAACACCCCGGAGCGCCTGCTGGAACAGGTGCGCCCGGATGTGCTGGTCAAGGGTGGCGACTACAAGAGCGTGGACGAGGTGGTCGGCGCCCAGATCGTGCAGGGCTACGGTGGCGAGGTGCGCATCCTCGGTCTGGTGGAGAACAGCTCCACCACCGCCATCGTCGAGCGCATTCGCAACCGTACCTGAGCCCGGACGCTCGGGTTAAGCTGGCGCAGAACCGCTACGGAGCTGCGCCATGTCCTCGACGCCCCTGCTGATCCTGGGTACTGCCGTTTCCAATGACCAGAGCGCTGGTCAACCGCTCGGCCATCCACTCAAGCTGGCCAACCGCCACGGCCTGATCGCCGGCGCCACGGGCACCGGCAAGACCGTGACCCTGCAGCGCCTCGCCGAAGCCTTCAGCGATGCCGGCGTCGCGGTCTTCGCCGCCGACATCAAGGGCGATCTCTGCGGCCTCGGCGCGGCCGGCGCGCCTCAGGGCAAGCTGGCCGAGCGCATCGCCGCCCAGGGCCTGCCGCACCAGTCCCAGGCCTATCCGGTCACTCTCTGGGACGTCGACGGCCGGAGCGGTCATCCGCTGCGCACCACCCTGAGCGAGATGGGCCCGCTGCTGCTGGGCAATCTGTTGGAGCTGACCGACAGCCAGCAGGCCGCCTTGCACGCCGCCTTCAAGGTGGCCGATCGCGAAGGCCTGCTGCTGCTCGACCTCAAGGACCTCAAGGCGGTCCTCAATCACCTGCGCGAACAGCCCGACGCCCTGGGCGAGGACCGTGCCCTGTTCACCGGCGCCTCGGCCCAGGCGCTGCTGCGCAGGCTGGCGACCCTGGAGCAGCAGGGCGCCGAGGCCTTCTTCGGCGAGCCGGCCCTGCAACTGGAAGACGTGCTGCGCCCCGAGCCCGACGGCCGTGGACGCATCCACCTGCTCGACGCCAGCCGCCTGGTGCACGAGGCGCCCAAGGTCTACGCCACCTTTCTGATCTGGCTGCTGGCCGAGCTGTTCGAGCAGTTGCCCGAGCGTGGCGATGCCGATAAGCCGGTGCTGGCGCTGTTCTTCGACGAGGCCCACCTGCTGTTTGGCGACACCCCCAAGGCCCTGCGCGATCGCCTGGAGCAGGTGGTGCGGCTGATCCGTTCCAAGGGCGTCGGCGTCTATTTCGTCACCCAGTCCCCCGCCGATCTGCCGGATACCATCCTGGCCCAGCTCGGCTTGCGCATCCAGCACGGCCTGCGCGCCTTTACCGCCCGGGAGCAGAAGGCGCTGCGCGCGGTGGCCGACGGCTTCCGCCTCAATCCGGCCTTCGACAGCCTGGAGGTGCTGACCGAGCTGGGCATTGGCGAGGCCCTGGTGGGCAGCCTGGAAGACAAGGGTACGCCGGCGATGGTCCAGCGCGTGGCCATCGCCCCGCCGCAATCCCGGGTCGGCCCGCTCAGCGAAGCCGAGCGCCAGACGCTGATCCGTCAGTCGCCCCAGGCGGGTCGCTATGACCGGGCGGTGGATCGCGAATCGGCCTACGAGATCCTGCGGGATCGTCAGGCCGAGCGGGTCCCGGCGCAGGCGCCGGTAGCGGAAAAGACCCAGGCCGGGCAGGGTGGTGCCCTCGGCGATCTGGTGGGCGAACTCGCGGGCAATGCGCTCAGGAGCGCGGCGCGCCAGGCGGCCAATCAGCTCGGGCGGCAGCTGGTACGGGGACTTCTCGGCTCTCTGCTGGGTGGCAGGCGCCGCTAGCCGATTCGCCGGCAAAAAAAGACCCCGCCTGGCGGGGTCCTTTCTTTTCACACCGCGCTTACATGCGCGGGGCGACGGGGTTGGCGTCGTTGGAGATGGTCACTTCCACGCGACGGTTCAGGGCGCGATCGGAGGCGTTGCTGTTGCTGGCCACCGGGAAGTTCTTGCCATAGCCACGGGCCTGGATGCGGTTCGGCTCGACGCCGGCGCTGACCAGGGCGGTCTGGATGGCCTGGGCGCGACGCTCGGACAGCTGCTGGTTGTAGGAGTCGCTGCCGACGCTGTCGGTGTAGCCCTCGACGATCACCTTGCGCTCGGGATTCTGCTTCAGGTAATCGGCCAGCTTCTGGGCGTTGGCATAGCCCTGGGGCTTGAGTTCGGCCTTGTTGAAGTCGAACAGCACGTTGCCAAAGGTCACCACGGTGCCGCGCTCGGTCTGCTTGGCCTGCAGGGCGTCCTGCAGCTGCTTGAGCTGGGCGGTACGGGCGTCCAGGCGGGCCTGGGTGCGCTCGGCATCGACGCCCTGCATCTGGGCTTCGGTCATGCGCAGCTTGATGGTCTGCATGGCCGTCTGGATGCGCTGGTTGGTCAGGTAGGCCAGCTGGTCGACGGTCTTCTCGTTTTCACCGTCCTTGTAGGCCTTCTCGGTCTTCTGCAGCCAGGTGCCGGCGTCCTTGGTCTCCAGGGCGGCCAGCTGGGCGGCCTGCGGCTGGGATTCCAGGGCGGAGTAGTCGGACTTGGCCTTTTCCAGGTTGGGGTTGGGCGGCGTGGAGCACGCGGCCAGGGCCAGGCTGAGCAGCGACACGGCAGGGATCAGAATGTGTTTACGCATGATGGTCGTCCTTTTAATTCGTGAAGGGAGGAAAGGGGCGGTCGCTTACTGCTGGACCTTCTTCTGCAGGTTCTGCTGGAGCTGCAGGTTGATCTGACCTTCCTCACGGATCTGCTGGATGCTGTTCTGGGCATCCTTGAGCGCGGCATCGGCCTTGGCGGCCTGGGTCTTGCGGGTGGCCAGGCGGGCATCCCACTCGGCCTGCTCGGCCAGTTGCTTGGCTTCGTCGTACTTCTCGTTGGAGAGAGCGGTCTGGGCCTGGGTCCACTTGTCCTGGGCCGACTTGGTCTCGATGGGCGCGAACTGGTTGCCACCGGAGCTCACGGCCTCGTTGACGGCGGACTGGGTCACGGCCATCTGCGCGGTCGGCGGATTGCCGGCGCAACCGGCCAGCAACAGCGAGCTGCCCAGGGCAAGGGCTGCCAGTTTCAGGGTGCAGGCTTTGGAAAGGGACTTTTGGGCAGTGGCACTCTTCATGGATTCAAGCTCCGTTGTTGATCCGAAAAGCGCGCCGCCGGCACGGGCAGGGCGGGCGCCTGGTCATGTAAAGCCGCATGTGGAAACAAGCCCGGCGCGGCCCTGAGAGGCCCGAGGCGGGTGCTGACAACCAGCCCTCGTCCAGCGCTGCGGTCTGACTCTGTGACCGCTCATCCGACAAAAATGTTCACTGGCTATCGAATTTCGCCAGGGCGCGGAGGCCCTTGGCAGAGCGGTAGCGATGTAGGTAAAGGTGCAGGTTGGCGGCTAGTCGGGCGTTTCGGACTGCAGGCGATGCAGGTGCTTGCGCGCCAATTCGAGAAAGCGCGGGGTGGTGCCGGCATCGGCGTAGAGGGGATCGCCAAGCTCGTCGGTGGCCACCACGTCCTCGCCCTGCACATAGGGAAAGCTGGCCTCCAGCTCTTCGAAGGCGGCCGCCAGCAATTCACCGAGCAGGGCCTCGGGCGTGCGCTGGGGATAGAGTTCGCAGAGGGCCTCGAGACGGGCCGCGGTCTCCAGCTCCAGGTCGAGGTGGTAGCGGCGGGTGGTGCTGGAGGTGGTGGCCTGCTGCTCCCATTGGTGAGCGAGTTCGCGAATCTTCATGGGCATCTCCCGTGGCTTAGGCAAAGGTCGGATATTCAGGTCGAGCGCGGCTGGGCACCCTGCAACAGCCGGGGCTTGCAACCGTGACAGCGGGGTGCTGTCCTCTGCGCTAGACCGCAGCGGTTGCCGTGAGGTCCGAACCGGTACTTTCGAGGAGCACGAGATGGTGGAAATCGATGTTCGCCTGCGCGAGCAGGTGCGTTTGCTGGGTGAGCTCCTGGGGCAGACCATTGCCGACCAGCATGGCGCGGCCTTTCTCGACAAGATCGAGCGGATCCGCAAGGGCGCCAAGGCCGCCCGTGGCGGCTCCGCGGAGGGTGCCCGCCAACTGGGCGACACCCTGGATACCCTGGCCGAAGACGAACTGCTGCCGGTGGCGCGGGCCTTCAGTCACTTTCTCAACCTCGCCAACATCGCCGAGGAATATCACCGGGTCAGACGGCGTACCGAAGACGAGCCACCGCCCTTCGAACAGCAGGTGTTGCCGGAGTTGCTGGAACGCCTGACCGTGGCCGGTCACTCCGGCCAGCAGCTGGCCGAGCGGGTCGCGGCGCTGGACATCGATTTGGTGCTGACCGCTCACCCCACCGAGGTCTCCCGGCGCACCCTGATCCAGAAATACGACGAGATCAGCGCGCAACTGGCGGCCCTCGATCATCGCGACCTGACCTCCGCCGAGGTGGCCGCTATCGAGGCACGGCTGCGTCGGCTGATCGCCGAGGCCTGGCACACCGAGGAGATCCGCCGCCAGCGGCCGACGCCGGTGGACGAAGCCAAGTGGGGCTTCGCGGTGATCGAGAATTCGCTGTGGCAGGCGATCCCCAGCCTGCTGCGCAAGTTGGACGACTGCCTGCAGGAACGCACCGGCCAGCGCCTGCCGCTGACCGCGGCGCCGGTACGCTTTTCCTCTTGGATGGGCGGCGATCGCGATGGCAATCCCAACGTCACCGCCGCCATCACCCGCGAGGTGCTGCTGCTGGCGCGCTGGATGGCCGCCGATCTCTACCTGCGCGATGTCGACCGGCTGGCCGCGGAGCTGTCCATGCAGGCGGCGAGTCCGGCCCTGCGCGAACAGGCCGGCGATCACCCGGAACCCTATCGCAAGGTGCTCAAGGTGCTGCGCGAGCGGTTGCAGATCACCCGCAGCTGGGCGGCCCATGCCATCACCGATCCCCATGCCGGCGCCCGTCATATCCTCAGCGACAACGCCGAGCTGATCGCCCCGCTGCAGCTGTGCTACGACTCCCTGCAGCACTGCGGCCTGGGGGTCATCGCCGATGGCTCCCTGCTCGATACCCTGCGCCGGGCCCGTACCTTCGGTCTCTATCTGGTGCGCCTGGACATCCGCCAGGACGCCGCGCGCCATGCCGCGGCCCTGGCCGATATCTGCCGCTATCTCGACCTGGGCGACTACGCCGCCTGGAGCGAGGCGCAGCGCCTGGAATTCCTGCGTGGCGAGCTCGGCAGCCGGCGTCCCCTGCTGCCGCTGGACGCCCAGCTGGAGGCCGATACCCAGGAGGTGCTCGCCACCTGCCGCGTGATTGCCGCCTCGCCGCCCGATGCCCTGGGCTCCTATGTCATCTCCATGGCCGGCGCGGCGTCAGATGTCCTCGCCGTGCAGCTGCTGCTGCGCGAGTGCGGGGTACGCCAGCCGATGCGGGTGGTGCCGCTGTTCGAGACCCTCGACGACCTGGATCATGCCGGCAGCGCCATCGCCAGCCTGCTCGATCTGCCCGACTACCGCGCGCGCCTGGCCGGTCCCCAGGAGGTCATGATCGGCTATTCCGATTCGGCCAAGGACGCCGGCACCCTGGCGGCGGCCTGGGCCCAGTACCGTGCCCAGGAAGCCCTGGTGGACATCTGCGCCAGTCGGGGCGTGGAGCTGCTGCTGTTCCATGGCCGCGGTGGCACCGTGGGGCGGGGCGGTGGCCCGGCCCACGCGGCCATCCTCTCGCAACCCCCGGGCTCGGTGGCCGGGCGCTTCCGCACCACCGAACAGGGCGAGATGATCCGCTTCAAGTTCGGCCAGCCGGCCATCGCCGAGCAGAATCTGGCGCTCTACCTGGGCGCCGTGCTGGAAGCCACCCTGTTGCCGCCGCCCGCGCCGGAGCCGGCCTGGCGCGAGCAGATGGATCGCCTGGCCCGGGACAGCCTGCAGGCCTATCGCGGCGTGGTGCGCGAAGACCCGCACTTCGTCAGCTATTTCCGCCAGGCCACCCCCGAGCAGGAGCTGGGCCGGCTGCCCCTGGGCAGTCGCCCGGCCAAGCGCCGCGAAGGCGGCGTGGAAAGCCTCAGGGCCATCCCCTGGATCTTCGCCTGGACCCAGACGCGGCTGATGCTGCCGGCCTGGCTCGGCTGGGAAAGGGCTCTGGAAGAAGCCGAGCGCCGGGGCGAGTCGCCGCTGCTGCGCGAGATGCGCGAGCGCTGGCCGTTCTTCCAGACCCGCATCGACATGCTGGAGATGGTGCTGGCCAAGGCGGAGGCCGAACTGGCGCGGCTCTACGACCAGCGCCTGGTGGAAGCCGACCTGCAGGTGCTCGGCAGCCAGCTGCGCGAGCGGCTGCGCCAGGCGGGCGTGGCGGTGTTGCGCCTGACCGGGCAGGGCGAGTTGCTCGAACACCATCCGGAAACCCTGGTGTTCATCGCCGTGCGCAACACCTATCTCGATCCGCTGCACCTCCTGCAGATCGAGCTGCTGGCCCGGGCGCGGGCGGCCGGCGAAAGCCAGCCGGCGGCGCTCGATCAGGCCCTGCTGGTAAGCGTGGCCGGGATCGCCGCAGGACTGCGCAATACCGGTTGAACAGACTGTCGCTTTTGCCGGCGCCCGGGGTCGTCTGGACGGGCCCGGCACCTGCGACGCTTGGTAACTTGTGCGGCCAGGGGGCGCTGTGTATGGTTGGTCCCTTTGGCCGTCTCGTGTCGTCGACAACAATCATCGCGACAGCGCCCTGCGCGGGCTGCCAGTCCGAGACCATTCTAAGGAGCTACAGATGCGCGTAATCCTGCTGGGAGCGCCCGGTGCCGGCAAAGGTACTCAGGCCCGGTTCATCACTGAGAAATTCGGCATTCCGCAGGTTTCCACCGGCGACATGCTGCGGGCCGCGGTCAAGGCCGGCACGCCCCTGGGCCTGCAGGTCAAGGACATCATGGACAACGGTGGCCTGGTCTCCGACGAGATCATCATCGCCCTGATCAGCGAGCGTATCCTCGACGCCGATTGCGCCAAGGGTTTCCTGTTCGACGGCTTCCCGCGCACCATTCCCCAGGCCGAGGCCCTCGAAGCCGCCGGCGTTAAGATCGACCACGTGCTGGAAATCGCCGTGGATGACGAAGAAATCGTCCAGCGCCTGTCCGGTCGCCGCGTGCACCCGGGTTCGGGTCGCGTCTATCACATCGAACACAATCCGCCGAAGGTCGCCGACACCGACGACCTGACCGGCGAGCCGCTGGTACAGCGCGAAGACGACCGCGAAGCTACCATTCGCAAGCGTCTGGACCTCTATCATTCCCAGACCAAGCCGCTGGTGGACTTCTACCAGAAGCTGGGCGCCGCCCAGGGCACGCCGAAGTGCAGCCGCATCGAGGGCGTGGGTTCGGTGGATGCCATCACCGCCAAGGTGCTGCAGGCGCTGAACTAAGCGCCGGTCACGGCCGCCTGTGCCTGCAGGCGGTCCGGTCAAGGCGCCGTCCTGGCGTCACGACCGATGGGCGGGTCCCCTCGCGACCCGTCTTCCTCTAGAATGCGCAGCCCTTTTCCCAGTTGCGGATCTGCCCCATGTCCATCCTGCTCGCCCTCGACACCGCCACCGAAGCCTGCTCGGTCGCCTTGCACCTGGGCGACGAGATCATCCATCGCTACGAGATCGCGCCGCGCCTGCATGCCCAGCGGGTCCTGCCCATGGTGCAGGAGCTGCTGGCCGAGACCGGTCTGAGTCTGGCGCAGGTGGACGCCATCGCCTTCGGGCGTGGTCCGGGCGCCTTCACCGGCGTGCGCATCGCTATCGGCGTGGTGCAGGGCCTGGCCTTCGGCCTGGACCGACCGGTACTGCCGGTGTCGAATCTGGCGATCATCGCCCAGCGCGCCTGGCGCGAGCGCGGCGTGACCCAGGTGGCTGCGGCCATCGACGCGCGTATGGACGAGGTCTACTGGGGCTGCTATCGCCTCGACGGCGCGGCCATGGTGCTCGCGGGGGCGGAAGCCGTGCTGGCGCCCGAGGCCATTGCCCTGCCGGCCGCCGCCACCGGCGACTGGTTCGGTGCCGGCACCGGCTGGGGCTATGTCGGCCGCATGGCCGTGCCGCTGATCGAGCAGGATGCCACTCTGTTGCCCCATGCCCGGGACCTGGCGGTTCTGGCGGCCACCGCCTGGCAGCGCGGCGAAGCCGTGTCGGCCGAGTCCGAAGCGGCGCAACCCGTTTATCTGCGTGATCGGGTCGCCACTCCCAAGCAGTCGGTCTGACGGCAGGAAACCACGCGTAATAGTCTGACGTCCAAGCTGTAGATGCCGCTCGTCCGCCGGTCGCGACGGGCGTCCGGCCCTTGATTGTCATAGCTTTCGACCCTACTTAGAGTAGTGCCATCCGTTCGGGACCTGCCATGCGCATTGACAGCGGCTATGCCTCCTCTGCTTATCCCCTGAATCGTTCCTCGCGCGCGGTCACGCCCGTACGCGAGGTGGCGAAGGATGAGGACGCCCGCCAGAATGCCATCGCCCGGGAGGCCGCAGGCAATCCCCGGCCCGACGTCGCGCCCCTCCGCCGTGTGGAAGCGGCTGCGGCGACCGATGCCGGCAATGGCAATGGTAACGGCCTGGTGCTCAGCGAGCGCGAAGGGCGCTTCGCCAGCCAGCTCACCGCCCGTGCCCAGCAGGCCCTGGCCAGCTACGGCAGCACCGCCGCCTTCGGCGCCGAGCCGGACGGCTCCTCCAGCGTCGTGGGCCTCGACCTCTACGCCTGATGCTGCCGTACTTTCTCGGCTGCCCCTCCTGGAACGATAACGCCTGGCGCGAGAGCCTCTACCACGGCTTGCGTCCGGGTGATTTCCTGCCGCGTTACGCCCAGGTGTTCAACGCCGTGGAAGGCAACACCACCTTCTACGCCTGGCCCGCGGCGGACACCATCCGCCGCTGGGCCGAATTGATGCCGGCCGGCTTTCGCTTCTGCGCCAAGTTTCCCCGCGACATCAGCCATGCCGAGGATCTGCGGGTGCAACTCGCCAGCGCCCGTACCTTTCTCGAATCGCTGGCGCCCCTGGGTGAACGGGCCAGCCCGCTGTGGCTGCAACTGCCAGCGGGCTTCGGGCCCGATCGGCTCAAGGAACTGCAGGTCTTTCTCTCGGCCATGGCGCCGCGTTGCGCCCTGGCGGTGGAGGTCCGGCACCTGGCCTTTTTCGACAAGGGCGAGTCCGAGCGGGCCCTGAACCGGCTGCTCATGGACCTGGGCGTGGAGCGCGTCGGCCTGGATTCGGCCGCCCTGTTCAGCGCCGATCCAAGCGAGCCGGCCGTGCGCCTGGCCCAAGCCAAGAAACCGCGGGTTCCGGCTCGCGCCCTGGCGTTCAGCGAGCATCCCCAGGTGCGTTTCATCGGCCGCCTGGAATTGGCCGCCAACGACTACTACCTGGCCAAGTGGGTCACCCGGGTGGCCGACTGGATCGAAGCGGGCAAGGTGCCCTATGTCTTCTTGCACACCCCAGACAACCGCCAGGCGCCCGAGCTGGCCCTGAGATTCCATGCCCAGCTGCGCGAACGCCTGCCCGGTCTGCCGGCATTGCCCGAGCTGAGCACCGCCGACACCGAACAACTCGGTCTGCTCTAGCCCACGCCGGTTGTCGCGATACGTTTGGCGACGTTTTCGCCGGCATTCCCGCGGCTCGCTCCTGTCAGATGAGGTCTACCGCCTCGCGAATCCCCTTCGGCGCGCCGCATGAAAGCCAGACACCTGCTCGGTCTCGTCATCCTGCTCTATGGCGGTCTGCATACCGCCTTCGACCAGGGCTGGCTGCGCATTCCGCCGGCCTACAATCCCTGGGCGCCGCTGGATATCCAGGCCCCCACCAATGCCGTCACTCGCCTCAAGCTCTGGCGTCTGCAGGCCGATGCCGACTATTGCGCGGCGTCCCTGGCCACCTCGGCGCTCAACTATCGGGAATTGCGCGGCAATGCGGGGTCGGCCGACTGTCCGCTGGAGCGGGCCGTGCGCATCCAGCGCGGTGAAGGGATGAGACTCAGCGGCAGCTTTGTCGCCAGCTGTCCCCTGGCGGTGAGCTTCGCGCTGTTCGAGCGACAGGCGCTGCAGCCGGCGGCCGAAGCCGTCTATGGCCAGCGGGTGGCCGAGGTGGAGCACTATGGCAGCTTCGCCTGCCGCAATATCTATGGCCGCGCCAGTGGCCGGCGCAGTCAGCACGCCACCGCCAATGCCCTGGACATCGCCGGGTTGCGCCTGGCCGATGGGCGGCGCATCAGCGTGGCGCGGGACTGGACCGGCGATCCCCAGGCCCAGCGCTTCCTGCGGCTGGTGCGCGACGGGGCCTGCCGGTCCTTCAATACCACCCTGGGACCGGACTACAACGCGGCGCACCGCGATCATTTCCATGTCGACATGGGTGGCTTTCGCGTCTGCCGGTAGAATGACGGGTCTTTTCGCCTGCGAGTCGCCCATGTCCACCGCCCACCCCGCGCTTATCGTCGAAGCCCTGGAACCCGCCTTCACCGAGGCCGCCGCGGCCTGGGCCGCGCGCCTGGGCCTGCCCCTGGGCAGCGCCACCACCGAGGAATTCGCCGTGCAGGTGGGCGCCCAGGGCCTGCAACTGGTGCAGCGCGGCCCGGAGGCGCCGGGTCCGGTGCGGGTGGATTTCGTCGAGGGCGCGGCGGCGCACCGGCGCAAGTTCGGCGGCGGCGCCGGCCAGATGATCGCCAAGGCGGTCGGGATCGGCCCGGGCGTGCGTCCGCGCATCCTCGACGCCACCGCGGGTCTGGGGCGCGACGCCTTCGTGCTGGCCACCCTGGGCTGTGCGGTGACGCTGGTCGAGCGCCAGCCGCTGATCGCTGCCTTGCTGGAAGACGGCCTTGCCCGCGCCGCGCGGGATCACGAGGCGGCCGCCATTGCCGCCCTGATGACCCTGGTGCAGGCCGACTCCACCGCCTACCTGCAGCGCGGTGAGGGCGAGGCGCCCGAGGTGATTTACCTGGATCCCATGTTCCCGCACCGCGACAAGAGCGCCCTGGTGAAGAAGGAGATGCGCCTGTTCCGGCCGCTGGTGGGCGACGACCTGGACGCCCCGGCGCTGCTGGCCGCGGCCCTGGCCCGCGCCAGTCACCGGGTGGTGGTCAAGCGCCCGCGAAAGGCGCCGGCCATCGAGGGGGTGAAGCCGGGCTATGTGCTGGAGGGCAAGTCCAGCCGCTACGATATCTATCCGAAGAAGAGCTTCAAAACTTCTTGAATGAAAAAGCCCGCGGGCGGAAGGACTCCGGCCGCGGGCGCGGGTGTCGCCGACCTCAGACGGTCGCGGGCTTGGGCGCGCGACGCTTGCGCCAGGCACGGTAGAAGGGCAGGGCCACCATCAGGATGCAGACGATCCAGATGGCCTGGCTGATGCCGCTCTGCCAGAGGATGCCCATGTCGCCGTTGGAGATCGACAGTGCGCGTCTCAGGCTGGTTTCCATCAGCTCGCCGAGGATGAAGCCCAGCAGCAGCGGTGACAGCGGGAAGTCCAGCTTGCGCATGATGTAGCCGAAGATGCCCACGCAGACCATCAGCACCAGGTCGAAGGTGGTGGCGTGCACCGCATAGACGCCGATGCCGGTGATGATGGCGATGGCCGGGGCCAGCGACCAGTTCGGCACCTCGAGGATCTTGGTGAACATCTTCACCATGGGCACGTTGAGGATCAGCAGCATCACGTTGGCGATGAACAGCGAGGCGATCAGACCCCACACCAGATTCGGCTCGTTCTGGAACAGCAGCGGGCCGGGGGTGATGTTGTAGAGGGTCAGGGCGCCGATCATCACCGCGGTGGTGCCCGAGCCGGGGATGCCCAGGGTCAGCATGGGAATCATGTTGCCGCACACCGCCGCGCCGATGGCGGTTTCCGGCGCTGCCAGGCCGCGCAGGTCACCCTTGCCGAACTTGCCATCGGCACCGGCCATGCGCTTCTCGGTGGTGTAGGCCAGGGCACTGGCCAGGGTCGCGCCGGCACCCGGCAGCACGCCGATGATGAAGCCGCTCACCGAGCTGCGCAGGTTGACCATGAACACGCTGCGCGCTTCGCGCACGTTGAACAGCATGCGCCCGGTGGCCTTGACCGCGACCTGGCCATGATGGGTCTGCTCCAGCAGCAGGAGCAGTTCGCTCACCGAGAACAGACCCAGCACCAGGATCACGAAGTCGATGCCGTCGGCCAGGTGCACGTTGTCGAAGGTGAAGCGGTAGACGCCGCTGTTGGCATCGATGCCCACGGAGGCGATGGCCAGGCCGAAGAGGGCGGCGACCAGGGTCTTGACCGGCTTCTCGGCGGCCATGCCGGAGAGGCTGAGGATGGCCAGGGCCATCAGCGCGAAGTATTCCGCCGGACCGAAGGCGATCGCCCATTTCGCCAGCAGGGGCGAGAACAGCACCATGCCGCAGGTGGCGATGAAGGCGCCGATGAAGGAGCTCCAGGCCGACAGCGACAGGGCCACGCCGGCCATGCCCTGGCGGGCCAGCGGATAGCCGTCCAGGCAGGTCATCATGGTCGCGGCTTCGCCGGGGATGTTCAGCAGGATCGAGGAGATCCGCCCGCCGTATTCGCAGCCCAGATAGACCGCCGCCAGCAGGATCAGCGAAGTCTCCGGCGGCAGACCCAGGGCGAAGGCCACCGGGATCAGCAGGGCGATGCCGTTGATCGGTCCGAGACCCGGCAGCAGGCCGACCACGGTGCCGATCAGGGTGCCGATGAGGGCCACGATCAGGTTGGTCGGCGTCATGGCGACGCCGAAGCCCTGCATCAGAAAATTCAAGGTATCCATGTCAGCCCTCCAGGAATTCCAGCACGCCAAGGGGTAGGGGGACTTCCATCACCCGGTCGAACAGCACATAGAGGCCGATGGCGAGCAGCAGGCTGACCAGGGCGCAGGGCATCAGGCGACCGCCGTAGAGCAGACCGCAGAGGGTGGCGGTGATGAAGGCGCTCAGCGGAAAGCCCAGCGGCTGGAAGGTCAGGGCATAGCCCAGCAGGATGGCGCAGCAGGCCACTACCTTGCGCAGCGAGGAGGCGTCCAGCGGTTTCTGGTCTTCGCCATCGCCGATCGGCGTGGGGCGGATGATCAGATAGGCCAGGCCCAGGCTCATCAGCCCGAACATCAGCATCGGATAGGCTCGCGGACCGACCGGCTCGTAGGAAAAGGGCGCCTGGTAATCCCGGGCGATGAACAGCATGACGAGTCCGGCCACCAGCCAGACCGCCATGAAGGCGCGTTGGAAGATCATGTCGACATCCTCGAAGGCGCCCGGAAGGGCGCCAGGGGCGGGGGCTCGTTACTGGATCAGGCCGAATTCCTTGGCCATGCCGCGGTAGCGCGCGACTTCCTTCTGCACATAGGCGTCCAGCTCGGAGCCGGTCATGGCGAAGGGGAAGAGTTCGCGCTGATCACGCAGCTTGGCGAAGTCGTCGGAGGCCAGCAGCTTGTCGAAGCTGGTCTTCCACCAGTTGTACTGCTCGTCGGTGACCTTCGGGCCCACATAGAAGCCGCGGACCACCGGCCAGACGATGTCGTAGCCCTGCTCGCGCGCGGTGGGGATGTCCTTCATCGCCGGTTCGTCGAAGCGCTGCTCGGCGAAGACCGCCAGCAGGCGCATGTTGCCGGCCTCGACATGGGGCATGGAGTCGGAGATGTCGGTGCTGCCGACCTGGATATGCCCACCCAGCAGCGCGGTGGCGATCTCGCCGCCGCCTTCCAGAGCCACGTAGCGCAGGTCCTTGGGATTGATGCCGGCAGCCTTGGCGATCAGCGCGGTCTGCATCCAGTCCTGGCTGCCCACGGTACCGCCGGAGCCGATCACCACCTTGCTCGGGTCCTTCTTCAGTGCCTCGACCAGGTCACCCAGGGTCTTGTAGGGCGAATCTGCCTTGACTGCGATGGCGCCATAGCTGGCGCCCACTGCCGCCAGCCAGCGCACGGCCTTCTCGTCGAAGCGACCGAACTTGCCTTGCGCCAGGTTCAGCAGCGAACCGCTGGAGAAGGCGACGATGGTGTCGCCGTCCGCCGGCCGCTGGGCCACCACGGTGTTGTAGGCCACCGCGCCCACGCCGCCGGGCATGTAGGTCACGCGCATGGGCTTGTCCAGCAGCTTGGCTTCCACCAGGCCGCTCTGGGCCAGCTTGCAGGTCAGGTCGAAGCCGCCACCCGGGGAGGCCGGGGCGATGCATTCGGGACGCTTGGGTTCGGCCATGGCCTGGGCGGACAGCAGCACGGAGGCGGCCAGGGTCAGGGTGAGGGTGCGCAAGGTGGTGCTCATCGACGTCTTCCTTTTGTTGTTATTTCAGAAGCTGACAGGCGGACACGGCTCAGGCTCGCCAGGGCGGCGATCGTTCGGAGAAGAGATACGGGAGCACGTGGAGCTGCGCGAGGGCGAGCATGGATGTCGTTCCGCTTGTTATTGTTGTTGGCCAACCAGGGGTGGCGCTTGGGCAAGCATCATGCGGTTCTGGGACCGCTACCTTTCACTCTAGACCGCCAAGCTTTCAACAGCCTTTCAGATGTGAAAGGCGGCGATAGTGGGGTTCCGGCTGCAGGCCAGCCGGCCGGTATCCGGTAAACTCGGATTTTTTGAGCGGGAGCTGTCAGCGTGCGCATCCTATTGGTCGAAGATCATCCGCCACTGGCCGAAAGCGTCGCCCAGGCGCTCAAGAATGCCGGACTCAACGTCGATCTGCTCAACGATGGCGTGGCCGCCGACCTGGCCCTGCAGAGCGAAAGCTATGCCCTGGCCATCCTCGACGTCGGCCTGCCGCGCATGGATGGCTTCGAGGTGCTGGCGCGCCTGCGCGAGCGCGGCGATCGCCTGCCGGTGCTGATGCTCACCGCCCGCGGCGAGGTCAAGGATCGGGTGCAGGGGCTCAACCTCGGCGCCGACGACTACCTGGCCAAGCCCTTCGAACTCACCGAACTGGAAGCCCGGGTCAAGGCCCTGCTGCGCCGCAGCGTGCTGGGCGGCGATCGCCAGCAGCGCTGCGGCCCGCTGATCTATGACCTCAACACCTCGCGCTTCACCCTGGGCGAGGAGGCGCTGTCGCTCACCTCGCGCGAGCACGCCGTGCTGGCCGCGCTCATCGCCCGCCCCGGACGGGTCATGAGCAAGGAGCAACTGGCCGCCCAGGTCTTCGGCCTGGACGAGGAAGCCAGTCCCGAGGCCATCGAGATCTACGTCCACCGCCTGCGCAAGAAGCTGGAAGCCGGCGCCGTGCGCATCGTCACCTTCCGCGGCCTGGGCTATCTGCTGGAAGAGCAGCATGGCTGAAGTGGCGAAGGCGGCTGGCAGTCTGCGTGGGCGACTGCTGCTGCGACTGGTCGTGCTCTTGGCGGTGATCCTGGCGGTCAGCAGCCTGGCCGCCTATCTCAATGGCCGGCGGCTGGCCGACGTGGCCTATGACCGGACGCTGCTGGCCTCGGCCCGCACCATCGCCGCCGGCCTGTCGGCCACCAATGGCACCCTGCGCGCCGACGTGCCCTACATCGCCCTGGACAATTTCGCCTACGACAACGTCGGGCGCATCTTCTACCAGGTGCTGGATACCCGCGGCCGGTTGATCTCCGGCTACGAAGAGATTCCACCACCGCCAGCGGACGCTCCGCTGACCCGCGACTATCCGGCCCTGGCGCGCTTCTACAACAGTACCTATCGCGGCAAGGACGTACGGGTGGTCAGCCTGGCCCAGCCGGTCAGCCAGCCGGATCTCACCGGCATGGCCGAGATCCGCGTCGCCGAGACCGCCGAAGCCCGCGAGGAGGTGGCCCGCAGCCTGCTCACCGACACCCTGATCCGCCTCGGACTGATGGGGCTGGGTGCCATCCTGCTGGTGTGGATGGCGGTCGGCGCCGCCCTGCGCCCCCTGGAGCGTCTGCGCCAGGCGGTGGAAGAGCGGGGCGTGGACGACTTGCGGCCGCTGCCCGAGGTGCGGGCGCCCCAGGAGTTGCTGCCGCTGGTGCATGCCCTGGAAGGCTTCACCCTGCGCCTGCGGCGGCTGTTCGAGCGTCAGGCGGACTTCATCGCCAACGCCGCCCACGAATTGCGTACCCCGCTGGCGGCGATCAAGGCGCGGGTCGAGCTGGGCCTGCGCGAACGCGAGCCCCAGGCCTGGTACGCCACCCTGGAAGAGACCCGCGCCAGCACCGATCGCCTGGCGCGCCTGGCCAACCAGCTGCTGTCACTGGCGCGGATCGAGAGCGGCGCCCAGGCCATCGCCGAAGGCGGCGCCGAACGCCTGGAACTCAGCGATCTGGCCAGGGAACTGGCCATGGCGCTGGCCCCCCTGGCCCATGCCAAGGGCGTCGCCCTGGCCTTCGAGCCCTTCGCCAAGGCGCCGGTGATCGGCGAGCCGACACTGCTCAACGAGCTGCTCTGCAATCTGGTGGAAAACGCCCTGGCCCATAGCCAGTCAGGTGGCAACATCGTGGTGCGGGTGCTGGCCCCGGCGGTACTGGAAGTCGAGGATGACGGTCCCGGCATTCCGGCCAATGCGCGGGCCAAGGTTTTCGAGCGCTTTCAGCGTCTGGATCCGCAATCCGGGGGTGCCGGTCTGGGACTGGCCATCGTCGGTGAGATCTGCGCCGCCCATCGGGCGCGCATCCAGTTGCTGGACGGCGCGCTCGGCGGACTGCGGGTGCGGGTCGAATTTCCCGCCGAGGAAGCCTAAGCTCAGCCGAGCAGGGTGCGCGACTGTTCCACCGCGTCCCAGAAGGACTGATCCTGGGCCGGATCCGGCTGGTTGTTCAGCCCCAAGCGGATACCGGCGGGCAGCGTCTGGACCGCGATCTCCTGCTGACCCTGGCGCTGCGCGTGCAGCTGGGTCGCGACCTGCACGATATCGGCATAGTCGGCCGCCGCGGGCTGCCGCTCCAGCGCCAGATATTCCCGCGGTACGCAGGCGATGTCGGCCGGGAAATCCCAAACCTTGAGAATGCGTTCGCCGATCTGCGGATGAATGCGCGCCGTCACCTGGTCGAGGGTGATGGCGTTGGCCAGCAGGTCTTCCTGTTCTTCGGCATAGGTGAGGATCGGCAGCACGCCGATCTGGTGCACCAGGCCGGCGAGCAGGGCGCGGTCGGCCATCAGCCGCGTGTACTTCTTGCACAGCGCATGGCTGATGGCGGCGATCTCGGTGCCCTGGCTCCAGACCTCGCGCATCTTGCGATCCACGGCGTCGCTGGTGGCCTGGAACATCTGCTGCATGGCCAGGCCCGTGGCCAGATTCGCCGTGTAGTTGATACCCAGGCGCCCGACCGCCATCTGCAGGTCGGTGATCTCCTTGCTGGTGCGCAGGAGCGGGCTGTTGACCACCTTGATCAGGCGCGCCGTCAGGGCGGCGTCCATGGCGATCACCCGGCTCAGCTCGGCGACGCCCACGTTGGGGTCTTCGGCCGCTTCTCTGACCTTCAGTGCCACCTCGGGGAGGGTGGGCAGCACCACGCGATCGGTGTCTATCGCGTGGAGAAGATCCTGGACAACTTTTTCGGCAAGAGGAGTCATGACGTACCTGTGTGAGGAGCGGATAAAGGCGATCCCAACCTTCAGCGCTTTATTTCACGATCGCTATCGAGTGAGTAGGGCAAATCGAGTAAACGGCAGTTTGGCCCGTCCGAGCTGCCCACCGAGACACGTCCGTCCTCGGCAGCATCGCCCTGCAGCACCGCCAGGAATTCGCAACCCTCCGGGCTGGCCGCGGCCAGCACCACCTCGCCCACGCTGCTGCCATGCACCGGCGAGAACAGCTCGGTACCCACGGCAGGGGGCCGCTCGCTGCTGGCGAGGCGATAGAGGCGCCGCTTGAGCTTGCCCAGGTACTGCATGCGCGCGACGATCTCCTGGCCGGTGTAGCAACCCTTGCGAAAGCTCACGCCATCCAGCGCCTGCAGATTGATCATCTGCGGGACGAACAGCTCGCGGGTCGCGCCGAACACCTGGCCCACGCCAGCCCGCACCTGGGCCAGCAGCCATTCGTCGAGTGCCACCTCCGGCAGCGCCGGCGCCGCTGCGTCGGCCGCGCGCCAGGTCTCTACCCGGCTATCCTCCAACCGCAGGGCGAAGCCGCCTTCGAGCGGCGCCACGGCATTGGCCTGCTCGCCCAGCGCCACGTCGGGATAGGCGCTGGCGAAGCCGGCGGCCGAGAGTCCCAGCCGTTGCCATTGCGCGCTTTCGTCGGTCAGCACCGACTTGGAGAAGACCGCATATTTCTTCAGATCGGTCAGCAGCGGCTCGACCAGCTCCGCGGCCATCGCCAGCAGATAGCCGTCGGCCTGCTTGACGATGCGGAAGCTGGAGACCAGCCGTCCCTTGGGCGTGCAGCGCCCTCCCAGGCCGGCCTGGTCGTCAGCGAGATAATTGAGGTTGCAGGTGACCTGCCCCTGGAGAAACTTGGTCGCATCGACCCCGCGGATGGCCAGGACGCCTTCGTGGGTCAAGCGGCAGAAATACGGCGAGTCGGCCATTGCGGCTGCAGCTCCCTGTCGAGTGAAGCCGCTCATCATAGGCTCGCCCGGGGGGAATGTCAGGCGCACTGCGCGGCGGGGCGCTTCGGGCTTATACTGCGCCGATTGTCGCAGGAGTCCCCATGAGTACCGAAGCTACCGAACTCAACAGATTGTACTGGCACAGCCGCCGCGGCATGCTGGAACTGGATGTATTGCTGGTGCCCTTCGTCAAGGAGGTCTATTCCTCCCTGGGCGCGGAAGACCAGGCACGCTACCGCAAGCTGCTCGAGTGCGAGGATCAGGACATGTTCCACTGGTTCATGCAGCGCGGTGAGCCGGAAGACGCCGATCTGCAGATCATCGTGCGCATGATCCTGGACCGTGTCCAGCCGGCTTGAGCCCTTCGAATGTCGCTGGAGTGCCTCCGCCGGCCTCCTGCGACTGCATGCCCTGGCCGCGTTCGCCGCGGGGATCTGCCCCTGGCTGGCGGCCATTCCCTGGACGCTCAAACCTCTCTTGACGCTGCTGGTGCTCTGGTCCTGGCACCGCCAGCGCCAGCGCCAGCTCCAGCAGCGCTGTCCAGAGGTGCCGCGCGGTTTGCGCCATGGCGCAGAAGGCTGGCAGCTGTGGTCGCCGGCGACCGGCTGGCAGGCCATCCAGCTGCGCCCGGACAGCCTGGCCCTGCCGCGGCTGGTGGTCCTGCGCTATCGACTGCCAGCGGCGAGACGTACCCGCAGTCTCTGCATCGCCCGCGACAGCCTCGCCGCGGACGCCCACCGCCGCCTGAGAGTCAGACTTCGCTTCGCTCCGCGCCGGTTCGCGGCGCCAGAATAGTGTCCCGGGCGCTGCTGGCCAGTTGCGGATAGTCCAGGGTGAAGTGCAGACCGCGACTCTCCTGGCGGGCGAGAGCGCTTTCGATGATCAGCTCCGCCACCTGCGCCAGGTTGCGCAATTCGATCAGGTCGCGACTGACTTTGTAGTTGCTGTAGAACTCGTCGATCTCGTCCATCAGCAGGCGAATGCGATGGCGGGCGCGCACCAGCCGCTTGGTGGTGCGCACGATGCCCACATAGTCCCACATGAAGCGCCGCAACTCGTCCCAGTTGTGGGCGATCACCACGTCCTCGTCCGAATCCGTCACCTGGCTGGCGTCCCAGTCGGGCAGGTCGCGCGGCATGCCGATCTCGGCCGCTTGCGCCTGGATGTCCAGCGCCGCCGAGCGGGCATAGACGAAGCACTCCAGCAGCGAATTGCTGGCCATGCGATTGGCGCCGTGCAAACCGGTACAGCTGGTTTCGCCAATGGCATAGAGGCCGCCGAGGTCCGCGCGCCCGTGCTGGTCGACGCGCACCCCGCCGCAGGTGTAGTGCGCGGCCGGCACCACCGGGATCGGATCCCGGGTGATGTCGATGCCCAGTTCCAGGCAGCGGCGATAGACCGTGGGAAAGTGCTCCTGCACGAAGTCCGCCGGCTTGTGGCTGATGTCGAGAAAGACGCAATCGATGCCCAGGCGCTTCATCTCGTGGTCGATGGCGCGCGCCACCACGTCGCGTGGGGCGAGATCGGCGCGGGGGTCGAAGCGCGGCATGAAGCGTTCGCCATCCGGCAGACGCAGGACGGCGCCTTCGCCACGCAGGGCTTCGGTGATCAGAAAGCTGCGCGCATGGGGGTGATAGAGGCAGGTGGGGTGGAACTGGTTGAATTCCAGGTTGGCGACCGAACAGCCGGCGCGCCAGGCCATGGCGATGCCGTCGCCGCTGGCGCTGTCCTGATTGGTGCTATAGAGGTAGGCCTTGCTGGCGCCGCCGGTGGCCAGCACCGTGAAGCGCGCGTGCAGGGTATCGACCTGGCCGCTGGTCCGGTCGAGCACATAGGCGCCCAGGCAGCGCGCGCCCGGCCGGCCGAGCTTTTCCGTGGTGATCAGATCCACCGCCACCCGCTGACTGAGCAACTGGATGTTGGGCCGGCCTTCGGCGGTGCGCAGCAGGGTGTCGAAGATGGCCATGCCGGTGGCATCGGCCGCGTGGATGATGCGCCGGTGGCTGTGGCCGCCTTCGCGGGTCAGGTGAAAGCCCAGGCCGCCCTTGCCGGCGTCCTGCTCGCGGGTGAAGGGCACGCCCTGGTCGATCAGCCATTGCATGGCCTCGCGACTGTGTTCGACGGTGAAGCGCACGGCGCCCTCGTCACACAGCCCGGCGCCCGCGATTAGGGTATCCTGCACGTGCGCCTCGACGGTGTCGCCTTCGTCCAGCACCGCGGCGACGCCGCCCTGGGCCCAGTAGGTCGAACCATGCGCCAGTTCGCCCTTGCTCAAGACCGCGATGGACAGCGTCGCCGGTAGATTGAGCGCGAGCGTCAGGCCCGCGGCGCCACTGCCGATTACCAGGACATCGAATTCCAGATGACGCGCCATGACGTTTCCTTCTCACCGGGACGGCGAGTATAGGAACAAGGCGGCTGACGGCATAGCCATCGGATGGATCGGCAGGGAACTCGCGGGCGTCAGGCGGGGTCTATGTATAGATAATTGCTCATCCGTGCGGCCGGAACGCCAAGACGAGAATGGGCCATCTGCCAAAGCTAATTCAGTGACACCCAGGAGCGATCAGCAGCCATCTTAGTGCTCGCTCATCAACTGCTGTGGAGGGGAGAACTTTCGTGCAACAGCCCAGTCTAGCAGCGCGCGTCGATAGTGAAAGCAAGGACGATACCGAGCTGCAAGCCAAGGACAGCAAGCAAGCCCTGCCCACCCAGGAGCAGGATCAACAACTGGTCGAGCGCGTACAGCGCGGCGACAAGCGTGCTTTCGATCTGCTGGTGCTCAAGTATCAGCACAAGATTCTCGGTCTGATCGTGCGTTTCGTCCACGATACCCAGGAAGCCCAGGACGTCGCTCAGGAGGCTTTCATCAAAGCCTATCGCGCGCTCGGGAACTTCCGTGGCGATAGTGCTTTCTACACCTGGCTCTATCGCATCGCCATCAACACGGCAAAGAACCATCTGGTTGCCCGGGGTCGTCGTCCACCGGACAGCGACGTCAGTGCCGAAGATGCGGAATTTTATGAAGGCGACCATGCTCTAAAGGATATCGAGTCCCCAGAGCGGTCCCTTTTGCGGGATGAGATCGAGGCCACCGTGCATCGGACCATCCAGCAGCTCCCGGAAGATCTGCGCACCGCGCTGACCCTTCGTGAGTTCGAAGGCCTCAGCTACGAGGACATTGCGAACGTCATGCAATGTCCGGTGGGAACGGTCCGGTCTCGGATTTTCCGAGCTCGGGAAGCGATAGACAAAGCATTGCAGCCCCTGCTGCGTGATGCATAGACAGCGGCGACAGCTTTTAGAGAGGTAATACGTATGAGTCGTGAAGCCCTGCTGGAATCCCTGTCCGCTGTTATGGATAACGAAGCGGACGAATTCGAAACCCGGCGTGTCATCGCCGAGGTCAGCAAGGACCCGGAACTGCGCGCCACCTGGTCGCGCTACGCCATGGTCAGCGCCGTGATTCGCGGTGAGCCCATGTTGCCGAATCTGGATATCGCCAAAGGCGTCACCACCACGCTGGAGCGTGATGAGGCCATCGCAGCCCCGGCAGCGCCCGTCGTTGCCCAGGCGCGCAAGAGTGGCTGGTCGAGCCTGGGTCGTGTCGCGGTCGCCGCGTCCGTGACCTTCGCCGTACTGGCAGGCGTGCGGATGTACAACCAGTCCGACGTCTCCACCCAGGGTCTGGCCCAGCAGGCGCCGAGCCAGCTGACTGTGCCGCAACCCGCGCGTAGCCCGGCCGTGCTGGCCAGCTTCAGCGAAGAAAGCACCAAGGCGAATGCCGAAGCCAAGGCTGATAAGCCGATGGCAGGTGAAAAGCAGGAAGCCCCTGCCCAGCGTTGATTCGCTGGCTTCACCTCGAAACGGTGTCCGGACTCTGTTCCGGGCGCCGTTTTTTTTTGCCTGCCGGATGTCCGGATGGAGCGCAAAATGCTTCGAAAGCTATCGTTCAGCAAGGCCGTGCTATTTCTGCTGCCAGTCGTCTCTGACTGTGCCGCCGTTGCGGAGCAGGCAGGTCGCCAGCGATGTGTTCAAGTCATTGGATAGAGTGGAGCTGCACGCGCATGCGCAATCTAAAGCATTACACGGCCGCCCTGATGGGGCTCTGGCTGATGGGACTGACGGCCATGGCTCGGGCCGATCTGCCGGATTTCACCGGCCTGGTCGAGGCGGCATCTCCAGCGGTCGTCAACATCAGCACCCGCCAGAAAATTCCTGAAGGTCGTGGCGCCGGCGCCATGACCATGCCCGATCTGGAAGGCCTGCCGCCGGGCATCCGTGAATTCTTCGAGCGCAGCATCCCGCAGATGCCGCGCGGTCCCCGTGGCAAGCAGGAGCAGGCCCAGTCCCTGGGCTCGGGCTTCATCATCTCGCCCGATGGCTACATTCTGACCAACAACCATGTGGTCGCCGATGCCGACGAGATCCTGGTACGGCTGTCCGACCGCAGTGATCACACCGCCAAGCTGATCGGCGCGGATCCCCGTACCGACGTCGCCCTGCTGAAAATCGACGCCAAGGACCTGCCCACCCTCAAGCTGGGCAATTCCGATCAGCTCAAGGTCGGTGAATGGGTCCTGGCCATCGGTTCGCCCTTCGGCTTCGATCACTCGGTCACCGCCGGTATCGTCAGCGCCAAGGGTCGCAGCCTGCCCAACGAAAGCTATGTGCCCTTCATCCAGACCGACGTGGCCATCAACCCGGGCAACTCCGGCGGTCCGCTGTTCAACCTCAAGGGTGAGGTGGTCGGGATCAACTCGCAGATATTCACCCGCTCCGGTGGCTTCATGGGGCTATCCTTCGCCATTCCGATCGACGTCGCCATGAACGTGGCCAATCAGCTGAAGACCGATGGCAAGGTGAGCCGCGGCTGGCTGGGCGTGGTCATCCAGGAAGTGGACAAGGATCTCGCCGAATCCTTCGGCCTGGATCGTCCGGCCGGTGCCCTGGTCGCCCAGACCCTGGACGACGGTCCCGCAGCCAAGAGCGGCATCAAGGTCGGCGACGTCATCCTCTCGGTCAATGGCCAGAAGATCGAGGAATCCGCCGACCTGCCGCACCTGATCGGCAATCTCAAGCCGGGTGCCAAGGCCGACATGGAGATCATCCGTGAAGGCAAGCGGCAAAACCTGAGCGTTACCGTGGGCGACATGCCCAAGGACGACCAGGCCGCTTCCGGCGGCGAGCGCGGGTCCGATCGGGCCAGCAATCGCCTGGGCATCGCCGTGGCCAACCTGACCGCCGAGCAGAAGAAGACCCTGGACATCCAGGGCGGCGTGGTCATCAACAAGCTCAGTGGCGACGGTCCTGCCGCGGCTATCGGCCTGCGTCCGGGCGACGTCATCACCCACCTCAACAATCAGCCCATCGAATCCGCCGCCGCCTTCGAGAAAATCACCTCGGCACTGCCGGCAGGGCGCTCCATTTCGATGCGCGTGGTGCGTGAGGGTCGCGCCAGCTTCATCACCTTCAAACTGCCGGGCAAGTAACGGCAGGGGACGAAGCGAGGGGCAGGCGACTGCCCCTTCTTTTTGTCCGCTCGAACGGCGCGAGTCCCCTTGTTTGCCGCATTCAGGTAAACTCCCCCGCTATTTTCCCGGCGGATGTTCCGCTGCTGGCTATTCGAGTGCTGATTCGTGAGTGATCTGAGCCATATCCGCAATTTCTCCATCATCGCCCACATCGATCACGGCAAGTCGACGCTTGCGGATCGGTTCATCCAGATCTGTGGTGGTTTGAGCGACCGAGAAATGGAGGCCCAGGTCCTGGATTCCATGGATCTCGAGCGCGAGCGCGGCATCACCATCAAGGCCCACAGCGTCACGCTGTACTACAAGGCCCAGGACGGCAAGACCTACCAGCTCAACTTCATCGACACCCCCGGCCACGTCGACTTCACCTATGAAGTCAGCCGTTCGCTGGCCGCCTGCGAAGGCGCGCTACTGGTGGTGGATGCGGGGCAGGGCGTGGAAGCCCAGTCGGTCGCCAACTGCTACACCGCCATCGAGCAGGGCCTCGAGGTCATGCCGGTGCTGAACAAGATGGACCTGCCCCAGGCCGAGCCGGACAAGGTCAAGGCCGAGATCGAGCACATCATCGGCATCGACGCCACCGACGCCGTGCCCTGCAGTGCCAAGAGCGGCATGGGCGTACCCGATGTCCTCGAGCAACTGGTCAAGGTCATTCCGCCGCCCGAGGGCGAGATCGACGCGCCCCTGCAGGCGCTGATCATCGACTCCTGGTTCGACAACTACCTGGGCGTCGTCTCGCTGGTGCGCGTCAAGCACGGGCGGGTAAAGAAGGGCGACAAGATCCTGGTCAAGTCCACCGGCAAGGTGCACCAGGTCGACAGCGTCGGCGTCTTCTCGCCCAAGCACACCGAGACGGTCGATCTCAAGGCGGGCGAAGTGGGCTTCATCATCGCCGGCATCAAGGAAATCCTCGGCGCCCCGGTCGGCGACACCCTGACCCTCAGCGCCACCCCGGACGTGGCCGTGCTGCCGGGCTTCCAGCGGGTCAAGCCGCAGGTCTACGCCGGTCTCTTCCCGGTCAGTTCCGACGACTTCGAGGACTTCCGCGAAGCCCTGCAGAAGCTGACCCTCAACGATGCGGCCCTGCAATACGAGCCGGAAAGCTCCGAGGCCCTCGGCTTCGGCTTCCGCATCGGCTTCCTCGGCATGCTGCACATGGAGATCATCCAGGAGCGCCTGGAGCGCGAATACGATCTCGACCTCATCACCACCGCGCCGACCGTGGTCTTCGAGGTGGTGCTCAAGGATGGCAGCATCATCTATGTCGACAACCCGTCCAAGCTGCCAGACCTGGCCTCTGTCGCCGAGATGCGCGAGCCCATCGTGCGCGCCAACATCCTGGTACCCCAGGAGCACCTGGGCAACGTCATCACCCTGTGCATCGAGAAGCGTGGCGTCCAGCGCGACATGCAGTTCCTCAGCAGCCAGGTGCAGGTCAGCTACGACCTGCCGATGAACGAGGTGGTCCTGGACTTCTTCGACCGCCTCAAGTCGGTGAGCCGTGGCTATGCGTCGCTGGACTACAGCTTCGATCGCTTCGAAGCCGCCAGCCTGGTCAAGCTCGACGTCCTCATCAACGGCGAGAAGGTCGATGCCCTGGCGCTGATCGTCCATCGCGACAAGGCGCACTACAAGGGTCGCGCCCTGACCGAGAAGATGAAGGAGCTGATCCCGCGGCAGATGTTCGACGTGGCGATCCAGGCGGCCATCGGCGGTCAGATCGTGGCCCGGACCACGGTCAAGGCGCTGCGCAAGAACGTTCTGGCCAAGTGCTACGGCGGTGACGTGTCCCGTAAGCGCAAGCTGCTGGAAAAGCAGAAGGCGGGCAAGAAGCGCATGAAGCAGGTTGGTAGCGTAGAGATTCCTCAAGAGGCCTTCCTGGCCGTGCTCAAGGTGGATAGCTGAAGCCCATGTCCTGGAACTTCCCTCTGTTGCTGGTTCTCGCGGTCGCCGTCTGCGGCGCCCTGGCACTCATCGATCTGCTGGTACTCGCACCGCGTCGTCGCAAGGCGATCCAGACCTACGGGCAGCAGGTCAGCGAGCCTGATCCCGCGGTACTGGAGCAGTTGAACAAGGAACCGGCGCTGGTCGAGTACGGGAAGTCGTTCTTTCCCGTCCTGGCCATCGTGCTGATCCTGAGATCCTTCCTGGTGGAGCCGTTCCAGATTCCTTCGGGCTCCATGAAACCGACCCTGGAAGTGGGCGATTTCATCCTGGTGAACAAATTCGCCTACGGCATCCGCCTGCCGGTGATCGACCTCAAGGTCATCCCGATCGGTGATCCGCAGCGTGGCGACGTCATGGTGTTCCGCTATCCCAGCGATCCCAGCGTCAACTACATCAAGCGAGTGATCGGGGTGCCGGGCGATACCATCCGCTATACCAGCGACAAGCAGCTGTACATCAACGGCCAGCGCGTCAGCGAGGAACTGGTGGGTGACGAGCCGGGTTCCCTGGGCAGCGTCAAACTGTTCAAGGAGCAACTCGGCAAGACCGAGCACCTGATCCGCGAAGAGATGACCCGCTACCGCATGGAGCCCGACCACGAATGGAAGGTGCCGGCCGGTCACTACTTCATGATGGGTGACAACCGCGACAACTCCAACGACAGTCGCTACTGGGACGATCCCAACATTCCCCGTGACCTGCTCGGCATGGTTCCCGACCGCAACATCGTCGGCAAGGCCTTCGCCGTCTGGCTGAGCTGGCCTGAGCCCAAGCTGCAGAGCATGCCCACCCTGTCTCGCGTAGGTATCATCAGATGAATGAACGCAGAGTGTCCGGTCGTCCGTCGCGTCAGCAGGGGCTGTCGTTTCTCGGTGGTCTGCTCGCACTCTGCGTCATCGCCTTCCTGGCCAGTACGGCCATGAAGCTCGTGCCGCATTACCTGGACTACAATGCTCTGACTAAGGTCATCGAATCCATCGGCGACAACCCCGATAACCAGATTCGCAGCGTGTCCGACGTCTACAGCTACGTGGGGAAGGGTATGCAGGTGAACGACATCCGTGATCTCGATCTGCAAAAGGCCATGCGCGTCGAAGCCGACGGCAACCACCTGCAGATCCACCTCGACTATGAAAAACGTGAACACCTGATCCGCAACATCGATCTGGTCGTTCGTTTCAATCGTGATTTCCGTATAAATCTCCCGTGACATTATCTCTAGATCGCCTCGAGCGTCGGCTGGGTTATACCTTCAAGGACCCGGACCTGATGCTGCTCGCCCTCACGCACCGCAGCTTTGCCGGTCGCAACAACGAACGCCTCGAATTCCTCGGCGACGCCATCCTCAACTTCATCATCGGCGAAGCCCTCTACGATCATTTCCCCCAGGCCCGCGAAGGCCAGCTGTCCCGCCTGCGCGCCAAGCTGGTGAAAGGCGAGACCCTGGCCCTGCTGGCGCGCAGCTTCGAGCTGGGTGACTACCTGCGCCTGGGGTCCGGTGAGCTGAAGAGCGGCGGCTTCCGTCGCGAATCCATTCTTGCCGATGCCATGGAAGCCCTGATCGGCGGCATCTATCTGGATGCCGGCATGGATGCGGCCAAGGATCGGGTCATGGCCTGGCTCGGCCCGCAATTGCGCGAGCTGACGCCGGTGGATACCAACAAGGATCCCAAGACCCGCCTGCAGGAGTTTCTCCAGGCGCGGGCGTGCGACCTGCCGCGCTACGAGGTGGTCGCCATCGAAGGAGAGCCCCATTGCCGGGTCTTCTTTGTCGAATGCGAGATCGCCATGCTCAACGAAAAGACGACGGGGCAGGGCGCCAGTCGCCGTATCGCCGAACAGATAGCCGCCTCGGCGGCCTTGATCGCCCTGGGCGTGGAGAATGGTCATGAATGATGAGCTGAAGGCATCGCGGTGCGGCTACGTCGCCATCGTCGGCCGTCCCAACGTCGGCAAGTCCACGCTGCTCAACCATATCCTCGGGCAGAAGCTGGCCATCACCTCGCGCAAGCCGCAGACCACCCGGCACAACATGCTCGGCATCAAGACCGAGGGTGAGGTGCAGACCATCTATGTGGATACCCCCGGTCTGCACAAGGAAAACCAGAAGGCGCTCAACCGCTTCATGAACAAGACGGCCGTCACCGCCCTGCGCGATGTGGACGTCGTGGTGTTCGTGGTCGATCGTACCCGCTGGACCGACGAAGACCAGATGGTGCTGGAGCGGGTCCGCTTCGTGAAGTGCCCGGTGCTGCTCGCCGTCAACAAGATGGATCGTCTGGAAGACAAGGCCGACATGCTGCCGCACCTGCAGTGGCTGCAGGAGCAATTGCCGGAAGCCACGCTCATTCCGATCTCCGCCCAGCACGGCCACAATCTCGATGCCCTCGAAGAGCTGGTCGCCGAGCGCCTGCCGGAGGGTGAGCACTTCTTCCCCGAAGACCAGATCACCGATCGATCCAGTCGTTTCCTCGCGGCTGAGCTGATCCGCGAAAAGATCATGCGTCAGCTGGGGGCGGAATTGCCCTACCAGGTCGCCGTCGAGATCGAGGAATTCAAGTACGACAACGGGGTACTGCACATCCACGGCCTGATCCTGGTCGAGCGCGATGGCCAGAAGAAGATCCTCATCGGCCAGGCCGGCGAGCGCATCAAGCGCATCGGCCAGGAAGCCCGCCAGGACATGGAAACCCTGTTCGACGCCAAGGTCATGCTCAATCTCTGGGTCAAGGTCAAAGGCGGCTGGTCCGATGACGAGCGCGCCCTGCGCTCTCTGGGTTATTCCGACCTCTAGCGATGCAGGCGTCCGAGCCGCTGTTCGTCCTGCATGCGCGTCCCTATCGGGAAAGCAGTGCGCTGGTGGATGTGTTCGGCGCCTTCGGCCGGGTCCGTACGGTGTTGCGCGCGGCCCGCTCCCGCTCCGGAAGTCTGGCCAGGCCCTTCATTCCCCTCGAGGCTCAGCTCAGTGGGCGAGGGGAGCTGAAGAATCTGCAAAAGGTGGCGGCCCTGGCGCCACCCTATCTGCTCCAGGGGCAGGCGCTGTTCAGCGGCTTCTATCTGAATGAGCTGCTGGTCCGGCTACTGCCCGCCGAAGATCCCTATCCCGCGCTTTTCGAACTCTATGGTCTGACCCTGGCGGCCCTCGCCCAGGGGCGACCGGTCGAGCCCCTGCTGCGTACCTTCGAATGGCGCCTGCTCGACCTGCTGGGCTACGGCTTCTCGCTGTCGCTGGCGCTGGATGGCCAGGCCATCGACGCCCAGCGCCTCTATCGCTTCATTCCGGACCAGGGCTTCGAAGCCGTCGACGAAGTTCGCCCGGGCTGTCTGGCCGGCGCGGAAATCCTGGCACTGGAGCGTGGCGAGTGGGACGATCCCACCGTAGTCCGCGCTGCCAAGCGCCTGATGCGCCAGGCCCTGGCGCCGCACCTGGGCAGCAAACCCCTGATGAGTCGCGAATTGTTCGCCAAGCCAAGTGAATAAGCCATGAAAGAGTTCAGTCGTGTTCTGTTGGGCGTCAACATCGATCATGTCGCCACCCTGCGCCAGGCCCGGGGTACCCGCTATCCCGATCCGGTCAAGGCGGCGCTGGATGCCGAGGAGGCAGGGGCGGATGGCATCACCCTGCACCTGCGCGAGGACCGTCGCCATATCCAGGAGCGGGATGTCCGCCTGCTGCGCGACCTCCTGCAGACCCGCATGAATCTCGAAGTCGCCCTGACCCCCGAGATGCTGGCCTTTGCCCAGGAGATCCGGCCCGAGCACGTCTGCCTGGTGCCCGAGCGCCGGGAAGAGCTGACCACCGAAGGTGGCCTGGATGTGCTGGGTCAGGTGCAGCGCATCCGTGACGCCATCGCCGCACTGCCCGCTTCGGAAGTGTCCCTCTTTATAGATCCCGATCTGCAGCAGATTCAGGCGGCCAAGGACAGCGGTGCTCCGGTGATCGAGTTGCACACCGGTCGCTATGCCGAAGCCGAGACCCAGGAAGCGCAGGCCCATGAGCTGCAGCGCCTGGCCAGGGCGGTGGAATTCGCCACCGGCCTCGGGCTGGTGGTCAATGCCGGTCATGGCCTGCACTACCATAATGTCCAGCCCATCGCGGCGCTGCCGGGTATTAACGAGCTGAACATCGGCCATGCCATCGTGGCCCAGGCGGTCTTCGTCGGCTTCAAGCAGGCGGTCAAAGACATGGCCGAATTGATCCGCTGCAACTCAATCGTAAAATAACTGTTGACCTGCTCTG